>NZ_JBFAKX010000005.1:0-370821 GCF_040655935.1 Promicromonospora sp. NPDC050262 | reverse complement strand
GCTCGGTCAGCTCAAGAAGACCAAGACGAACGTCGAGTTCCTGCTGCACGTGCAGAAGACGACGCCGGGTGGTCTCACGGAGGCGAGGGTCTGACACGCCGGGGTGTCACTGGAGCTCGGGGATGACCTGCTTCTCGAAGAGCTCGATGCCGCTGGTGTCGTACGCCGCCTCCTGGAAGTACGTGATCGCGTACTCCAGGCCCCGCGAGCGCATGCTCTGCAGCCGCTCGATGATCAGCTCCGGCGTGCCGACCAGGAGGCCGTTGCGCCAGTTCTCGATCTCGCGGTCGGCCTTGGCGGGGACCTGCTTGCGCAGGTGCGCCTCGATCCAGGCCAGCCGCTCGGCGACCTCGGCGTCGTTCTCGCCGATCACCACGTTGTAGTTCGAGGACCGCGTGATCTCGCCGAAGTCCCGGCCCACGTCCTTGCAGTGCGCCTCGAGCACGCTCGACTTGTGCGCGAAGCCCTCCGGCGAGCCGTCGAAGTTCGTGTACTGGGCGTGCTGCGCGGCGATGCGCAGCGTCTTCTTCTCGCCGCCGCCCGCGATCCACAGCGGGATGGACGGCACCTCGGCGCCGCCGTCGCCCACCGGGAGCTGCTGGAGGGGCTGCGGGTAGCAGAGCGCGCCGTCGACCTGGTAGCGCTTGCCCTCGAACGTGCCCGAGGACCCGGTGCGCCACATGCTCGCCATGATCTGCACGCCCTCGTCGAGCGCGCGCAGACGCTCGCCCGCGGTCGGGAAGCCGTAGCCGTAGGCGCGCCACTCGTGCTCGTACCAGCCGGCGCCGATACCCATCTCGACGCGGCCGCCGGAGATCGTGTCGACGGTCGAGGCGACCTTGGCGAGGTAGGTCGGCTCGCGGTACGCCATGCAGGTGCACATCTGGCCCAGCCGGATGCGCTGGGTCGCCGCCGCGAACGCGGCCATCAGCGACCAGGCCTCGTGCGTGGCCTCGGTCGAGGGTTCGGGGACGGTGTGGAAGTGGTCGAACACCCAGGCGGACTCCCAGGCGAACTCGCCGCCCGGGACGGCCTCGCCGGCCGCCTGGTTCTCGGCGCGGTGGACGAGGGAGAGCATGGTGGCCCACTGGTCGGCGGGCGCGACGTCGACCAGGTCGAGGCGCCAGCCCTGCGGGATGAAGAGTCCGAATCGCATGGCCCGACCCTATGCCGACGGGGTTGCCCGAGGGGAGGTGTGGTCGAAATTGTCAGGTTTCGGTACCTCGGGTCCTGGTGGACGCGGCACTATAGGGCTGTGAAAGACGCATGGAGCTCCGACGAGGTACGCAAGGCCGAGGAGCCGCTGATCGCGGCGGGTGAGCCGCTCATGGCCAGGGCGGCGTACGCACTGGCGCAGGCCGCGCTCCGGGAGGTCGCGGCCCGTACGCCGGCCCGCCCGGGCGGCGCCCGGCTGCACGGCAGCCTCGGCTCCGACGGGCTCCCGGGTGCGGCCCGCGTCCGAGCCGGACGCCCGTCCGGCACCCGCGGCGACGTCCGCGGCGCGAGCGCCCTGCTCCTGGTCGGCCCCGGCAACAACGGCGGGGACACCCTGTTCGCCGGCGCGCACCTGGTCCGCCGGGGAATGACGGTCACGGCCGTCCTCGTGTCCGCGCGCGCCCACGAGGAGGGCCTCGCGGTTTTCGAGGCGGCGGGCGGGCACGTCGTGACCCTCGCCGACGCCCGGGTCCCGGCCGTGGTCCGGTCGGCCCTCGCGTCCGACGTCGTGCTCGACGGCTTGGTGGGCGTCGGCGCCCGGGGCGCCCTGCGGCCGCCGGCCGGCGGCCTGGTGCGCGCGCTCGCGGAGGCCCGCGAGGCCGCGGGCAGGCGGTGGCCGTACACGGTCGCGGTCGACATCCCGAGCGGCATCGGGGTGGACGACGGCGTGGTGCCCGGCCCCGTGCTGCGCGCCGACCGCACGGTGACGTTCGGCGCGCTCAAGCCCGGCCTCCTGCTGCCCCCGGCGGCACAGCTCGCCGGCGACGTCGAGCTGGTCGACGTCGGCTTCCCCACCGCCTCCGGGACCGACCACTGGGCCAGCGCGGCGCAGCGCGTCACCCTGGGCCGGCATGCGATGGCCGGCACCGACACGGGCTCCGGCCGGGTGCAGCGCATGGAGCCCGCGGACGTCGCGGCCCTCTGGCCCGCCCCGACCGCCCACGACCACAAGTACACGCGCGGCGTGGTCGGCGTGATCGCCGGGACGAGCACCTACCCGGGCGCGGCGGTGCTGGCGACGTCCGGCGCCGTGCGCGCCGGGGCCGGCATGGTGCGCTACCTGGGCCCCGAGGCCGTGGGCACCCGCGTTCTGCTGGCCCGGCCCGAGGTGGTCGTGGCCGGCGGCCGCGTCCAGGCCTGGGTCCTGGGGCCCGGCGTCCCGGCGTTCGACCCGGAGGAGGGCCCGGACGACGACGGTCAGGCGCGCCGGATCTTCGGGGCGCTCGCGGCCGTGACCGGCGTGCTGTCCGAGGACGTGACCGGTGGCAAGATGCCCGCCGTGATCGACGCCGGCGCGCTCACGATGCTGGAGCACCGGCTGCCCGCCTGGGCGGTCCTGACGCCGCACGCCGGCGAGCTGGCGGAGCTGCTGCAGGGGCTGGGTCACGACGCCGACCGGGCGGCGGTCGAGGCGCGCCCGCTGCACTGGGCCCGCACGGCGCACCAGGCGACCGGCGCGACGGTGCTGCTCAAGGGCGCGATCACGGTGGTGGCCGGCCCCGGAGGCGCGTACGCGCAGGCGGACGCCCCGGCGTGGACGGCCACGGCGGGGGCGGGCGACGTCCTCGCGGGCGTCCTGGGCACGCTGCTGGCCGGGCGCTCGGCCGACGTCGTCGCGGACGAGACGCTCGCGGCGCGCCTCGCCGCGGCCGCCGTCGTGGTGCACGGCCGGGCGGCGGCGCGCGCCTCGGCGGGCGGCCCGGTCGCCGCGCTGGAGATCGCCCACGCGGTACCCGCGGTGATCGCCGAGCTGCTGGGCGGCTGACCGCCGACCGGGGCCGGCCCGGGCTAGGCTGTCGGGCGATGAGTCAGCGCGTCGTGGCCTGGGGGCAGGAGCTCCGCGAGATCCACCGGCGGCTGCGCGACGCCCTGGGCGTGGCGCGGTCCGCCGTCGAGGGCGGTGGTTCCGGGCCGGCGGCGGCGCGGGACCTGCAGCTCTACTGCGTCGGCTTCTGCGCCGCGCTGACCGGGCACCACCGCGCGGAGGACGCCACGCTGTTCGACGTCGTGCTGGCGGCCGAGCCGGACCTCGCGCCCGTCGTGGCCGACCTCAAGCGGGACCACTCCATGCTGGACCACCTCCTGGGCGAGCTGCAGCGCGCCGCGTTGTCGGGGGCGGACCGGGACGAGCTGCTGCGGCACCTCGACGGCATCGAGGCCGTCATGGAGACGCACTTCCGGTACGAGGAGAAGAAGATCGTCGCCGTGCTCGACGGCGCGGACCGCCCGGAGTCCGACCGGCAGGAATTGCTTGGCCCGCTGGCGTGATGCCGCCTCGTCGGAATTGGGCATTCCGGATTTATTTCCGGAGGACTTGCCTTTATCTCGCCTGTCCGAGATGTGCCAGGTAGAACCGTAATTTCCCGTATCACAGGCACACCCTGCACGATTTATCTCTTGTCATAGACTCCCTGACGCGCTCCGATCAATATTCATGTAAGTCACGAAATTGGGGTGTGCGTGCCATCTAGTTACGGGCCTTCCATGGCCATGTCCACGGCGTCGTCGGGGGCACGAGGGAGCCAGGCGGGTAGCAGGGGGAGGGGCCACGTGGTCCACGGGCGGGACAGAGAACTGCGAGTCATCGGGCATTTCGCGACGGACCTGGACCCGACGGTCCTCGTCGTGCGCGGGCTGAGCGGCATCGGCAAGACGGCGACGGTGATCCGCGCCCTCAAGCTGGTCGGCGCGGGATCGTCGGCGGTGCGGGTGGTCCGGCCGTGCTCGCCCCGGCCCTCGGCGCACGACCTGGAGAACAGCCGGCGCATCGACCTGTCGGCCTGGTCCGTGCCCGACCACCTGGAGCACGACTCCGACTTCGACGCGGCGGGCTTCCTGCGCGCGGTGTCGGCCTGGGCGGCCGACGGGGACGGGGACGGCGGTGCCGGCCCGCGTGTCCTCTTCGTCGACGACGTGGGCGTGCTCACCGCCGAGCGCGCGCGCTGGCTGCAGCACCTGGCGGACGAGGCGTACGGCCAGGACTGGAGGGTGATCGCCGCCGTCCGGAGCATCTCCGCCGAACCTCTGCCGGACGACGTCGAGGTGCTCGAGCTGGGGCCGCTCGACCGCGGGTCCCTGCGCCGCGTGCTTGACATGGAACTGAGCGTCCCGGTCGCCGCCGACGTCGTCGAGCAGCTGCGCTGGTGGAGCGCCGGCAACCCCCGGCTCGCGCTGGAGCTCGCCGGGTCGCTGAGCGCCGCGGAGCTGCGCGGGGACGCCTCCTGGACCGGCCCCGAGACCGCGGGCTCCGCCGCCCGGCGCGTCTACCGCGCGATGCTGGCCGGCCTGGACCCGGCGACCATGACCGCGCTCGCCACCGCGCCGCTGGGCGCCCCGCCGCTCGGCGGGGCGGCCCTGGCCCGCCGGGACGGCCGGTCGGCCGTGCGGCACCCGCTGCTGGCCCTGCTCTGCCGCGAGGCGCGCGGGGCGGACGGCCACGTCGACGGCCGCGAGGCACCGGCCGCGGAGCACGACGTGACCGGCGCGCACGCGGCCGAGCGCATCCTCGACGGCCTGCACCTCGACGAGCTGCCGGCCCGCGCCTGGGCGGTCGCGGCGGCCACGCCCGAGCCCCGGCTGTCGGCGCGCGCCGTCGGCGTGTCCCTGCTGACGGGCCGCACGTGGCTGGACCACCGCGAGGGCGCGCTGGTGCCCGACGGCGTGGGGCCGGAGTGGACCGACCACCTCTGGTGGCGCGACGCGACCGGCGTCCCCGCGGAGGCGCGTGCCGCCGGTGCCCGCGTGGCGGCCGCCCTGCTCCGCCTGGAGGGATCGGGCGAGCTGCCGGACCCGGGGACGCTCCGCGGCGACCTCCGGCTGCTCGGGCCGACGCCCGGCCAGGACTGGGTGGGCGTCGGGATCCAGGTGCACGCCCTGCTGATGCTGGGCGACGTCGTGGGCGCGCGCAGCCTGCTGGCGGACCACTCCGGCACGGCGGGGGAGAGCACGGTCGCGGAGATCGTCGCGCGCGACCTCGCGGCGGCCCGGGTCGCCGCCTTCGACGGCCGCGCCGTCGACGTCCGGACGCACCTCGCGCACGCAGCGGAGCTGCGGCCGTCGGTGGACGAGTGGCTGCCCGCGCGCGGGCTGCGCGCGGCGGCGGACGCCGTCGTCGACGGCACCGCACCGGCGAGCACGATGCCCGCGCAGGCGGGCAGCTGGTCGGCGCGGGCGCTGGGCGAGTACGCCGCCGACCTCGGCGCCGCGCACCTCGTCGTGGGGCAGGCGGAGGGCGCCGTGGCCCTGCTGACCATCGCGCTGGAGCACTGCGCCTGGCCGTACCGGGGCCGCGTGCAGGTGCGCTGCGACCTCGTCGAGGCCGTCATGGCGTCCACGCCGCCCGGCCGGGTGGGGCCGCGCATCGAGCGGCTGCTCCAGCCCGTGGTGACGCCCGAGGAGCGGTCGGCGGTCGACGTCGCGGCGGCCTGGTCCAGGCTGCGGGCGCTGCTGGCCGACGACGGCACACCGTCGGCCGCCTTCGAGGCCGCGCTGCACGCCGCACCGGTGCCGATGTCGCCCTGGCAGCGGGTGCGCATGCTGGTGGCCTACGGCCGGTACGCCGTGACGCGCGGCGCCCGCACCACGGGCACGGCGCTGCTCGACGAGGCCCGGACGCTGGTCCGGCTGGCCGGGATGACCGGGTGGCTGCGCGGCATCGACGCGTTCCTCGCCGAGACCGACGCCGGCGGCGGAGCGGGCCCCGAGTGGGAGGTGCTCGGCAGGCACGAGCGGGAGATGGTGCGGCTCGCCGTGCACGGTGCGACCAACTCGCAGATCGCCCAGGCGACGTTCGTGTCCGAGCGGACCGTCGTGAACCGGTTGCGCCAGGCGTACACGACGCTCGGCATCCGGGACCGCAGGGATCTGGTCCGTCTCGCCGAGACCCGCCCGCCCGCCTGGCTCGTCGGCGGGTAACGGTCGAGCGCAGATTTTTCACCCGCTCCTGCGCCTACTTTTCACCCGGCATTCCGGACGTCTTTCTCGTTTCCCCGGCATTGTGTGCGTGGCTGCCTCGGTCGCGCCTCGAAACGTATCGAACGCACTTCACGTTGCGCTGGATTGCGTCAGCGCACGATTACGGCCCTGCCTGGCAGGCGGCTGAGAACCACTGTTCCCTGATGGCCGGGAGCCGGTGTGCCTCATGCCATCGCCCCGAGATCCGGACGTGATCACGTACCGATCCGGACGCTTTTTCTTAAGCGCGAACGTGGAGGAGTGAATTCCGTTGAACCCAACGCAAGTACCGTCACGCCGTCGAAGGGGTGGCCTCGTACTGCGCCGATCTCTGGTGACGGTCGCGGCGTCGGCCCTCGTGGTGACCACCACGGGCCTGCCGGCAGTCGCGGCTGTGGACAACTACCCGGACGAGCCGTCGGAGGCCGCTGCGAGCGTCCTCGACTCGACGCTCTTCCAGGAGGCGCTGCTCGCAGCCGCCTACTCGGAGGCCGGCTCGGTCTCGAACGCAGGCCCGAACGAGGGCAACCTGAACGTCGAGCTGCTCGGCTCGGAGCTCATCCGTCTCGGTGACGTCGAGGTTCCCCTCGACGAGATCCTGGACTTCGGTCAGCTCGGTGCGCTGGCCAGCAAGAGCGAGGCGTCGTCCCCGGTCGACGCGTACGCGGTCTCCGGCCTGGCCGGCGCCGACGGCGGCGTGACCCTGGACGGCGAGACCGAGGACTTCGGCAAGGCCACCGTGGACGTGCTGTCCGTCGCGCGCCTGCTGGGCGTCGACGGCCTCACGGACAAGATCGTCGACCAGCTCCTGCTGGAGGCGGGCGCCGGTGCGGCCGAGGTCAAGGCCGAGGACGGCGTGATCCTGGACCAGGACGGCGTGGGTGGCCTCGGCCAGTACCGCGTGGCCGACCTGGACCTGACGCTGCACTCGCCGGTCATCGAGGACGCTGCCTCGTCGATCTACGACATCGGCGGCACCATCGACACGACCGTCGAGGACCTCGTCAACGAGAACCTCGACGAGAGCGCGCTGACCGGCCTGTTCGACGCGATCCCGGGCGTCCCGACGCCGTCGATCACCGTCGACAGCAACATGCAGGAGAACCTGTTCCAGTCCGTCGTGGGTGAGCCGATCACCTCGGCGAACCAGCTCATCACGATCGACCTGTCGACCGGCCAGCTCGAGGTGCACCTCGACAAGCTCGTGGACGGCCCGAACGAGGGCGGCATCAACGCGCTCGACCCGAACACCGAGCTCATCGACGACACGACCTACCCGCTCATCGCGGAGACCGTGCACGAGCTGATGGAGGAAGTCACCAACATCCTCATCGGCGCGATCGAGGACTCGCTGAACTCGGTGACGATCAACATCGCCTTCACCGACGAGAGCCCGCTGGGCAACCTCGACGTCTCGTGGTCGCTGCCGCTGGCCGACGCCGTGAACGGCAACTTCCCCGAGGCCGTGAACAACAGCACGGGCACGATGGCCCCGGTCGCCGAGCTCCTGGTCAGCACCATCAACACGCTCGGCCCGGCCCTGGCGCCGATCCTGGCCCCGGTGTACGACCTGCTGATCAGCGACGAGGGTGACAACATCTTCAACCTGCTGATCAACGACCTCAAGACGGACTCCATCACGAAGCCGATCCGCGAGCTGCTCTCGCCGGTCTTCGACGTCCTGTCGCAGGTCCTCTCCATCACGATCAACCGTCAGGTCAGCTCCGAGGGCGTGACCCAGACCTCCACCAAGGCCGCGGCCGCGGAGACCTCCTTCGAGCTGTCGGCGCTGAGCATCGCGCTGCTGCCGGCCAACGAGGTCGCTCGCATCAACCTGGGCAACGCCGCCGTCCGCATCGGTGGCGACGGTGGCACGGGCGAGATCGACCCGTCCCTGACCGTGGTCCCCGGCTCTGTCGCTCCGGGTCAGTCGACCGTCGCGACGGGTGAGGGCTACACGCCGGACTCGACCGCCACGGTTCAGCTGACCGACCCCGAGGGCAACCCCGTGGGTGACGCCATCCCGGTCGACACCGACTCCGAGGGCACCTTCACCACCCCGGTGCCGGTCCCCGCGGACGCCGAGCTCGGCGACTACACGGTCGTCGGCACCGACGACACGACCGGCCAGGCCGCAGAGGCCCCGCTGGCCGTGATCTCGGGCGCCGACGTCTGCGCCATGGACCCGACGCTGACCGTCGTGCCGAACGCCGCCTACCCGGGCGACACCGTCTCGGTCATCGGCCAGGGCTTCCCGGCCGGCGTCCCGGTCGTCGTGCAGCTGCGCGACGCCGAGGGCAACCCGGTGGGCGACGCCGTCACGGTCACCCCGGACGACGCCTGTGGCTTCATCACGGACCTGACCGTCCCCGAGGACGCCGAGCCCGGCGACCACGTGGTCGAGGCAGAGCCGGAGGACGGCAGCGAGGGTGCCGAGGCACCGCTGGAGATCCTGAACCCGGACAACCAGGGTGAGGAGTGCACCGACCCGGCCATCACGGCCGACCCGACCGTCGTCGAGGCGGGCGACGAGGTGCAGGTCACGGGCACCGGCTTCCCGGCCGGCGTGAACGTGGTCGTGCAGCTCTTCGACACCGAGGGCAACAAGATCGGTGACCCGGTCACCGTGCTGGTGGACGAGGACTGCGGCTTCACCACCCCGATCACCGTTCCCGAGGGCACCGAGCCGGGCGTCATCATCGTGGACGCGCAGCCCGAGGACGGCAGCGAGGGCGCGCAGACGCCGATCGTGGTCACCGAGAACACCGGTGGCGGCGACGGGCGCGACCTGACGGCCCGTTTCGAGCACCCGACGGTCCAGCAGGGTGACGAGCAGACCTTCTACGCATCGGGCTTCGAGCCCGGCGAGCAGGTCGTCGGCATCATCAACTCGACGTCGTTCGCGCTGCAGGCCCAGGCCGCAGACAGCGAGGGCAACGTCCAGTGGACCTTCACGGTCGACGAGAAGCTCAACGTCGGTGAGCACCAGGGCATCGCCGTCAGCACGGTCGAGGGCGACTCGGCCATGGCCACCTTCGAGGTTGTCTCCACCGCCGTCGGCGGCGGCGACGGCGACAACGGTGACGGCGGCCTCGCCGCCACCGGTGCGAACGTGGGCATCCTGATCGGTGCGACGGTGCTGCTGCTCGGCGCCGGTGCGGTCATGATCAAGCGTCGCCGCGAGATCAGCCAGGCCTTCGCCACCGCGATGGGCCGCATGTCCGACGACTCGAAGGCCGTCTGACGGCTGAGTCGCCGACGTAGCAGGACGGACGCAGCAGGCAGGCGTCCGGAGCGGTAAGGCCGGCCCGGTGCGACATCGTCGCACCGGGCCGGTCCTGTCAGGGCCCGCAGGGGGCCGGGAACTGAGATCGGGGGGAACGTCGTGCGCGAGGTGTCGTCCAAGCGCAGGTTGATACCGGCGATCGTCGCGGCGACCGCCATCGTCGCGCTCGTCGTGGCCGCGATCATGGTGGTGGAACAGGCTCTGCCTGCCGCGCCGGCCCCGCGGGGCGAGGACACGCGGGCGTCGGGCAGCGCGCACGTGACGTGCGCGGAGAACGAACCGGTCACGGAGGAGCTGCTCAGCGGTTCCACGTGGACCATGTGCTGGCGGATCGACGCCAGCCGCGGGCTGGTGCTCGACGACGTGTACTTCACGCCCGCCGGCGACGAGCCGGTGCAGGTGCTCGCCGAGCTGTCCATCGGGCAGCTGGAGGTGCCGTACGACACCGGCCTGCGCAACACCGAGGACATCACGACCCAGGGCTTCGGCGGCAGCCACATCATGACCCTCACCGAGCCGGAGTGCCTGGGCGAACGGCTCGAGACGTACGTGCCCAAGATCGGCGACGGCTCGATGGGCGGCGGCGGGGAGCGCCGCGCCGTGCTGTGCCAGGAGGTGGTCGACGGCGGGATCGCGTACCGGAGCGGCGACACGACGGGCACCGAGGTGGCCCGCCGCACGGACCTGCGGCTCTCGACGATCTCGAAGGTCGGCTGGTACGAGTACGTCAGCCAGTACACGTTCGGCGGGGACGGCAGCATCCGGTCCGACCTCGGCGCGACCGGCGACCTGTCGCCCGAGGACTACGGGGACGACCCGGCCCACGGCTGGCCCGTCGGCCCCGGCGACACGGACTACGCCACCAGCCACTCGCACAACGCGGTCTGGCGGGTGCACTGGGCGCTCGGCGGGCAGGGCGGCCAGGTCGTGGAGCAGTACGACGCCGCGCCGACCGGCGAGGTGGGCCCGCGGGCGCCGCTGGTCGAGGGGGCACTGACCCGGATCCCGCGCGAGGGCACGGCCACGGCGGCGGACCGGCGCTGGTGGCGGGTGGTCAACCCCGACGTGCTCAACGCGGACGGGCACGAGATCTCCTACCAGGTCGAGCTGGGTGCGACGACGCCTTTCCAGCTCACCCAGGACCACAGGCACGGCGGCAGCGACGCCGGCGGCGGCTACGCCATCGCGTTCACCGAGGCGGACGACTGTCAGCTCTACGCGACGGCCAACAAGGAGGGGTCCTGCGGCTCGGGTGTGCTCGACTTCGCGCAGGACGAGACGGAGCTGTCCGACGTCGTCACGTGGGTCGCCGTCGGCTTCCACCACGTGGCGCGCGACGAGGACCAGAGCCCCATGGAGATGCACTGGCAGGGGTTCACGCTGACGCCACGTGACCTGACGGCGCAGCGCGCCGACCCGCCGCCGGCCCGCGAGGACGTGAACGGGAAGCCGGACGCGGGACCGGGTCACTGACTCGCCGACCCCGTACCCACGAGTCAGTGGGGTGGTCCGACCCGACGACTGACTCGCCGGCTCCGGACCTGCGAGTCAGCCGGGTGGTCAGGGCTTTCGTGCCTCGACCAGGGTGCGGCGGCTGTGGCAGACGAAGGAGCCGTGCTCCGCGATGTGGTCGTACAGCGCGCGCAGCCGGTCCCGGTACGCGTCCACGGAGAAGCCGGGCACCGTCCACAGGACCTTCCGCAGGAAGTGCACGACCGCCGCCAGGTCGAAGAACTCCACCCGCGTCCGGGCGTCGCGCAGGTCGACCACGTCGAGCCCTGCCCCCGTCACCCGTCCGCGCAGCCGCTCCACGTACCCGGCGTCGTCGTTCGCCTGCGGCCCCATGAGGAACTCGTACAGCTCGCGGTTCGAGCCCGCCCCCACCTCCTGGACCAGCAGCGTGCCGCCGGGTGCCAGCACCCGTGCCGCCTCGGCGTACGGGAACGAGACCGGGTGGCGGCTCAGCACGAGGTCGAACGTGCCGTCGTCGTAGGGGAGCGGGGCGGCGCCGTCGTCGACCAGGGTCACCACACCGCCGTAGGGCGCCAGCGCGGCGGAGGCCAGCCGGTGGTTCGGCGCCCAGCCCTCGACGGCGCGCACGACGCCGGGCACGCGCTCGGCCCGCCCCAGTGCCTCGGCGAAGACCTCGCCGCCGCCGGTGTCGACGTCGAGCGCGGCGTCGGCCCGACCCAGGCGCTCGCCGCACAGCCGCACGTAACCCCACCCGGGGCGCTCCTCGGTGGCCCGGCCCGCGAACCACGAGAAGTCCCAGCCGTCGGTGGGGACGGCGGCTCCCTCGGCGACCTGCTCCTCGAACGTCATGCCGGCGAACGTAGCCCGGGGAGTCCCCCGCCTACCAGCGGATATCCCCCGACCGGGGGAGACGCGGCACGGGCCGTGGACGGGAGCGTGGAGGCATACCGCACCACCACCGACCGGAGGGAACCGTCATGTCACGCCTCACCCGCGCCACGCTCCTCGGCGCCACCGTCGCGAGCGGAGCGCTCGCGGTGCTCGGCCTCGCCTGGCTCCTCGATCTCTGGCCGACCGTCTACGCGGTGCCGGGGGCCGCGCTCCTGGCGGGCCTGGCCGGGCCTGGCACAGCGAGCGTCGTGCACGTCGTCATCGCGCTGACCGGCGTCGCCGGCGGTATCGCGGCGCTCGCCGGGGCCGTCGGCACGCGCGGCCGCGTCGCGACCGCCGTGCTGCAGCTCGCCGTGTTCGGCGTGGTGCTCCAGGGCACCGGGCCGCTGTCCACCATGGGCTATCTGGTCGCCATGGCGATGCCCGCCGCCGTCGTGGTCCTGCTCGTGCAGGTGGTCCGCCGGTACCGTGTGGCGCGCTGGACGGTCGGGGTGCCCGGCCTGGTCCTGCTCCTCGTCGGCGGCTTCCTGGCCCGGGACGCGCTCGGCGGGATCCTCCGGATGCTCGGCTCCGGCCTCGTGGAGAACCGCGCCGGGCTGTTCCTGTCGCTGCTGGTCCTGATCACCGGGACGCTCTGGGCGGCCGTCGGCACGCAGGCGCTGGCCGGGACGCCGGCCGTCGAGCGGGCCACCGACTGGGTGGTGCGGCACCGGACGGCCATCACCGTCGTGGCCGCCACCGGACCGCTGCCCTACGCCCTGATCCGGCTCACCTGGCTCACACCGTGGCCCCAGCTCGGGTTCGACCTGGACATGTCCACCCGGATCTGGGGGCTCACGCTGTCCAGCGGAGCGTGGCTCGGGTTCTTCCTCACCCTCGGCCTGATCCGGCCCTGGGGCGAGGTGTTCCCCCGGTGGATGCCCGGCCTCGCCGGACGCCGGGTCCCGATCGCCGCGGCCGCCGTGCCCGGTGGCCTGATCGCGGTGACGCTCATCTTCTCGGCGATCCCCATGCTGGTCATGTTCAGCGGCCAGGGCCCGGCCGAGGCGGTCGTCGGCGCCATCGCCTTCCCGTGCTGGTACTGGGGCCCGGCCCTGGCGCTCGCCGTCTGGGGGTACGTGGCGCACCGGCTCCGGACCGAGCGTGGGGCGGTCGGCGCCGAGGGCCGAACCTCCGGTGCGGGCGAGGCCGCCCCCGCCAGGACCGCCACGGCGTGACGTGACGTGCCGACCCGACGTGCTGACCTGGCGGGCGGCCCCGGCGACCGGAGAGGATGACGGCATGCAGGCGACGACGCGGCACCTCGCGCGGTACCTCGCCCGGCGGTTCGCCTGGCACATGCTCGGCGCGGCGATCGGGCTGGCCCTCGTGCTGCTCGTGTACAGCCCGCTGTTCTCCGCGGTCACGGGGCTGCCCGCGTGGGTGGTCGCGGTCGTGGCGGTCGCCGCCGCCGTCGGGCTCGGCCTGGTACCGGGCGCCCGGGAGCTGGAGGTCACGGCGGCCCGCGCGCTGCTCGACGTCGACACCGAGCTCGTGGTCCCGGCCCGGCCCCGGCTCGCCCACCGGGTCCGGACCGCGGCCTGGGTGGTGCTGCACCTGGCGACCGGGATGCTCGTCGCCGTCTGCCTGTTCGCCGTGCTCCCCGGCGCGGTGCTGATCGCCGTCGAGACGGTGGCGGGGCGCTCGTTCGGGTCCGGCTTCCCGTTGTCGGCCGGCGCGCCCGAGGCGGTGCTGCGGCTGGCGGCCTGCAGCGTCGTCGGGCTGCTGGCGCTCGTGGCCACCTGGCCGCTCGGGGCGGCGGCCGCCGCGCTCGCCGGGCGCGTGCTCGGTCCCACGCCGCACGACCGGATGGAGACCGCGCTCGCCCGCGCCGGGCGCGAGGCCGAGCACACGCGGCTCGCGCGCGAGCTGCACGACGGCATCGGCCACGCCCTGACCGTCGTCAGCGTGCAGGCGGCGGCCGGACGACGCGTCGTCGCGGCGAACCCCGACGCGGCCGCCGACGCGCTCGCGGCCATCGAGGACACGGCCCGGTCGGCGCTCGCCGAGCTCGACCAGCTCCTCGCGGTCCTGCGGGACGACGCCGACGCCACCGCCCCCCTGGCCCTCGCACCCGCCCTGGACGACGTCGTCCAGGCCCACCGTCGCGCCGGCCTGGACCTGAGTGCGACCGTCGACCTGCCGGCCGGCCTGCCCGCCCTCCTGAGCCGCACGGTGCAGCGGATCGTCACCGAGGCGCTCACCAACGCGCACCGGCACGGCGGCCCCGGTCCGGTGCGGCTCACCGTGGGGCTCGCCGTGGGGCAGGGCGGCGATCGGGTGCTGATCGAGGTGGTGAACCCCGTGCGCGGTGGTGCGGGGCCGGGGCGGCGTCGGGCCGACGGGCACGCTGGTGGTCGGTCGGCCGGCGGGCGCGCCGGCGGGCGCGGCCTGGCCGGTGTCCGGGAACGGGTCGCCCTGTTCGGCGGGACGGCGGAGGCTGGGCCCGACGGCGACCGCTGGGTGCTCCGTGCGACCCTGCCCTGTGCTCCCGTCCGGACCGACCAGAAGGAACCCGATGCCTGACGCCCCCGTGCGGGTGCTCCTCGCCGACGACGAGCCGCTCGTCCGCAGCGGCCTGCGCCTCATCCTGGACGCGGAGCCCGACCTGGAGGTCGTGGGCGAGGCGGGCGACGGCGCGCGGGCGGTCGAGCTGGCGCGGAGCCTGCGGCCCGACGTCGTCTGCATGGACGTGCGGATGCCGGGCGTGGACGGCCTGCGCGCGACCGAGCTGGTGCTCCGGCTGCCGCAGCCGCCCCGGGTGCTCGTGGTGACCACGTTCGAGCACGACGGGTACGTGCTCGACGCGCTCACGGCCGGGGCGTCGGGGTTCCTGCTCAAGCGCGCCGGGGCCGACGAGATGGTGCAGGCCGTCCGGACCGTCGCCGTCGGGCAGAGCCTGCTGTACCCGCAGGCGCTGCGCGACCTGGTGCGCACGCGGCCGCGCGCGACGGCGGGGGCGCCGGCGCTGACGCCGCGCGAGCGGGAGGTGCTGGCGCTGGTGGCGCAGGGGATGACGAACGCGGAGATCGCCGCGGCGCTCGTGGTCGGCGTCGAGACGGTGCGGACGCACGTGGCATCCGTGCTGGCCAAGCTGCAGGCGCGCGACCGGACGCAGGCCGTGGTGCTAGGCTACCGGGCGGGGCTGGTGGAGCTGTAGCCGGTCGCCGCCGACGGTCCCGCGCCGGAGCGGGTCAGTCCCGGCGCAGGACCATCTCGATCTCGTCCGGGAACGGCGCGTAGTCCGAGGTCTTGCTGCGACCCGTGCGGCGCCAGCCGAGGTGCTCGTAGAAGCCGATCGCCTGGTCGTTGTCGGCGAGGCACCACAGCCGGGGGTCGTCCATCTCGGCGACCGCCACGTCCATGGCGGCCCGGGCCAGGCCGCTGCCCCAGTGCGACGGGTGCACGGCAAGGTGCCGCAGCAGCCGCTCGTCGTGGGCGACGAAGCAGGCCAGGCGGGCGCGCTCGGCGTCGTCGTCCAGCACGTGGACGCGGACGCCCGGCTCGACGACCGCTGCCTGCCACTTGGCCAGCACCTCGTCGGACGGGAACGGGTACATGCCCGGCGGGAAGATGTGGCCCAGCGCCGCGATCCCAGCGGCGCGCTCCACGTCCAGGAGCGCCTGCGCATCCTCGGGCGTGGCCTGCCGGAATCGGTACTCGACCATTGCCCCAGGGTACGGCCCTGCTTCACCCAGGGCACCACCGCTGAGATTTGCGTACCGGACCTGCACAGGGGCGGGCGAAGATTGCCGTGCAACATTTTCCCGAAGTGCTGTGACCTCGGTGAGGTTCGCGCGTCAAGGGTGCATGACGAATACAGCATTCAGCGCGGTGATGTCCCGTCTCTCGGCGCTCGACACGCTCTCGCTGCGGGTGGATCAGGACTGGCTGGCATTCGGCCTGGACCGGGTGGACGTGCTGGTCATCGAGATACTGACGGTCAACGAGCTCACGGCCCTGCCGCTCGTGACCCGGTACCGGCTGTCACCGGTGGACCCGGACCCGGGGCGGGAGCTGGGCCTGACCCGTGTCTGGACCGGTTGGCTCGGGGACGCCTCGGACGTGGTGCCCGTCGCGATGCGGCTCACGCTCGCGGCGGGCGACCCCGGGTGAGGGCCGGCCCGCCGGCCGGGCGTCAACGGGGCAGGTGCGCCTCGATCTCGTCGATGATCGCCGGGTCGTCCGGCAGGGTCTTCGGCGCGTAGCGACGCACGTCGCCGCCGGGCAGCACCAGGAACTTCTCGAAGTTCCAGCGGATCTTGCCCGAGTGCCCCGCGGCGTCCTCCGTCTTCTTGAGCTCCACGTAGAGCGGGTGCGCGTGCCGCCCGTTCAGCCGGATCTTGTCGAGCACGGGGAACGTGACGCCGTACGTCATGGAGCAGAACTCGGCGATCTTCTCGTTCGAGCTCAGCTCCTGCAGGAACTGGTTGCTGGGGAAGCCCAGCACCGTGAAACCGCGGTCCTGGTACTTCTTCTGCAGCTCCTCGAGGGTCGCGTACTGCGGGGCCAGGCCGCACCGCGAGGCCACGTTCACCACGAGGACGACGTCCTCCTTGTGGTCGGCCAGCGAGATCTCGGTGCCGTCCATCGTGTGGAAGGGAATGTCGTAGAGGGTCACCCGCTCATCTTCCACCCGTTGTCCGGGTCAACGGAACCCTCCGCGCACCAGCGAGCACCCGTCGGGTTAGGTTGGCGACGTGACCCACCCGCCGTCGGGCGAACGACGTAGCCCCGGCCCCGCCAAGCACCGGCCCCCGCTGCCCGTGCGGGACGGGCTCAACCCCACGCGGATCGTGCTGCCGCACGACCCCGACGTCGTCGTGCGGTTCCCGTACGCGCTCGACTACCTGCTGGACCGGTTCCGCGACGACTCCGACCGGCTGCTCGAGAAGGTCGCCCTGGGCGAGGTCGTCACCGGCCACGGCGAACCCCTCACCCCGACCACGCCGTACGAACCGCGCGGGTTCCTGTACCTGTACCGCGACCCGCCCGCCCACGAGGACCGCATCCCGTTCGAGCCCGAGGTGCTGCACCGCGACGAGGACCTGCTGGTCGTGGACAAGCCGCACTTCCTCGCGACGATGCCGCGCGGGCGGTGGGTGCGGGAGACGGCGCTCGTGCGCCTCCGGGTCACGCTCGACCTGCCCGAGCTCTCCCCGGCCCACCGGCTCGACCGCGGCACCGCCGGTGTGCTGGTGCTCACGGTCCGGCCCGAGGTGCGCGGCGCGTACCAGGAGGCGTTCGCCCGCCGCGAGGTGCGCAAGGTGTACGAGGCGGTGGCCCCGCTGCCTCCGTCGGACGGGCGCCTGGCCCTGGGCGAGCCCGTCACCCTGCGCAGCCGCATCGTGAAGCGGCGCGGCGTCACGCGCGCCGAGGAAGTGCCCGGGGAGCCGAACGCGGAGTCGCTGATCACGCTCTCCGCCGTCGACGAGACCCGGGGCCTCGGCCTGTACCGCCTGGAGCCGCACACCGGCAAGACCCACCAGCTCCGGCTGCACATGGCGTCGCTCGGGCTGCCGATCCTGCACGACCCGTTCTGGCCCGAGCTGCGCGCCACCGACCCCGACGACTTCGACCGGCCGCTCCAGCTCCTGTCCCGCTCCCTGGAGCTCACGGACCCGCTGTCCGGCCTGCCCCGTCGCTTCGAGTCCCGCCGGGTGCTCAGCGAATGGGGCCCCTCGACACCCCCGGACGTGCCGGACGCCCAGGTCCCCGGAGCGACCTGAGCGTCTGACCCGTCCACCAGGATCTGACAGGTGCAAGAATCGGTGCGATGAGTACCGCCCCCGACTATCCCGCCCGCGCGGTCGTCGACCTCGACGCGATCCGCGACAACGTGCGCGCCCTGCGGGCGACCGCCGCGACCGCCCAGGTCATGGCCGTCGTCAAGGCCGACGCGTACGGGCACGGCCTGGCCCCCGCGGCCCGGGCGGCGCTCGCGGGCGGAGCGACCTGGCTGGGGGCGGCGCAGAGCACGGAGGCGCTCGCGATCCGCGCCGCCGTCGGACCCGGCCCGCGCATCCTGACCTGGCTCTACGCGCCCGGCGCACCCCTGGCCGACCTGGTGCGCGACGACATCGACGTCGCCGTGGCCGCGGCCTGGGCCCTCGACGAGGTGGCCGACGGCGCCCGGGTCGCGGGTCGCACCGCCCGCGTGCACCTCAAGGTCGACACCGGGCTGGGCCGCAACGGGATCATGCCCGACGACCTGCCCGCCGTCCTCGACCGCGCGAAGGCGCTGCAGGCCGAGGGTGCGCTCGCGATCATCGGCGTCATGTCGCACTACGCGCTCGCGGACGAGCCCGACGACCCGTCGGTGAAGATGCAGACCCACGTGTTCGACGACGCGGTCCGGACCGTCGAGGCGGCCGGGTTCGACCTCGAGGTGCGGCACATCGCCAACTCCGCGGCGACCCTGACCAACCCGGCCGCGCACTACGACCTGGTGCGCCCCGGCATCGCCGTCTACGGCCTCTCGCCGGTGCCGCAGCTCGGCGTACCGGGCGACTACGGCCTGCGGCCTGCGATGACGCTGGAGGCGCGGCTCGCCACGGTCAAGCGTGTGCCAGAGGGCCACGGCGTCTCGTACGGCCACTTCTACGTCACGCCGCAGGACACGGTCCTCGGCGTCGTGCCGCTCGGCTACTCGGACGGGATTCCCCGGCATGCGTCCGGCGGCTCGCTCGGCCCGGGCGGGCCGGTGCTGGTGGGCGGGGGTGTGGACGACGTCGCCGCACCCGCGACCGGCCTCGGCACCGCTCGGGTGCTGCGCGTCGCGGGCCGGGTGTGCATGGACCAGATCATGCTGGACCTCGGCCCGTACGCACCCGAGCAGGCCGGGGACGTGGTGACATTGTTCGGGGCGTCGGACGGCCTGACCCGTGCCGGAGCGCCCAACGCCGAGGACTGGGCGCAGGCCGCCGGCACCATCAGCTACGAGATCGTGACGCGCCTCGGGGCGCGCGTGCCCCGTGTGTACGTGGGCACGGCAGGAAGGGAGACCGCGTGAGCGGGGCAGTGAACGGACCGAGCGACATCTCGACGTCGGAGGCGGTGGTCATCGAGCTGCCCGACGCCGATACGACGCGCGCCTTCGGGGCCGCGCTCGCCGGGGTGCTGCGCTCCGGGGACCTGGTGATCCTCACCGGCGACCTCGGCGCGGGCAAGACGACCCTGACCCAGGGCATCGGAGCCGCGCTGAACGTGCGCGGCCAGGTGGCGTCGCCCACCTTCATCGTGGCGCGCGAGCACCCGCCCCTGCCGCGCGAGGACGGCACTCGCGGACCTGGGCTGGTGCACGTCGACGCCTACCGCCTCGGCGGGCTGGGTGAGCTCGACGCGCTCGACCTGGACTCGTCCCTCGAGGACTCCGTGACGGTCGTGGAGTGGGGGCGCGGCCTCGCCGAGACGCTCGCCGACGACCGCCTGGAGATCGACCTCGAGCGGCCACGGGGTGCTGCACCGGCGTTCGACCCCGGCGTGGAGCCGGCCGAGGACCCGGAGGCGGGGACGCGCAGGGTGACGATCCGCGCGGTGGGGCCGCGGTGGGTCGGCGTGGACTTCGGGGCGTTGCGGGGCTGATTCTTCGGGAAACGAGCGGATTGAAGTTGCATTCTCCTCAAAGGGGCGAGGGAACCATGCTGAGAATAAATTGATCCGTGCGTTCGGCAAGGACAATATTTCCGAGATCTATTCAGAGTTGCAGCCTTGCCAAAACTTGTGCGGCCCGGCTCTCTCCGGCATACCAACCTCTTGGTCTTGGTCTTGGTCTTGGTCTTGGAATTGGACCACTTCAGCCGCAAGCGGCAGTTCCCGCGCTAGCTAGTTGGCGGCTGTGCGCGGAGTATTTGCCGACGCACTCTCCGGGAACTGGTAAAATGCAGGGCCTGTCTGCGTCCACGATTATCCTGAAATTGTTTGGAATGGATCTGGAATGTCATTGCGAGTGAAGTACTCCAAACAGGCCCTGGCGGACCTGCGTAACGAGCCTGCTAAGCGGTTTCTGAGCGAGGTCGGGCTACCGGCTGAGGACCTACTATTCGGATTCGCCGAACCCACCACCCGTCGAGTTGAGGCCAATGGCGGCGCACGAACCATTATTCGAGTCGGCGAAGGTGGGGATGGTGCGGATTTTTGTGTAGACGTCGTCTCTGGAGAAGTCGTCTTCCTCAATTTGGCTGACAGCAGCGTGTGGCATGTGAGCGCGTCGCCAGAACAATTCTTGGCCTGTCTGGAAGAGTTTGCGCGTCGTTACCCATGTGGTTCAATCGAAGGCGAGCTTGAGGAACGAGAGGTTCTGGCTGAAGCGTTGAAAGAGGCGCTTCTCGCGATCGACTCCACGATTTTTGACAACGACCCGGGGTACTGGTTCACGATCCTTAATGACGTGGCCATCGGCGACTATGCTGAGGAGTGACTGCCCGATTGGCGGTGCTTGATTGCGTCTACTTGACCCTTCTGGGTGCGATGAGCCGACTTCAGTAGGGCGAAAGTCGCTGCGATGTCAACGCTTCGGACCAAAGGCGGGTCGAGGAGATTCTGCTCGACGGTCTCTCTGCCGAGACTGTTATTTCAGTTAGAGTGATCGTTCGTTGAGGGACCGAGTTCGGCGGAGTAATTGGTGGCGGATGGGTACCACAGTTCGAATGGTCTACTGAGCCTAAATCGGGCGTACTGCTTAGGTGCACGGAACCATGTGGGCCGAGTTGTGTTCATCGGCGGGGTGCCTGATGTGGTTACGTGCCAGACGACCCGCCCAGTAAGTAATACCCTGGTCACGTGGCCGTTCTAGCTCTCGATACCTCCGCAGCCGTCGCCGTCTCGCTCGTCGACGAGGACGGTACGCGCCTCGCGTCCCGCTCCTCCGACGAGCGCCGCAGGCACGCCGAGTCGCTCGCGCCCCTGATCACCGAGGTCCTCGACGAGGCAGGGATCGAGCGCACCGACCTGACCGCCGTCGTCGCCGGCACGGGGCCCGCCCCGTTCACGGGGCTGCGCGTCGGGCTGGTGACCGCTCGCACGCTCGCGCTCTCCCTGGGCATCCCGGTGCTGGGCGTGCCCAGCCTCGACGCGCTGGCGGTGCAGGCGGTCAGCGACCTCGGGCTGCGCGCGGGGCAGGAGATCCTGGCGACCTCCGACGCCCGCCGCAAGGAGGTCTACTGGGCGCGCTACCGCGTGGTCGCGCACGAGGGGCCGCACGGCGTCCCCGTCGTGGAGCGGACCGCCGGGCCGGACGTCGACCGGGCCGGCTTCGTGGCCCAGGGCCAGCTCCCGACGCCGGACGCCGGCGACGCTCCGCTGCCCGTCGTGGTCGGCGAGGGCGCGATGCTCTACCCCGAGTTCCTCCCGGTGGCCGACGACGCCCCGCTCGTCCCTGACGCGACTGTGCTCGCCCGGCTGGCGCTCGTCCGGCGCGCCGCGGGCGAGGAGCTGCCGACCGAGCCGCTGTACCTGCGGCGGCCGGACGTGCACGAGCCGGGGTCGCCGACCGGCACGGGCGCCGGCTCCGGCGGTGGAACGGCCACGGCCGCCACGGGTGGTGCCGCATGATCACCGAGGTTCGGCTGCGCCCGCTGCGCAACGCCGACTTCGACCGCGTGCTGCAGTTGGAGCGTCAGCTCTTCGGCCGGGGCGCCTGGACCTACGGCATGCTCGCCGACGAGCTCGCCGGCCTGGGCCGCTGGTACATCGTGGCCGAGCCGGAGCGGCTCGACCGGGCGGGGGAGCAACCCGTCGTCGGCTACGCCGGGCTGTGGTTCGACGGCGACGTCACGCAGATCATGACCATCGGCGTGGACCCCGACGTCCAGCGCCACGGCGTGGGCCGCCAGCTCATGGACGCGCTCATCGAGCGCTCCCGCAAGGTCAAGGCGGAGGCGGTCCTGCTGGAGGTGCGGGTCGACAACCAGCCCGCCATCGAGATGTACCGGGACTTCGGCTTCGAGATCCTGGGCGTGCGCAAGCGCTACTACCAGCCCGAGGACGTGGACGCGTACACGATGCGGCTGGACCTGAACGCCGCCGCGCACCCCACGGACGCTCCGGTGGAGTCCCCGGTGGACGCTCCGAACGACACCCCCGACGACGCCACGGGAGACGCGGCCTGAGGCAGCCGAAACTACCTACCCGAACCTGCTAAACGTACTAATCCGAGGCTCGGAATAGTACGTTTAGCAAGTTCGACCGTCCATATTGGTGACCGATGATGAGGGATGCCACGGCATGAGGGAACGAGTTCTGGTCGACGCCGCCACGCTGGCCGCCGACCTCCAGGTCGGCCCGGGCGCCGACCCGGTCGAGGGGCGGCCCGTCGTGCTCGACGTCCGCTGGGCGCTCGGCATGACCGACGGCCACGACCAGTACCGCGCCGGCCACCTCCCGGGCGCCGTGTACGTGGACCTGGAGACCGAGCTGGCCGCGCACGGGTCGCCTGCCGACGGGCGGCACCCGCTGCCCTCGGCGTCGGCGTTCCAGCAGGCCGCGCGCCGCTGGGGTGTCTCGGCGGACTCACGGGTCGTGGTTTACGACTCCGTCGGCGGCACGTCCGCCGCGCGCGCCTGGTGGCTGCTGCGGTACTTCGGCGTGCAGGACGTGCGCATCCTCGACGGCGGCCTCGCGGCCTGGACCGCGCAGGGGCGCGCCCTCGAACCGGGTGACGTCACGCCCGAGCCGGGCGACGTCGTCGTGCAGCCGGGTGGGATGCCCGTGCTCGACGCCGACCAGGCTGCCGAGCTGGCTGACGGCGCGGGTCTGCTCCTGGACGCCCGGGCCGCCGAGCGGTACCGCGGCGAGGTGGAGCCCGTGGACCCGCAGGCCGGGCACGTCCCCGGCGCCGTCAGCGCGCCGACCAGCGAGAACCTGGGACCGGACGGCCGGTTCCTGCCGACCGGGGACCTCAAGCGGCGCTTCGGCGAGCTCGGGGTCGCGGACGGCGGGACCGTCGGGGTGTACTGCGGGTCGGGCGTCACGGCGTCGCACGAGGTGGCGGCCCTCGCGATCGTCGGCGTGGACGCGGCCCTGTACCCGGGCTCGTGGTCGCAGTGGTCGAACGACCCGGCGCGGCCCGTCGCGGTGGGCTGATCCGCCGGGCCGCGTCCGGCCGGCGAGGTCAGGGTGCCGGCGTCGCGCGCCCGTCGCCGAGCACGAAGATCTTCTGCCACACCTTGCGGGACATCCCCAGGGTGAGCGACTCGATGGTCGACACCGTGCTCAGCACGATGTCGTCCTGCGACTCCTCGGCGCACAGCGCCGCGGCCTTGCCCACGATCGACAGCAGCTCGGTGCAGTACTCGAGGTAGTACTCGACCTGCTCGGGCGTCAGGTCGACGTCGGCGCCCTCACCGCTCGCGAACGCGTCTCGGAGCCGCTCCGGCTCCTTGGTGAGCTGGTGCATGTCGATGATGTGCGCCAGGGAGCGCAGCCGGTGCAGCTTGGCCAGCAGGTCGGAACGCTGCACGCGCTGCGGGACCGAGTGCAGCACGATGACGGCGATCGCGACGAACACCACGTCGTTCACGGCGCTCTCGATGAGCGGCAGCCAGTCCAGGCCGTTGTCGGGCGCCTCGGTGAACGCGGCCTCCACGGCAAAACCGAACGCGACCAGCGCGACCAGCACGACGACGGCGATCATGCCGCGCGAGGCCCCCTGGACCAGGCGGCTGCGCCGACGCGTCCCGGCGGAGGTGTCCGCCACCTGTTCGGTCAGGCCCACGAGCTCCTGGGCCACGAGGTGGATGCCGCGGTCGGGGAACCGCGCGCCGATGCGGTCGCACAGCCGCCGCGCCGTCTCGATGACGGGAACGGGCTCGAGCTTCTCCAGTGTCCTGACCCACACGGGAGGCAGCGTAGAGCCCTCCGCGGACGCTGAGTGCGGGATATTCGCCCTTTTCAGCGTGCCAGAAGGGCGAATATCCCGCACTCAGCGGTCGGAGCCGGTCAGACGGTGATCGTCGTCAGCGGCATCGACGAGTCCACCGGGATGTCCAGGTCGCTCGGGGCCACCCCGGCCCGCACCACGGCGGAGCCGAGCGCCGCGATCATCGCGCCGTTGTCCGTGCAGTAGCGGATCGGCGGGATGCGCAGGTCGATGCCGGCCTCGGCGCACCGCTTGGCCGCCATCTCGCGCAGCTGGCTGTTGGCGGAGAAGCCGCCGCCGACCACGAGCGTGTCGACACCGTGCTTGTGGCAGGCGGCGATCGTCTTGGCCGTGAGCACGTCGGCGACGGCCTCGGCGAACGACGCCGCGACGTCGTGCACCGGGATCTCCTGGCCGGCGTCCGTACGGGCCTCGACCCAGCGGGCCACCGCGGTCTTGAGGCCGGAGAACGAGAAGTCGTAGGCGTGCTTGGCCTGGTCCTTCGCGGCCGTGAGGCCGCGGGGGAACCGGATGGCGGTCGGGTCGCCCTCGCGCGCGAGGCGGTCGATGTGCGGGCCGCCGGGGTAGGGCAGGCCGAGCAGGCGGCCGACCTTGTCGAAGGCCTCGCCCGCGGCGTCGTCGAGCGTGGAGCCGAGCTCCGTGACGTTCGTGGCGATGTCGTCCACCAGCAGCAGCGAGCTGTGCCCGCCGCTCACCACGAGCGCCATCGCCCGCTCCGGCAGGGGACCGTCCACGAGCTGGTCCACGCACGCGTGGCCGATCACGTGGTTCACGCCGTACAGCGGCTTGTTCAGGCCGATGGACAGGGCCTTCGCGGCGGACGCGCCGATCGTGAGCGGCCCGACGAGCCCGGGTCCTGCCGTGACCGCGATGGCGTCGACCTCGGACAGGTCGACGTCAGCCTCGCCGAGGGCCTTCTGGATCGTGGGGATCATCGCCTCGAGGTGGGCCCGGCTGGCGACCTCGGGGATGATTCCGCCGTAGCGAGCGTGCTCCTCCATCGAGCTGGCCACCGCGTCGACCAGCAGGTCGTTTCCGCGGACCAGCGCGACGCCGGTCTCGTCGCAGGAGGTCTCGATACCGAGCACCAGTGGATCTGCCATGTGCTCCAGCCTAGTTCCCCGGCGTCGGTGAGCGGGGAACCGAGCGGGATGTGACACACGGACGTGCGGGACGTCACGGTTGAATCTGGAACTATCGCTTGGAGCAACTTGTTGTCGCGCGTATGACCGACACCGTTCTTGAGGCCCAGGGCCTCGCCATCGACGACGCGACCGCCGACCGTCTGTTCCGCACCGCGCGGACCGTGACCACCTTCGCCGAGTCGGACGTGACCGACGAGCAGCTCGCCGCCGTCTACGACCTCGTCAAGTGGGGCCCGACCGCCATGAACACGAGCCCGCTGCGCATGCTCGTCGTCCGCACGCCGGAGGCCCGGGAGCGTCTCGTGGCCCGCGTGCCCGAGGGCAACCAGGAGCGCGTGCGGAACGCCCCCGTCACCCTCGTGCTCGCGTACGACACCGACTTCCACGAGCACCTCGACCGGCTGATCCCGCACATGCCGGGCGCTCGCGACATGTTCGCCGGCGACGCCGGGGCGCGCGCCGAGATGGCGCGCACCAGCGCCCTCATCCAGGCCGGCTACCTGATCGTCGGCCTGCGCGCCGCCGGTCTCGCCGTCGGCCCGATGCACGGGATCTACGACCAGATCGACGCGGAGTTCTTCGCCGACAACGGCTGGAAGGGCCTCCTCGTCGTCAACGTCAGCGCGGCCGACGGCGCCGACACCACCCGCCCCCGCGCCCCGCGCCTGAGCTTCGACGACGCCGCGCAGGTCATCTGACCGGACGCGGCGGGACCGGGCGGCGCCGTCAGCCGGGCAGCGGCCGGCCGGTCCGCATCTCCTCCAGCATCGCGCGTACCACCTGCACCAGGTCGCCGTCGTGCGCGGCGGCGACCTGCTCCTGTCGCTTGTACGACGGCCCGGTGCGGAGGATGTCCCGCACCCCGGCCAGCTCCGCCGCGCAACCCAGCCGATGGGCCACGGGCTCCAGCTCGACCAGCAGCTTGCCGATCGCGTCGGCGACCGGCCCCTGGTTGCCGTCGGCGTCGAGGATCACGGTGGCGTCCAGCCCGTACCGGGCCGAGCGGAACTTGTTCTCCGCCACGTACCACGGCGGCAGCTCGACGAGGTCTCGGCCGTGGTCGAGCTGCGTGGACAGGTGCTCCACGAGACAGTGCACCAGCGCGGCCAGCGTGAGGGCCTCGGTGAGGTTGGTCGGGCCGTCGCACACCCGGACCTCGAGCGTGCCGAACTTCGGCGAGGGGCGGACGTCCCAGTGGACCTCGTTGAACGCCTCGACCGCGCCCACGTGCAGCATGTCGCCCGCGTACGCCTCGAGCTCCTGCCAGGTCTTGAACGCGACCGGCAGGCCAGAGCTCGGGATCTGCTGGAACAGCAGCGACCGGTTCGAGGCGTACCCCGAGTGCTCGCCGGCCCAGTACGGCGACCCGGCGGACAGCGCCTGCAGGTGCGGAAAATACTTGAGCATCCCGCGCATCAGCGGCAGGGCCTTGTCCCGGTGCTCGATGCCGACGTGGACGTGCAGCCCCCAGATGACGAGCTGCGAACCCCAGACCCCGCTGCGCTCGCGGATGCGGGCGTAGCGCTCCTTCTCCCCGATCTCCTGGTCGGCTCCCTTCGCGAACGGGTGGGTGCCGCCGCCCATGAGCTCCAGGCCCATCGGGTCGGTCACCGTCCGCACGCCTTCGAGCATCCGGCTGAGGTCCGCCCCGGCGTCGGCGACGGTCCGGCCGACCCCGGAGACCAGCTCGATGGTGTTCTTCATGAACTCGCCGGTGACGTGCGCGGCATAGCCCGCGGGGCCCTGCTGCTGGTTGCCGCCGCCGCGCGCGAGAGCCTCGAGCACCGCCGGGCCTGCCTGTGCCAGGTCGGCGGTGCCGGGCTCGACGAGCCCGATCTCCCACTCGAGGCCCACGGTCGATCGTGGGGAATCGCCGAAGCCGAGCCGTGTCGGCGAGCTCATACGGCTCCCAGGGGTTCGACGAGGAGTACCTGTTGGTTGCCTGCCACACGCGTGAGCACGATCGTCGCCTCCTCGGTTCCGGTGAGCACGAGCTGCTTGCGAAGTTGTTCAGGCACCACCGCGGTGCCCCGCTTCTTGATCGTGATGCGCCCGACGTTCCGGTCGCGGAGATAGGACTTGAGCCGCTTCAGGCCGAACGGCATGGTGTCGAGCACCCGGTATCCGGTCGCGATCGGGGCCTGCACCCCGGCGGCCTCGGCGGGCCGCGCCGGCGGAAGCGCGGCGGGGTCGTCGGTGGTGACGTACGCGATGGTCGGGTCGACGAGGCGTCCGCCCAGCTCGGCGGCCGCCTCGCCCACGAGCCCGGCGCGGATGACCGCGCCGTCGGGCTCGTAGAGGTATTGCCCGACGCCGCCGACGTCCGGCTGCGTGCCGTCGCCGCGCAGGGTGCGGCTGAGGGTGTGCTCCTTGCCGTCGTCGTCGGTGAACGTGCGCAGCACGAGCGCCGAGCGGCCGGGGCCGTCGGGCGCGAGCGGGCCGAACCAGAGCCCGGCCTCGACCACGTCGCCGTTGACGGAGACCCACTGCGTCTCGGCGTCGTCGGGCAGCCCGTCGTGCGCGATGCCCGGACCCACTTTGATGCCGACGGCCGGCACCGACTCCCGCAGCGCCCAGACGGAGTCGAGCGGGGGCTCGTAGGCGCGCGGGTCGAAGATGCGGCTGCTGCGGCCGCCCCCGCCGCCGCGCACGCGCCGGGCGGGATCGGCGTACACGGCGTCGATGCCCTCGGCGCGCAGGTCGAGCGTCAGACCGTCGGCGTGCCGCACCTCCGCCTCGGGGAAGTGGCGCAGGTTCCACCGCGCGATGGCGGCCGTGCACTCGTCGAGGTCGGTCGCGACGACGCGCAGCCCCGTTCCGGCGAACGCGAGGGAGTCGGCGCCGATGCCGCAGGTGAGGTCGGCGAGGGTGGTCACGCCCGCCTCGAGGTACCGTCGGGCGTGCAGCGCCGCGACGACGAGCCGCGTGGCCTGCTCCAGACCGTCCGCGGTGAAGAGCATCCCGTCGGCGAAGTCACCGAACTTGGCCCGCGCGCGGGCACGCAGGCGGGACTGGGTGACCACGGCGGCCGCGAGGTCCGCCGCGACGCCCTGGGAGCGCAGGGTGGTCACGGTCTTCATCGCGTCGCGCTCGTCGTACGGCGGAAGAGCCGCAAGCAGGGCCCAGCCGTCGGGGCTGAGGAGTTTGCTCAGAATCGCCGCATCCATGGGAAGATCTTTCCACGTTTGTCCAGGTCATGACGAGTGGCTGTACGCAACCTTTTCGTAGAGATGGCGAGATCTCGAAGTGCGGACGGCGCGTCGCGCGCCGGGCGTGTGAGGTGGTCCACCCGATTGGCACTCGCCTTGACCGAGTGCTAGTGCCGACCTAGATTTGGGGTTGTTCATCGCCGCGGATCCCGGTAGTCGGGGCCCTCGGCGGAGGACCCAGACGTTCGTGCCCGCCGGCACCCGCGACGACGGCGGACCGTCGAACGTTCGAGCCACTCAGTCAACCACGCAGCTGATCACTCGATCCGCTCACGAAAGAGGAGGTCCGACGTGTCGGTCCCCATCAAGCCGCTCGAGGACCGGATCGTCGTCAAGGCTCTCGAAGCCGAGACCACGACCGCTTCCGGCCTGGTCATCCCGGACACCGCCAAGGAGAAGCCCCAGGAGGGCGAGGTTCTGGCCGTTGGCCAGGGCCGCATCGACGACAACGGCAACCGTGTGCCGCTGGACGTCGCCGTCGGTGACAAGGTGATCTACTCCAAGTACGGCGGCACCGAGGTCAAGTACGCGGGCGAGGAGTACCTGGTGCTCTCGACCCGCGACGTCCTCGCGGTGGTCGTGGGCTGATCCCAGCCCGCGCCAGATAGACGAAGGCCCCGCACCGGACCGGTGCGGGGCCTTCGTCTTGTCCGGAGACCGTTGTGGTCGTTGCTGTCCTACCGCTTCGGCGTCGAAGTGGGCAGGTTTTCAACAGGGCGTGCGGCAGAAGCGCGTCACGCCTCAAGCGTCAGAAGTTGTGCACCCAGGGTCAGGCGGAGACGGACTTGCCGGCGAGGATCGCCGACCGCTCGTCCTCGCTGAGCCCGCCCCACACGCCGTACGGCTCGCGCACGCGGAGCGACTGCTCGCGGCACTGCATCATCACGGGGCAGGAGCGGCAGATCGCCTTGGCGGCCTCGGCGCGCCGCCGGCGGGTCGAGCCACGCTCACCCTCGGGGTGGAAGAAGAGGGTGTCGTCCGCGTCGCGGCACGCGCCCTGGTACTGCCATTCCCACAGTTCCATCACCGGACCGGGAAGCCTCGAGATCTCCGTCATGGCGAACAACCTACAAGTTGTGCAGAAGTTGTTCAAGGGGCAGTTTCGCGTCATCGGGTTCGAATCGGGTCAGCGAGAAGCAGGTCGACACTGACCGGATTTGTATGATTGTGAACCGAAATCCACCGAGATCGGCGGCACGCCGGGTTTCGCAGTGGCGCGGAGAGGGCCAGGTCGGCAGAATCGAGTCCATGACTTCTTCGCGACCCGCCCAGAACTCGGGCGGGTCACGTGCATCCAGCCCCGGACTGGCTGTCGCTGCCGTTGCCCGCCGCCTCGGGGTCGCTCCCGCGACCCTGCGCACGTGGGACCGCCGATACGGCCTCGGTCCCTCGGGCCGCACCGCAGGATCGCACCGCCGCTACACGCCGGACGACGTCGCCCGGCTCCTGGTGATGCGCCGCCTGACCCTCGAGGGCGTGGCGCCGGTGGACGCCGCTCGCGCCGCCGTCGAGGCAGGGGACGCGGAGCTCGAGGTCGCCACGCGCACCGCCCCGGCGCTGCCCGCGGTCCAGGTCGAGGGCGGGGCGGACGGCGACGAGCAGGACTTCTCGGAGCAGTTCGTCGGCACGGTCGAGGCCCCGGCCGACGCCGAGGGAGAGGCCGATCCGGCGGACGCGACGCCGTCCACCTCCGGGGACGAGGCCGACGACCCCGCCCCGCCGTCCGGTCGTGAGCGCTCCGAGGAGCCTCGCGGCCGTGCGCGCCTGCGGGCCCTGCCCGGTGGCGCGACGGGCGGTGGCGCCCCGGCAGCGGCCGGCGGGCCGCGGTCCGCGGCCTCCCCGGCGCCGACGTCGGGCCGGGTGTCCGCCCTGGTCGACGCCGCTCTGGCGTACAGCCGGACCGCCTGCGACAACCTCCTCGTGCTCGGCCCGGACGGCGACCCGGCCGTCTGGTGGACCGAGCTCGTCGAGCCCGCCTGGCTCCGGCTGTCCGAGCGGACGGTCCTGGCCGGTCCCGGCGAGATGCCCGAGGTGGTGCTCGCGACGGCTGCGCTGCGCGCGCTGCGCAACTACATCGAGGAGTTCGAGCGGGTCATGGTGGAGGCGGGCGGCCCGCCGGCCAACCACCCGAGCCGGATGCGCAAGATCGTGCTGGTGTTCGCCGCCCCCGACGAGGTGGTGCCGCTCTCCGCGCACGCGCTCGCCGCCGCGCTGGCCGCGCAGGGTTCGATGGCGCGCATCGTCACGGGTCCCGCGAGCACCCACCGCTCGGTCGAGCTGGTCACCATGGTCCGCCCGACGGCCGTCGTGCTGGCGACGACGCAGAACAAGCCCGACCTCGACGTCGTGCACGCGGTGAACGAGAGCTATCCGGAGCTGCCGATCTTCGTGGGGCTGCGGGCCGACGCCGCGGCGACGGAGCTGCCGTTCGGGCCCACGGTGCAGCGGGTGCGCTCGTTCACGGGGCTGCTGCACGAGGTGCTCGCCGTCATCAAGTCGAGGTGACGCACGCCTCGGGCCGGTACCACGGCCCGGCCGAGATCTGCGGCCGCGGCGGCCGTAGACTTGCTGCATGACGGACCAGACCTCGCCGGGCGACCCGTTCGGTTTCCTCGGGCTCACCTATGACGACGTCCTGCTGCTGCCGGGTTACTCCGACCTGGCGCCGTCGGACATCGACACGACGTCTCGCCTCACGCGCGAGATCTCGCTCAAGATCCCGCTGATCTCAGCGGCGATGGACACGGTCACCGAGTCGGCCATGGCGATCGCCATGGCGCGTCAGGGTGGCCTCGGCGTGCTGCACCGCAACCTCTCCATCGAGGACCAGGCCTACCAGGTCGACCTCGTGAAGCGGACGCAGACCGGCATCATCACCAACCCCGTCACGATCGGCCCGGACGCCACGCTCGAGGAGCTCGACACCCTCGCTGGCCAGTTCCGGATCTCCGGCTTCCCGGTGGTCGACGCCGAGAACAAGCTCATCGGCATGGTCACCAACCGCGACCTGCGCTTCACGCCCGTCGCCGAGTGGGCCACCACCAAGGTGGACGAGGTGATGACGCCGCAGCCGCTCATCACCGGCCCGGCCGGCATCTCTCGGGACGACGCCACGCTGCTGCTGCGCAAGCACAAGCTGGAGCGGCTCCCGCTGATCGACCCCGACGGCCGCATCACGGGGCTCATCACCGTCAAGGACTTCGTGAAGTCCGAGCAGTTCCCGAACTCGTCCAAGGACGGCCAGGGCCGCCTCATGGTCGGCGCCGCGATCGGCTACTTCGGCGACGCGTGGCAGCGCGCCACCGCCCTGATCGACGCCGGCGTGGACGTGCTCGTGGCCGACACCGCGCACGGCAACGTGCGCATGCTGATCGACATGGTCAAGCGCCTCAAGTCCGACCCGGCCACCAAGGACGTGCAGGTGATCGGCGGGAACGTCGCCACGCGCCAGGGCGCGCAGGCGTTCGTCGACGCCGGGGCCGACGCCGTGAAGGTGGGCGTGGGACCGGGCTCCATCTGCACCACCCGGGTCGTGACCGGCGTGGGCGTGCCGCAGATCACCGCCGTCTACGAGGCGTCGCTCGCCTGCAAGCCGGCGGGCGTGCCCGTCATCGCCGACGGCGGCCTCAAGCACTCCGGCGAGATCGGCAAGGCCATCGTGGCCGGCGCCGAGTCCGTGATGCTCGGCTCGCTGTTCGCGGGCTGCGAGGAGACCCCGGGCGACCTGGTGCTCGTCAACGGCAAGCAGTTCAAGACCTACCGCGGCATGGGCTCGATGGGTGCCATGTCCTCGCGCGGCAAGAAGTCCTACTCCAAGGACCGGTACTTCCAGGCCGAGGTCACCAGCGACGACAAGATCGTGCCCGAGGGCATCGAGGGCCAGGTCGCGTACAAGGGGCCGCTGGCCACCGTGGCGCACCAGCTCATCGGCGGCCTGCACCAGACCATGTTCTACACCGGTGCGCGGACCGTTCCCGAGCTGCAGCAGAACGGCCGGTTCGTCCGCATCACGTCGGCGTCGCTCAAGGAGAGCCACCCGCACGACGTGCAGATGACGGTCGAGGCCCCGAACTACAGCGGGTTCTGACCCGCACCTGGCCGACCCCGCACGACGTGTCAGACCCACAGGTCACTCGGGTGACCTGTGGGTCTGACACGTCTCTGGCGCTCGGCGTCAGCGGACAGGTCGGGTCAGCTCGACATGACCCGCGCGTGCAGGGCCTGCACCGCGTAGCGGGCGGACCAGAAGGCGCCGTGCTGCCACGCGGACACCTCCGACATCCAGTCGCCCGCGAAGTACACGTTGCCCGCCCCCTGCTGCAGCAGCCGGAAGCCTGCCGAGGAGGTGTTCGGGTAGGCCCACGCACCCTCGATGTACGGCACCTTGTGCCAGGCGATGGAGAACGAGCTCTCCAGCTCGCTGCGGTACTTCTCGCCGTGGATCTTGACGCCCTGCTCGACGGCGCGCAGCTCGCGCTGCTTCGGGGTCAGGTCGGCGTACGTGCGGGCGTTGGTGCCGGTGTTGTAGTAGCCCACGACCAGCCCCTTGCGCTCGCCGTACCCGTACGACGGGTACCAGACGTGGGCCAGGTCCATGTCGGTCTCGGTGATCCCGCCGAAGATCCGGTGGTCGTCCTCCCAGAACCGTGACCGGTACTGCAGACCGATCTTGCCCGCGGGGGAGCCCACGGCGAACTCGCCGAGCGCCGCGTCGATCTCCGTGCCCCAGTTGGTGTCCCACCGCCGCATGAGGCCCGCCGGCGCGGCGACGACAGCGAAGTCCGCCTCGATCTGACGCGCCCTGCCGTTGCGGGGCGTGTACGTGACCTTGACCCCGCGGCTGGTGTTCTCGACCCCGGTGACGGGCGACTCGAACTGCACGTTGTGGGAGCCGATGGCCCGCACCAGGTACTGGTAGGTCGTGTCCATGCCGCCCTTGGGCTGGAACATCAGCATCGACTGTTCCCAGTTGATCTCGAACGGGAAGTACTGGCCCACCTTCGAGGCCAGCACCTCGGAGACGGTGCCCGGTCCCGGCAGGGGGGTGCCGTGCTCGTTCCAGGCCGACGGATAGACGTCGAAGCCGCGGTTGCTCCCGCCGCTGTAGGTGCCGTCGGACTTGAGCGAGCCCCAGCTTCGCAGGAAGGAGCGCAGGTTGTCCTTGTCCGCGGCGGTCAGCTTCTGGTCGAGGGCGCCCTGGTCGGTGGCGTGGTGGAGCAGCTCCGAGGTGTAGCCGAAGACGTCCGCCTTGGCGGTGCGGTACCGCACGGGGTTGCCCGGCGTCGCGCCGGACCGCTCGTTGTAGAGGTAGGCGTCGGCGTTCGCGTTGGTGAACACCTCGTACGGCACACCCAGCTCGCGGATGTAGTCCATGGTGACCATCCACTGGGCGATGCGGCCCGCGCCGGCGTTCATGTAGATGCCGTCGGGGAACCGCGCGGTCTGCCGCACACCGTTGATGTCGGTCTCGCTGTCCCCGCCGCGTATCGTCAGGGTGCGCCCGCCGGGGCGGTGCCGTGCCTCGAGCACGGTCACCCGGTAGCCGGCCTTCTGCAGCTCGTAGGCGGTCGCGAGGCCGGCCGGGCCGGCCCCGACCACGACGACCTTCTTGGCGGAGCGGCCGGTCAGCGTGAAGTCGCCGCCCCGCGGGGGGACCCAGGACTCGGCCCTGGGCTGGGCGGCCGCGGTGGGGGCCAGCCCCATCGCGCCCATCGTCGCGAACATGACGCCGGCGCTGGACCCCGCGCCGACGGCCTGCAGGAAGTTGCGGCGGGAGACGCCGGAGGTGCTCTTCTCGGTGACCACGGTCCCTACCCCTCGTGTCGACAGGCCTGACGGGCGGCGTGCCCTGGTGGGGGAGCCAGGAACCGCCGTCAGCGCCGAGCCGGACGCTAGGGACCGCAGGTCACCGCTGCGAGTCCCCGTCGTTTCTGCGTAGTTGCGCGTGGTAACCATGTTGTTTCCGGGTTTCGCGGCAGGTCAGCGTCTGCGCAGGAACGATTCGAGCAGCGCGCCGAAGCCGTTCCCGATCCGACCCGAAGCGGACATCCCTCTGAAACTCCCCGTGGTTAGCGTCCGCGCCACCCGGTGCCGAACGACCGGGCCACCACGTCCGGGTGCTGCCGTCGCACCCGGTCCGGCCAGATGGAGGAGCACCATGAAGAACCGTGCCGCGCTGATCACCGCCGTCGTCCTCACCGCCGCGATTGCGGTCCCCGGGACCGCCTTCGCCGCGGCCCACGCCTTCCGCCCTGATCCCACGCGAGCCCATTCGTTCGTCACCGGGGACACCCCGCTCATCGCCGACGGCGTGGCCATCGGCAAGAACGTCTCCTGGTACAAGTCCTCCGGTCTCGGCCCGGCTGCCCGTAACACGACGCCCGGGGTGACTGCCGAGCAGAGGTACATCCCCACCGACGTCTTCCCCGGTGGTGAGCTGCCCGCCGGCGTCACGCTCACGGAGGCGCAGGGCATCAACGCCCTGATGCGGATCGGCGAGAACCTGGAGAAGGCCGGGCTGTCCTACGACGACGTCGTCTCGATGCGCGTGTTCCTGCAGAACCCGGCGGGTGCGGAGAAGATGGACTTCGCCGGGTGGAACCGGGCCTACCGCCAGTTCTTCGCCAACACGAACCTGGCCACCGGCGAGGTGCTCGACGTGCAGCTCGGGTCGTCGACGACCGAACCGATGGTCGTCAACGAGGCCCGGCCGTCGCGTTTCGCGCTGGAGGTCGAGAACCTTCCGGTGGACGGCTGGCTCGTCGAGGTCGAGGTCGACGCCGTGTACCCGCGCTGACCGGGGCTGCGCCCCGGTCCCCCCGGGGCGCGGCTGCCGGTTCTGCCGGTCAGTCGATCGTCGAGTGCTGCACCGGCCACGCGCCGGACGCGTCGGGCCCGGTCAGGCCCTGCTCGCGGCGCCACGCGTTGAAGCTCACCGCCCACTGGCGGTGCGCGCCGATCTGCTGCTGGTGCAGGTCGGCCAGGGGCATGCGGGCGAGCTGCGGGAACCGGCGGGCCAGCGCCTCCAGCACGTCGAGCGTGGCGAGCACGTCCACCTCGGCGGTGTGCAGGTCGCCGTCGGAGGTGACGCCGTACCACTCCGAGAGGTCGCCGAGGCGGCGCTTGCCCGCGCGGTACCGGTCCAGCCAGCGGTCGATGACCAGCGGGTCCACGACGGGCTCGACCGGGCGGCCCAGGCGCTGGGGCAGGGTCTTGAGCCCGTGGCGCTGGAGCTCGGCGTCGAGCAGCGAGAGGTCGAAGGCCGCGTTGTAGGCGACCACGGGGACGCCGTCGGCCAGGTGCCGGGCGAGCTCGGCGGCGATCTCCTCCAGCGCCTCCAGGGGTGCGACGCCGTGGGCACGCGCGTGCTCGGTGGAGATGCCGTGGATGGCCGCGGCCTCCTCCGGTATCTCCACGCCCGGGTCCATCAGCCAGGTGCGGACCTCCGTGCCCGCTCCGGGCGTGCGCAGCACGAGGGCTGCCGTGACGATGCGGTCGCCCGTGACGTCGACCCCTGTGGTCTCGGTGTCGAAGCCCAGCAGCGGCCTGTGGATCCAGGTCTCGTTCATGGTGTCCTCCCTGCTCGTCCGGGTTTCCCGGTGCGTCCAGGGAGAACCCTGCCACCGGTCACTGACACTGTGGTTCGTGCCACCCCGCACATCACGAGACACTGCGCGCCGGGTCAGCAGCGATGGGTAGGCTTGGCGGGTGAGCAACGAGATCGAGATCGGACGCGGCAAGCGTGGGCGGCGCGCCTATTCCTTCGACGACATCGCGGTGGTGCCGTCCCGGCGCACACGCGACCCGAAGGACGTCTCGGTCGGCTGGCAGATCGACGCGTACCACTTCGACCTGCCGATCGTCGCGGCCCCGATGGACTCGGTGATGACGCCGGACAGCGCGGTCGCGCTGGGCCGGTTCGGCGGTCTGGGCGTGCTCGACCTCGAGGGCCTGTGGACCCGGTACGAGTCGCCCGAGCCGCTGCTGGCCGAGATCGCCGAGCTGCCGGCCGACGAGGCGACGCACCGGATGCAGGCGATCTACTCGGAGCCGATCAAGCCGGAGCTGATCACCCAGCGCCTCAAGGAGATCCGGTCCGCGGGCGTCACGGTGGCCGGCGCGCTCACCCCGCAGCGCACGCAGGAGTTCTACAAGACGGTGGTCGACGCCGGTGTCGACCTGTTCGTCATCCGCGGCACCACGGTCTCGGCCGAGCACGTGTCGGGCAACGCCGAGCCGCTCAACCTCAAGCGGTTCATCTACGAGCTGGACGTGCCCGTCGTCGTCGGCGGGGCCTCGACGTACACCGCGGCGCTCCACCTCATGCGCACGGGCGCCGCGGGCGTGCTCGTCGGCTTCGGCGGCGGCGCCGCCCACACCACTCGCGTGAGCCTCGGCATCCACGCGCCCATGGCCACCTCGGTGGCCGACGTCGCCGCGGCCCGCCGCGACTACCTCGACGAGTCGGGCGGCCGGTACGTGCACGTGATCGCCGACGGCGGCGTGGGGCACTCCGGCGACATCGTCAAGGCCGTGGCCTGCGGCGCGGACGCCGTCATGCTCGGCGCCGCGCTCGCACGGGCCGCCGAGGCGCCCGGGAAGGGCTTCCACTGGGGCCCCGAGGCGCACCACCCGCAGCTCCCGCGCGGCGAGCGCGTCGAGGTGGGCACGGTCGGCACGCTGGAGGAGATCCTCTTCGGGCCGGGCAAGCAGGCCGACGGCACCCTCAACCTCGTGGGTGCCCTGCGCCGGGCCATGGCCACGACCGGCTACTCCGACCTCAAGGAGTTCCAGCGGGTCGAGGTCGTCGTCTCCCCGTACCAGCCCCGGTGAGCGCCGTGCGGAGCGGCGAGCCGCTCTCCCCGGTCCTCGCCGCGGCGCCCGTGGCAGACGGCGAGTTCGTCGAGATCACCGACGCCGACGTCGACCAGGTGGTCGAGCTGTGGCGGGAGTGCGGGCTGACCCGGCCCTGGAACGACCCGCACCTGGACATCGCCGACGCCCGCGCGGGTGACGGTTCGACGGTCCTCGTCGCGCGCGTGGACGGCCGGGTGGCTGCGTCCGCGATGGCCGGGTACGACGGGCACCGCGGCTGGCTCTACTACGTGGCCGTCGCGCCCGGGCTGCAGGGCAGCGGGCTGGGCCGGGCGGCCGTCGTGGCCGCCGAGGCGTGGCTGGTGGCACGCGGGGCGCGCAAGATCCAGCTCATGGTGCGGACCACCAACACGGACGTGCTCGGGTTCTACGAGCGGCTCGGCTACGCCGACCAGGAGACCTCCGTGCTGGGCCGCTGGGTCGAGCCGAACTAGCCGCGACAGCGCGGTACGTGGCGAGATCGCAGCCGCTGCGACGAAACGCTATGAAAGTCAGTTTCACACATCTATCAATACGTGGTGCAGGGTTTTGCGCGTAGGGTGGCCGCCATGATCGACGACACAGCAGCCGACGCAGCCGCGAGTGGTGCCGTCGGCGGGGTGCTCGACCCTGAGCACCCGCAGGGAACCTTCGTCCTCGAGCCCGGAGTGATGGCGCCGCTCGTGGCGCGGATCGCGACGTCCGAGGCTTCCGGTACGCACCGCTCGATGTGCCCGTTCACGGGTGCTCCGCTCGTGACCTTTCCGATCTCCTCCGCCGACGACGTGGCCTCTTCCGTCGTCCGCGCGCGGGTGGCGCAGCGCGGCTGGGCGCGCCTCTCGGTGCGCGACCGTGCCGGGGTGCTCCTGCGGCTCGGCCGCATCGTCCTGGAGAGACAGTCCGAGGCGCTCGACCTGATCCAGCTCGAGACCGGCAAGTCGCGGCGCGCCGCCTTCGAGGAGATCGCGGACATCGCGCAGGTCGCCCGGCACTACGCCGTGCGCGGCGAGCGCTACCTCGCGTCCCGTCGGACCGGGGGCATGGTCCCGCTGCTCACGGGCGTGCAGGTGCACCGCCGGCCGGTCGGCGTCGTCGGCGCCATCGCACCCTGGAACTACCCGCTCGTGCTCGCGCTCTCGGAGGCGCTGCCCGCGCTCCTGGCCGGCAACGCCGTGGTGCTCAAGCCGGACCCGCAGACCACGCTCACCGCCCTGTGGGCGGCCGAGGCCCTGGACGACGCCGGCCTGCCGGCGGGCCTGTTCCAGGTGGTCGCCGGCGGCCCCGAGGTGGGCGAGGCGCTGGTCGAGCACGTGGATCACGTCGCGTTCACCGGGTCGACCGCGACGGGCCGCAAGGTCGCGGCGCGGGCCGGCGAGCGGCTCATCGGGGCCACGCTGGAGCTCGGCGGCAAGAACGCGCTCTACGTGGCGGAGGACGTCGACGTCGACGCGGTGGTGCCCGGCATCGTTCGGGCCTGCTTCTCGAACGCGGGCCAGCTGTGCGTGTCCGTCGAACGTCTGGTGGTGCACGAGGCGATCGCCGACGAGTTCGTCGCGAAGTTCGTGCGCGCGGTGCGGAACCTGCGGCTCAGCCCGGCCCTCGACTACTCGGCCGACATCGGCTCGCTGACCTCCGCCGCGCAGCTCGACAAGGTGACGGCGCACGTGGACGACGCGCTGGCCCGGGGCGCCCGGGTGCTCGCCGGCGGGGTGCACCGCGCCGACGTCGGCCCGTACTTCTACGCGCCGACCGTGCTCGACGACGTACCGGCGCAGGCCGTGGTGGCACGCGAGGAGACGTTCGGGCCCGTCGTCACGATCACGCGGGTCGACTGCGACGAGGACGCCGTCACCGTCATCAACGACACCGAGTACGGGCTGCACGCCGCCGTCTGGTCCCGGGACGTAGCCCGGGCGCGCCGGGTGGCCGCGCGGATCGAGACCGGCTCGGTCGCGATCAACGACGGCTACACGATGACCTGGGGCTCGGTCTCCGCGCCGCTCGGCGGCTGGAAGGCCTCCGGGCTCGGCGGGCGGCACGGGGCGGCGTCGATCACCGGGCTGACGCGCCAGCAGACCGTGGTGACGTCGCGTGGCGCCCGCATCGGCGCCACGCTCGACAACCTCTACGGCCTGGGCGGGGACACCCCGAGCCGGGTGCTCACCACGGCGCTGGGGGTCATGCGCAAGCTGCGCATGTCCTGAGGGCTTGGCGTTCCGCACGGCCGGGGCGAAGGCCGTACGGTCGTCGAAGGAGTGAACGGTCGTCACCGGGGCGAGTACGCTCACCCGCATGACGACGCAGCTCCACGCCTTCTGGAAGTCCGCCAACTCGCTGCCGGTGATCGGCGGGCTGCTCGGGAAGCGGATCTTCAGCGTGGCCTACAGCTTCAAGGCCCCCTACTTCGGGACCATCGCCCCGCGCGTGGTCGACATGCGGCCGAACTACGGCGAGGTGGTCGTGCCGAACCGGTGGCGCAACCGCAACCACATCGGCACGGTGCACGCGATCGCCGTCTGCAACGGGCTGGAGATGGCCATGGGCTCCCTCGCGGAGGCCACCGTGCCCGACGACAAGCGGTGGCTGCCCAAGGGCATGGAGGTGTCCTACCTCGCCAAGTCGACCGGCGACGTCACGTGCGTGGCCGAGACCGACCAGGCGCAGTGGGACGGCGACGACAAGGACCTGCCCGTGCGCGTGCGCGGCGTGCTCGCGGACGGGACCGTGGTGGTCGAGGGCACGATCCACCTGTGGGTCACCCCGAAGAAGAAGTGACCCGTTCGCCAGGAACCGTCAGCGGAGGCGGCGTCGGCCCAGCGAGCGGACCGCCGCCTTCCAGCTCGCCGGCAGCTCGCGCACGTGCCACCAGGCCCACTGCACCGGCTGCACGCTGGCGGCGCTGACGCCGACACCCACGGCGTCCAGCCCGGCCTCCACGCAGGAGTAGAGCGTGCGGCGCAGGTGGTAGTCCTGCGTGACGACGACGGCGGTGCGTACCCCGTACAGGTCGTGCGCCCGGCGGCAGGTGGCCGTGGTGTTGAAGCCCTCGCGGTCCAGCACGATCGCGTCGTCGGGCACGCCGAGGTCGTTGTCCAGGAGCCAGGCGCGCATCGAGGCGGGCTCGTCGTACCGGGTGCCGTCCGCGTTGTCGTGGGCGTCGCCGCTCAGGATCACCGTGGGCGCGACGCCCGCGCGGTACAGCTCGGCACCGCCCTCGACCCGGCGGCGCAGGTAGGTCGACGGCGTGCCGTCGCTGCGGAGCCCGGCCCCGAGCACGATGACGGCGTCGGCCTTCTCGATCTCGCTCGCGTCGCTGCGCACGCGGGCGTGCCCCGTGGCCTGAACTGCGACGACGGGGACGGTGAAGGCAACGGCGAGCACGCCCGCGACGATCGCGGAGACCTTGAGGGGAGTCACGTCGGGGAACGCTACCGTCTCCGGGCCGGTACCCGGCTCACGCCGCGAGGGTCGCCAGCTCGGCCGTCAGGTTGGAGCGTGCCGCGTCCTGCCAGCGCGTGGTGCCCGGGGCGGTGCGGAAGAGCGGGCCGCCCGCCAGCAGGGTGCGGAGCACCTCGGACCGGCCGGCGCGGAACAGGGGGTCGGGCACGTCGCAGTACTCGGCGCGGACCTGGTGGGCGTACCGCGTGTAGACGGTCGGGCTGCCGCCCAGCACGGCGAGGTCGGCGTCGCTGACCAGGCCGCCGATGACGTCGTCGTCGGCCGGGGCGTGGTCGGCGGTCACCATGACCAGGCGGGCGGTCTCGTCGATGTCCGCGCTGGTGACGCCGGCGCCGGCGAGCGGGCCGAGCAGCTCGGCGACGAGCTCGGCGGACCGCTCCTCGTCCTGCTGCGCCACGCCGTCGTGCACGGCATCGTGGAACCAGAGGGCGAGGCGAGCGCGCCAGAGGCTTCGGTCGGCGACGCGGCTCTCGGCCGCGACGACGTCGAGCGCGTCCAGGGCCGCGGCCAGGTGGAACGTCGTGTGGTAGACCCGGTGCGGCTCGCGCCAGCGGTCGACCAGGTCCGTGCCGGCGTCGCGGGCCAGGCTCGGGTCGGCCCACAGCCCGTCCCACCGGCTCAGGAGCGCCGCCCGCTTGGAGCGGTTCCGCTCGGCGCCGGAGACGCGCAGGCCAGATTCGGCCAGGCGTCGGGCCAGCTCCTTGCCCCCGATCGGCACCGCACCCGCAGCGACCAGGTCGTCGTACCGCTCGGCGGGGATGTCGTAGTGGTCGAGGTCGAGCGCGCGGTCGGGCACGCCCGCCGCCCGGGCGAAGAGCCGGAGCTCGTGCAGCGACCCGTCCGAGACCAGGTGGGAGAAGAGCGTCCCGTGCGCGGGCCAGGCCGGCGGGTCGATGAAGAGGGTCACGGGGTGAGGCTAGCGCTCCTGGGAGGGGTGGGCGGTCATCGTCATCCCGCAGGCGCGCGAGCACTGGTTCGTCGAGAAGCTGCCGGTAGGCGGCCTGTCGGTGATGAAGCCGTAGCTCGACGACGCGGTCGACGATGCCGGCGGCGTCCGCCGCGCCCTACTCGCTCGGCCGCTCCACCTGCTGCGACGTCGCGCGGTGCTCCCGTACCGCCTGGGTGACCTGCGCGATGTCATCCTTGGTCGGCTGGCGGAACGCCCCGCCCGCCGCCACGTACTCGTCGCCGTGCTTCTCCAGGTGTGCCGCGAACACCGGGCACACCGGGACGACGACGATGTTCCTGCGGATGCTGTCGGCGAGGGCCTCGCGCACCAGGATGCCCGCGAGGCCGCGCCCGCCGTACGCGTCGTCGACCTCGGTGTGGAAGAAGATCCGGTCGTGGCCGACGCCGCCGTCGTCGCCCACGCCTTCACCCACGGCACCGCCGTCGAGCGGGTCCACGAAGTCGGCCCGCCCCACCGCGGCCCCGCCGTCGACATGGACGGCGTACGCGCCGATCGGGCGACCCGTGTTCAGCGTGACGCTGACGGACTCGCCGGTCCTGTCCTTCATGAGGCCTCCAGAACGGTCGTGGGCGCGGGCGTCCCGGTCAGCGTACGCAGTTCGTCGAGGCCTACGTTCGCGCCGAACGCCGGGGTACCCGGCTCGAGCCGGGCGCCCGCTCCGAGGTCACCGATCACGAGCGGGTCGAACCCGAGCGCGTCGATTACCTCGGCAACGACGGAGAGGTCGTCGGGGGAGTCGCCGGCCAGGGCGATGGCCTTGCGCCCGACGGCGTCCGCGGGGCGGGAGCCGTCCTCGAGGTCGTGATAGCCCATGTGGTTGAAGGCCTTCACGACCCGCGCGCCGGGCAGCAGCCGCGCCACGAACTCGCTCGACGAGAGGTCACGCGGGACGATCTCCTCGCGCGGGCCGTCGACCTCCCACCAGTGGTTCATCGCGTCGACGACGAGCCGGCCCGCGAGGTCCGCGACCGGGAGCCCGTCGTGCTTGCCGAGGGGGAGCGCGAGGACGACGACGTCGGCGGACGCGGCCTCGGCGGGCCACACCGCCGACGCCCCGGGGGTGAGCACCTCGGTGGTCAGCGCGATCCGCTCGGGATCGCCCGACCCCGAGATCAGCACGCGGTAACCGGCGGCTACGGCCAGCCGCGCGAGGACGGTGCCGACCTTGCCGGCCCCGAGGATTCCGATGGTCGTCCCGGCGTTCAAAGCGCCGCCCCGGCGGTGCTGGGCTGCTCTGCCAGCAGCTCCCGGACCCGCGGGATCACCTGGGTGCCGTAGAGCTCGACCGAGCGCAGCCGCGCGTCGGCCGACACCGAGCCGGCCGAGGAGTAGATCATGTCGAACCGGCCGACATCCAGGACGCGGATCGCTCGCGCCATCTTGCGCGCGACCGTGTCGACCGACCCGACGTACAGCGAGCCCTGCTCCACGTCGGCCTCGAACTCGTCCCGGCGCAGGGGCGGCCAGCCGCGCAGCGCGCCGATCCGGTCGCGGATCTCCCGGTACCCGGGGTAGTACAGCTCCTTCGCCTCCTCGTCCGTGGCGGCGACAAAGCCCGGCGAGTGCATGCCGACGGGCTGCGGCGTGGTGCCCAGCTTCTCGTGCGCCCGCCGATAGAGCTCCACGTACTGTGCGAACCGGTCGGGCGGCCCGCCGATGATCGCGAGCATGAGACCGAAACCGTAGTAGGCGGTGCGGAGCACCGACTGCGGCGTCCCGCCCACGCCGACCCAGGTCTTGAGCCGCCCGGACTCGGTCTTCGGGAAGACGTCGGCCTCCTGCAGCGACGCGCGCATCGTGCCCTCCCACGTGACCGGCTTCTCGTCGAGGAGGTGGCTGAAGAGGTCGATCTTCTCCTCGAACAGCGTGTCGTAGTCCTTCAGGTCGTAGCCGAACAGGGGGAACGACTCGGTGAAGGAACCGCGGCCCAGGATCACCTCGGCGCGCCCGTTCGAGAGTGCGTCGACGGTCGCGAACCGCTGGAAGACCCGGACCGGGTCGTCCGACGACAGCACGGTCACGCCCGACGCGAGCTTGACGCGCTCGGTCGCCGTCGCGATGCCGGCGAGGACCGTCTCCGGGCTGGAGATCGCGTACTCGGGGCGGTGGTGCTCGCCCAGTGCGATGACGTCGATGCCCACCTGGTCCGCCAGGACCGCCTCGGCGACGACGGCGCGGATCGCCTCCGCGTGCGAGACGACATCACCGTGCTCGTCGCGCGGCAGGTCGCCGAAGCTGTCGATACCGAACTCGATCTGCGAGACATCCACCATGACCAGCCCCTTCTGGGTGCTCATTTGATTGACACGTGAATCATCTCGCCATATAGTTCACATGTCAATAACCCACGGAGGAGGGGCGATGGCGACGTCGAAGCGCCGGAGCATGCCTACGCGACGTGAGCTCGCGATCTGGCGGGGATACATCGAGACCTACGACATCCTCCGCAACCGGCTCGAGGCGCGCCTGCACCAGGACTCGGAGCTCTCCAACGGCGACTACCGGGTGCTGCTGGCGCTCAGCGAGGCGGAGGACCACACGCTCCGCTCGTCCACGCTGGCCGCGCACATCGAGTGGGAGCGCAGCCGGCTCTCCGGCCACCTGGGGCGGATGGAGAAGCGCGGGCTGGTGCGCCGCGAGCCGTGCGCCGAGGATGCCCGCGGGTCGCAGGTCGTGCTCACCGACGAGGGTGAGCGCGCGTTCCGCACGAGCACCGTGCCGCACCTGCAGGCGATCAAGGAGACCTTCCTCGACGCGTTCACCGACGAGCAGCTCGACGTCCTGGGCGAGGCCACCGCTGCGCTGCGCGCGCACCTCGGCCTTCCCCCGATCGCCACCGACGGGAAGAGTCCGGCGCCGAGGACGCCGACGTCCGCGCCCCCACCGGTCGTGCCTTCACCGGCCGCGACCTAGCCCGCCGCGACCAGCGCAGCCGCCTGCCGCGCGATCGCCAGCTCCTCGTTGGTCGGCACCACCATCACCAACGGCGCCTCCGCGCCGGACCCGGCCGAGATCACCCGCGCCTCGCCCGACGCCGCCTCGTTGGCGGCCGGGTCGATCGTCAGCCCCAGGAACTTCAGCTCCCGCACCACGCCCGAGCGGATCGTGTGATCGTTCTCGCCGACGCCCGCGGTGAACGTCAGCACGTCGATCCCGCCGAGCACCGCCGCGTACGCGCCCACGTACTTGCGGAGCCGGTGCAGGTAGACGTCGCGGGCGAGGCGCGCGTCGGCGTCACCGGCGGCGACGAGCTTGCGCAGCTCGCGCATGTCACTGACGCCGGACAGGCCGAGCACGCCGGACTTCTTGTTGAGCAGGGTGTCGACGTCGCTCCCGGACATCCCGCCCCGCATGAGGTGGAACACGACGCCGGGGTCGATGTCGCCCGACCGGGTGCCCATGACAAGGCCCTCCAGCGGCGTCAGGCCCATCGAGGTGTCTAGGGGCCGCCCGTCCAGGATCGCCGACGCCGACGCGCCGTTGCCCAGGTGCAGCACCACCTGCCGCAGCGTCTCCGGGCCGCGCCCCTCGGCGTCGAGCTTCGCGACGACGGCGGGGTGCGCGGCCACCGCCGTCGACACGAACTGGTGCGACGTGCCGTGGAAGCCGTACCGGCGCACGCCGTGCTCGGCGGCGACCTTGCGGTCCAGCGCGTACGCCGAGGCGGCGGCCGGCAGCGAGGCGAAGAACGCGGTGTCGAACACCGCGACGTGCGGCACGTGCAGCAGCTCCCGCGCCACCTCGATGCCGGTCACGTTGGCCGGGTTGTGCAGCGGGGCGAGGGGGATCAGCGCGCGGATCGCCTCGACGGCGTCGTCGTCGAGCAGGGCCGGGGCCGAGAAGACGTCGCCACCGTGCACCACCCGGTGCCCGACGGCGACGATGCCTGCCTCCGCGAGCGACGGCCCCACCTCGTCGAACATGCCCTTGACGACGCGCAGCGCCTCGCCGTGGTCGGGCACGTCGAGGTCGCGCACGACCCTCTCGCCGCCCGTCTCGTGCTTGACCGTGCCCGAGGACTGGCCTATCCGGTCGACGATGCCGCCGGCGACCGCCTCGCCCGAGTCAGGGTCGACGAGCTGGTACTTCAGCGACGAGGAACCGGAGTTGAGGACGAGGACGGTGCTCATGCGGACTCCTTGGTCAGCGCCTGGATCGCCGTGATCGCCACGGTGTTCACGATGTCCTGCACCAGCGCCCCGCGCGACAGGTCGTTGACCGGCTTGTTCAGGCCCTGCAGCACCGGCCCGACGGCGACGGCGCCCGCCGAGCGCTGCACCGCCTTGTACGTGTTGTTGCCCGTGTTCAGGTCGGGGAAGACGAACACGGTCGCGCGCCCGGCGACGTCGGACCCGGGGAGCTTGGACGCCGCGACCGAGGCGTCCACGGCGGCGTCGTACTGGATGGGGCCCTCGACGTCGAGCTCGGGCGTGCGCTCCCGCACCAGCCCCGTGGCGGTGCGCACCTTGTCGACGTCGGCGCCCGTGCCGGACTCGCCCGTGGAGTAGGAGAGCATCGCGATGCGCGGCTCCACGCCGAACTGGCGGGCGGTGGCCGCGGAGGAGACGGCGATGTCGGCGAGCTCCTCCGACGTCGGGTCGGGGATGACGGCGCAGTCGCCGTACACGAGCACCCGGTCCTCCAGGCACATGAGGAACACCGACGAGACCGACGACGTGCCGGGCTTGGTCTTGATGATCTCGAACGACGGCCGGATGGTGTGCGCCGTCGAGTGGGCCGCGCCCGACACCATGCCGTCGGCGAGGCCCAGGTGCACCATCATCGTGCCGAAGTAGGACACGTCGGTGACGATCTCTCGCGCCCGCTCGACCGTCATGCCCTTGTGGGCGCGCAGCCGCGCGTACTCGGCGGCGAACTTCTCGACGTGCTCGGGGTCGTGCGGCGACAGGACGCGCGCGGCCTCGATGTCCAGGCCCAGCTCGGCGGCGCGGGCGCGGATCGGCTCCTCGGCGCCCAGGATCGTCAGGTCCGCGATCTGCCGGGCCAGCACGGTCGAGGCGGCGCGCAGGATGCGGTCGTCGCCGCCCTCCGGGAGCACGATGTGCCGCCGGTCGGCGCGGGCCCGCTCGATGAGCTGGTACTCGAACATGAGCGGCGTGACCACCTCCGGCCGCGGCAGGTCCAGGCGTGCGGCCAGCGCGGCGGAGTCGACGTTGCGCTCGAACAGGGCGCGCGCCGTCTCGACCTTGCGCACCGAGTTCTTGTCCACGCGCCCGCGCGTGGTCGCCGCCGCGCGGGCCGTGCGGTAGGTGCCCAGGTCCGTGGTGATGATCGGCAGCTTGGGGCGCATGGCCTCCAGGAGCTGCGCCGGGCGGCCCTGCGGGTAGAACCCGCCGTTCAGGATGATGCCGGCCAGCGACGGGAACGACGGCGTCATGTGCGTCGCGAGCAGCCCGATCAGCAGGTCGGTGCGGTCGCCCGGGGTGATCACGACGGCGCCGTCGATCAGCCGCTCCAAGAGGTGCTCGAAGCTCATGGCCCCGACCTGCACGTCGAGGGCCTCGCGGCCGAGCAGCTCGGGGTCGCCCAGCACGAGCGTGCCGTCCACGGCCTCCAGGAGCTGGCTCACGGTCGGGGCCTGCAGGAACGGCTCCTCGGGGATGGTCCACACGGGCAGGTCGGGCTGGGCCTCGGCCAGCACGGTCCGGATCTCCCGTGCGCTGTGGGTGTCCGAGCGGTTCACCACCAGGCCGATCGCCTGCGCGTGGTGCGCCGCCAGCTCGGCGAGGCTCACGTCGGCCAGGGCCCGCACGCCCTCGGGGGTGCGCTCGCGGCCCGAGACGACGAGCAGCACCGGCGCGCCCAGGTTCGCGGCGATGCGCGCGTTGAACGAGAGCTCGGTGGGCCCGGCGACGTCGGTGTAGTCGGTGCCGAGGATCACCACCGAGTCGCAGCGCGCGGCGAGGTCGTGGAACCGGGACACGATGCGGCTCAGCGCGTCCTCGGGGTCGGTGTGCAGGTCGGCGTAGGTGACGCCGACGGCGTCGTCGTACGAGATGTCGACGCCGTCGTGCTCCAGGAGGAGCTCCAGCACATGGTCGCGCTCGCCGCTCGAGTCCTCGGCCTCGGTCGCGCGCGAGACGGGCCGGAAGACCCCGACCCGCTGGCCCTTGCGGACCAGCAGGTCGAGCACGCCGAGCGCGACCGTCGACTTTCCGCTCTCGCCCTCCGGGCTCGCGATGACGATGCTGCGGGTTGCGCCGGTCACGTGTCGCTCCGTGTTCACTTCGTGGGATTTGCTGCTACTCGTTGTCTCCACCAGTGCCGAGCGTAGCGTCAACCTGACCGGCGTCGGACTGGTCCTGGGCGTCGGGCCACACCCAGTCGCGCACCTCGGGGAGGTCGTCGCCGTGCTCCCGGGTCCAGGCACGCGCACGGAGCCGCGCGTCCTGCATGCGCTGGCGCAGCCCGGCCTGGGCGCTGCCGAGCTGCGGCACCCGGTCGATGACATCGATCACAAGGTGGTACCGGTCCAGGTCGTTCAGCATGACCATGTCGAACGGCGTCGTCGTCGTGCCCTCCTCCTTGTACCCGCGCACGTGCCAGTTCACGTGGCCCGTGCGCCGGTAGGTGAGGCGGTGGATGAGCCACGGGTAGCCGTGGTACGCGAAGACGACGGGCCGGCCCGCCGTGAACAGGCCGTCGAACTCGGAGTCGGTGAGACCGTGCGGGTGCTCCTTGGCGTCCTGCAGCCGCATGAGGTCCACGACGTTGACCACACGCACCTTGAGGTCCGGCAGCTCGCGGCGCAGGATGTCGGCCGCGGCAAGCACCTCCAGCGTGGGCACGTCGCCCGCGCAGCCCAGGACGACGTCGGGCTGCTCGCCCGCCACCTCCGTGCCCGCCCACTCCCAGATGCCGAGGCCGCGCGTGCAGTGCTCGATCGCGGTGGGCATGTCCAGGAAGTTCGGCGCCGGCTGCTTGCCCGACACCACCACGTTGACGTACTGGCGGCTGCGCAGGCAGTGGTCGTAGGTGGACAGCAGGGTGTTGGCGTCCGGCGGGAGGTACACCCGCACGATCTCGGCCTTCTTGTTCACCACGTGGTCGATGAACCCGGGGTCCTGGTGGCTGAACCCGTTGTGGTCCTGGCGCCAGACGTGGCTGGACAGCAGGTAGTTCAGGGACGCGATGGGCCGCCGCCACGGGATGTGGTTGGTGACCTTGAGCCACTTGGCGTGCTGGTTGAACATCGAGTCGACGATGTGGATGAACGCCTCGTAGCTGGTCAGCAGCCCGTGCCGGCCGGTCAGGAGGTAGCCCTCCAGCCAGCCCTGCACCTGGTGCTCGCTCAGCATCTCCATGACCCGGCCGGCGCGGGCCATGTGCTCGTCCACCTCTGGCCCGATGTACTCGGCGTTCCACTGCTTGTCCGTCACCTCGTACACGGCCTGCAGGCGGTTCGACGCCGTCTCGTCCGGCCCGAAGATGCGGAAGTTGTCGGGGTTGAGCCGGATCACGTCGGTGAGCCACTGGCCCAGCACGCGCGGCGCCTCCGACGTCGACCCGCCGGGGACCGGGACGTCCACCGCGTAGTCGCGGAAGTCCGGCAGGCGCAGGTCCTTGAGCAGCAGCCCGCCGTTCGCGTGCGGGTTGGCGCTCATCCGCAGCGCGCCCTCCGGCGCGAGCGCGGTGATCTCGGGCAGCACGCGGCCGTCGGCGTCGAACAGCTCCTCCGGCCGGTAGGACCGCAGCCAGTTCTCCAGGACCTTCAGGTGCTCCTGGGTGTCCCGCGCGTTCGCGAGCGGCACCTGGTGCGCGCGCCACGACCCCGTGGTCTTCTTGCCGTCGATCTCCGCCGGGCCGCTCCACCCCTTGGGCGTGCGGAACACGATCATGGGCCACATCGGGCGGCTGAGGTCGCCCTGCGCCGCCCGGGCCTTGATCGCCGCGATCTCGTCGAGCACCTCGTCGAGCAGCGCCGCGAACCGGCGGTGCGTGTCGAGCGGCGCCTCGTTCTCGTCGTACCCGCCGTCGAAGAAGTACGGCTTGTGGCCGTAGCCGACCATGAGGTCGTTCAGCTCCCGGTGCGAGATGCGCGCCAGGACGGTCGGGTTGGCGATCTTGTAGCCGTTGAGGTGCAGGATCGGCAGGACGACGCCGTCCTGGGCCGGGTTGACGAACTTGTTCGAGTGCCAGGAGGTGGCCAGCGGGCCGGTCTCGGCCTCGCCGTCGCCCACCACGGCCGCGACGAGCAGATCGGGGTTGTCGAAGACCGCGCCGTAGGCGTGGCTCAGGGCGTAGCCGAGCTCACCGCCCTCGTGGATCGACCCCGGCGTCTCGGGCGCGACGTGGCTCGGGATGCCGCCCGGGAAGGAGAACTGCCGGAACAGGCGCCGGACCCCCTCCGTGTCCTCCGTGATGTCGCTGTAGACCTCGGAGTACGTGCCGTCCAGGTACGCGGAGGCGACCAGCCCCGGGCCGCCGTGGCCGGGGCCCGTGACGTAGACCGTCTGCTGCTCACGCTCCTTGATGGCGCGGTTCAGGTGCGCGTACAGGAAGTTCAGCCCCGGTGTGGTGCCCCAGTGGCCCAGCAGGCGCGGCTTCACGTGGTCCGCGGTCAGGGGCTCACGCAGGAGCGGGTTGTCCAGGAGGTAGATCTGGCCCACCGAGAGGAAGTTGGCGGCCCGCCACCAGGCGTCGATGCGCTCCAGGTCGGCGGGGGCCAGCTCGGCGACACCGGAGGTGCGCCATCCGGTGGCGGGGGAGTCGGGGACTGTGGTCGTCGTCATCGCTCACGCTCCTGCTGGGGTTACGTGTGGATCCGTGCCGGTCTGCTGCCCGTTCATTCGAACGCACAACCGCCATACACGCGAGACGACCGCCCGGCCCGGTGATCTGTGACGCGTCCGACAGAACGTCCCGGTGACCTGTGCCGCTGACCCGCCGACGGCGGCTACCGTTGAGGCTATGCCCGTCAGTGCCCCCAGCACATCCCCCTCGAAGGTGATCGACGTCGAACCCGTCACCGAGCGCCGTACCTTTCTCCAGGTGGCCCGGCAGCCCCGGATGATCGGGCTGCTGCTCGTGTTCGTGCTGGCGGCGTTCGTGTGCGGCCGGCTGGGCGCCTGGCAGCTCGACCGCGCCTACGAGCGGGCGGAGCTGGCCGCGCAGCAGGAGGCGGCCGAGGCCGCCGCCGCGGGCCCGGCCTGGCTGGGCGACGTGCTCACGCCGCAGGAGACCTTTCCCGGCGAGCTTGTCGGGCGTGAGGTCCGGGTGGCCGGCGAGTACGAGCCGTCCGGCACGCTGCTCGTCCCGGGCCGGGTGCTGGAGGGCCGGGTCGGCTACCTCGTCCTGACCCCCTTCCGCGTGTCCGACGACGGCACTGACGGCGCGTCCTGGGCCGACCTGTCCGGCGCGCCGGTGCTCGCGCTCGTCCAGGGCTGGGTGGCCGCGCCCGCCGACGCCGCGGCGCTGGCCCTGCCGGAGGGGGAGGTCACGGTGACGGGCTGGCTGCAGGCGGGCGAGTCGACGTCGGGCAGCGCCGCCGTCCAGGACGGGCAGACCGAGCAGATCGCCCTGAGCGCCCTGGTCAACGAGTGGGGCGGGCCCATCTACACCGGGTACGCCGTTCTGACGTCGGGTCCGGGGTCGCCCGAGGAGGGCGGGGTCGCCGCCCTGCCGCGCCCCACGATCGACGGCGGCTCGGGCGCCAACCTGCAGAACATCTTCTACGCGCTGCAGTGGTGGCTGTTCGGCGGGTTCGCCGTGCTGCTGTGGGTGCGCCTCGTGCGCGACGAGATGGCCGGCGGACGCCGCGGCGGCGCGCCGACCGACGCCGACACGGGCATCGCGGGGCTGCCCGCGGCGTGAGCCGCACCCTCACCTTCGAGGCCCGGGTTTCTTCGCTTTCAGACCCCTGAAAGCGAAGAAATCCGGGGCCTCAAACGTGAGGAGCGTCAGCCGTTCAGGGCCGCCAGCATCCGCTGCGCCGCCTTCTCGACGAGCGGGCGCGGCATGCCCGCGTTGAACCGCACGAAGCCGCGGCCGGCGTCGCCGCACTCGGCGCCGTCGACCAGGACGACGCCCGCGTGCTCCTGGAACCAGGCGGCGGCGCTCGCGGGCGCGCCGGGCAGGTCGAGGCCCCGACAGTCCAGCCAGGTCAGGTACGTGCCCTCGGGCGCGCGGTAGCCGATGCCGCTCCCGTCGAGCAGCTCGCCCAGCCGCGTGACGTTGCCGCGCAGGTAGCCGAGCACGTCGTCCAGCCAGTCGCGGCCCTCGGTGTAGGCGACCTGGTTGGCCAGGATGCCGAGGGTGGACGCGCCCTCCTCGACGCGCTCGCCGACCTCGTCCCAGAGCCGCACGTCGGCGTCGTTGGACAGGACGAGCTGCGCGCACTTGAGGCCCGGCAGGTTCCACGCCTTCGACGCGGACGTGGCGGTCACGGTGTGGCCCGCCGTCGTCTCGTTCAGTGACGCGTACGGGACGTGCCGGCGGCCGGGGTGGACCAGCGGGGCGTGGATCTCGTCGGCGAAGACGCGGCCGCCGTGCCGGTCGACGACCTCGGCCACGGCCAGCATCTCGGCGGGTTCGAGCACCCGGCCGATCGGGTTGTGCGGGTTGCACAGGATCATGAGGTGCGCGCCCGCGGCGAACGCGGCGTCCAGCGCGTCGAGGTCGTAGGAGTACCGGCCGTCGGCGTCCCGCGCCATCGGCACCTGGATCACCTTGCGGCCCAGCTCGCCGGGCAGGGTGTGGAACGGCATGTACGACGGCGTGGGCACGATCACCGGCGACCCGGGCCGGCTGAAGTGCGCCACCGTCTGCTCCAGCGCGGTGAGCACGTCGGAGACCGGCCGCACCCGCGCCGGGTCCACGGTCCAGGAGTAGCGGTCGGCGGCGAAGCCCGCGTACGCCTCGGACATGCCCGTCACGAGGGCCGGCGGGAGGTAGCCGAGCAGGCTGCGGTCCACGGCGTCGTGCAGCGCGGCGGCGATCGGCGGGGCGGTCGGGAAGTCCATCTCCGCGACCCAGGCCCCGATCGTGCCGGGAAAGGCCGTCCACTTGAGGCTGCCGTTCGCGCGGAGGCGGTCGGCGGTGAGGGCGTCGAAGGGGTGGGCGTTCACGTTCGCATTGAACCAGGTGCGGCGCGGGCGCCGTCCGGGTGCCCGGAGGCCGAACGGGGGCGGCGCAGCGACCAGTGCTTAGCGACCAGTGCTTGGGGCCCTGCGGTCAGTGCGTGAGCGTCAGCTCGGCCTCGACGAACCCGTCGTCCTCCACCGTGACGAAGCCCAGGTCGGGGGCCTCGACGCCGTAGTCCGCGAACGTGACGGGCACGGTCGCGGCGAGCTCGGCGACGACGTCGCCGCCGTCGTCCGCCAGCCGGATCTCCAGGTCCGCGGTGACCTCCTGGGCGACGCCCTTGATGGTCATCGTGCCGGGCGCGTCCACGGAGACGGTCTCGCCGTCGGCCACCGCCGTGATGTCCACGGGGTCCGTGAGCTCGAAGGTCGCCGTGGGGTAGGTGCGGGTGTCGAGGATGCCCTGGAATTGGCTGTCCCGGGCGGACTCGTCGGTGGTGATGCTCGCGAGGTCGACCTCGACGGCCGCGGCGGTGAGCTCGCCGTCGGTCACGGTGCCGGAGCCCGCCACCTGCCCGGTGCGGCCGACGACGGTGACGTCCTGGCCGGACAGCACCTCGTCCACGCGGTAGCCGGCCTCGGAGCCGTCGGCCACGGTCCAGTCGCCGTCGAGGTCGGCGGGGTCCGCCGTCGCAGCGGGCGCGGACGAGCCGACGGCGGGCGCGGGCACGTCGTCGCCCGTCTGCATCGCCGCGTAGATGCGCGTGGCGAGGAACCCGAGGCCCAGCACGACGACGAGCACTCCGAGCACGATGACGATCTTCCGGCCCATGGCTCTACGCTCCCACGCGGTCAGGAGAGGTAGCGCGCCTCGAGCGTGGCGAGCTTCGCCTCGGCCTCGGCGTGGACCTTCTTCTCCAGCACGAACGACATCACCGGGATCACGCCCGCGATCACCATGGTGACCAGGCGGCCGAAGCCCCAGCGCATCTTGGACCACAGGTCGGCGACCGTGACCAGGTACACCACGTAGATCCAGCCGTGCGCGAACGGCACCCACGCGATGAACGGCATGACGCCGTCCACGTCGGTCAGCGCGCCGAGGCCGTACTTGATGCCCAGCTCGACGCAGAGGATCAGCAGCATGACACCGGTGACCAGAGCCATGAAGCGGTAGCGGGACATCGCGCCGCGGGCCTTGCGGATCGCGGTGGCCGCCGCCTCGGCGGAGATCTCGGGAGTGGTCTGAGGGGTGCTCACAACCAATGAGGATATGCCGTCCGCGGGGGTGCCATCCGCACCCTGTGGATAAAGCGTGGATTAATGTCAGTGGTGCTCCGTACGGTGGTTGTCGTGCGCCCCCTCCCCTTTGCCGATCCCGGCACCCCGCCGCTGCGCGGTCCGCTCACCCTGCTCCTGTGGCTCGCCAGGAAGCAGCTCCGTGTGCTGCTCGTGGCGATCTTCTTCGGCGTGCTCTCGTTCACCTGCAGCGCCTTCCAGCCGTTCCTGCTGGGCCGCATCATCGACAGCGCCTCCGCGTCCGGGCTCGACCGCACCACGTGGACGTGGGCGGCCGTCATGATGGGCGTCGGCATCGTCTGGATCGCCTCGAACGCGATCGGCCACCGGTGGGACATCACCGCGTGGATGCACGCCGCGTTCCGTACGTCACAGCTCGTGACGCGCACCGTGGCCCGGTCGGGGCACAACATCACCAAGGAGCTGCCCACCGGTGAGGTGGTGTCCTCGGTCGCGAACGACACCATGCGCATCGGCGAGGTCTTCGGCATCGCGGCGCAGACCATCGGCAGCGTCGCCACCTACGGCATCGTGGTGGTGCTGATGCTGGACCAGTCGGTCACGCTGGGGCTCGTCATCGCGCTCGGCCTGCCGGTCGTGGCGGCGATCCTCGCCCTGCTGGTCAAGCCGCTCCAGAGGCACCAGAAGAACCAGCGCGACGCGCAGGGCCGGCTCACCACGCTCGGCGCGGACACCGTCTCCGGCCTGCGCATCCTGCGCGGCATCGGCGGCGAGAAGGTCTTCACCGGCCGCTACCAGGACCAGTCGCAGAAGGTCAGGCAGGCGGGCGTCGCGGTGGCCGGCACGCAGTCGATCCTCGACGCCCTGCAGGTCCTCCTGCCCGGGCTGTTCATCGCGCTGGTGGTCTACCTCGGTGCGGCGGAGGCCATCGCGGGGCGCATCTCCACGGGCCAGCTCGTCGCGTTCTACGGGTACGCGTCGTTCCTGTCCTGGCCGGTGCACCTGCTGGTGCAGTCGGTCAACGTGGTCACCAAGGCCCACGTCGCGGCGGGCAAGGTGGTCAAGGTGCTGCAGGTCGTGCCCGCCACCGGCGCTGCGGGGTCCACCGCAAAGATGCCGCCGGCCGGCGTGCCGCTGGTCGACGAGACCACGGGCGTCACGCTCCGGCCCGGCCGGGTCGTCGCGCTGGTCAGCGCGGACCCGGACGAGTCGGCGCAGGTCGCGGTCCGGATGGGCCGGTTCGACGACGACGCGGAGACCGCCACCCCGGTCATGCTCGGCGGCGTCCGGCTGGCCGACCTCGACAAGCAGGAGCTGCGCGAACGGATCGTCGTCGCGGACGCGACGCCGGCGCTGTTCTCCGGCCGCCTCGCGGGCGAGCTCGACGTGCGCGACTCCGCGAACGCCGAGGCGCTGCTGCGGGCCATGCACATCGCGGACGCGCACGACGTGCTGGAGTCGCTGCCCGACGGCATCGAGGGCGAGATCCCCGAGAAGGGGCGTTCGCTGTCCGGCGGTCAGCGGCAGCGGGTGGCGCTCGCGCGGGCGCTGCTCACCGACCCGGAGATCCTGGTGCTGATCGAACCCACCTCCGCGGTCGACGCCCACACCGAGGCGCGCATCGCGCAGCGGCTCACCCAGTGGCGGCAGGGCCGGACCACGCTGATCGTCACCGCGAGCCCGCTGGTGCTCGACCACGTGGACGACGTGATCTTCCTGGACGGCGGGAGCGTGGTCACCCACGGCTCCCACCGCGAGCTGCTCGACCTGCCCACCCATGTCGAGGGCGGGCGCGAGGCGGCCCGCTACCGGAAGGTGGTGGGCCGCTCGATCGACGACGACGACCTGGACGCCGAGCTCGACGAGCTGCTGGGCGGTACGAACGCAGGCACCACCAATGCAGGGGAAGGAGGCAAGGCATGAGCACGGGGAAGATCCTGCCGATCGCCGACGCCGCCGAGACCTGGCGGTACACGCGCACGCTGCTCGGCCGGCACCGCAGGCCGCTGATCATCATCACCGTGGCCAACACCGTGGCCGCGATCGCGGGCCTGGCCGGGCCGTTCGTGCTGGGCAGGCTGGTCGACGCCGTCACCGACGGCACCACCCTCGAGGTGGCACGCAACCTGGTGCTCGCCGCCGTCGCGGCCGTGGTGCTGCAGTCGCTGATCACCCGGTTCGCGCAGCGTCGCGCCATGGTCTTCGGCGAGACGGTGTTCGCCGACATGCGCGAGGAGTTCGTCGAGACCGTCACGGCCCTGCCGCTGTCCACGGTCGAGACCGCGGGGACCGGCGACCTCATCGCGCGCACCACCCGCGACGTCAGCCGCATCCAGAACGCCGTGCGCTTCGGCGTGCCGCGGCTGGTCATCGCCGTGGTGACGCTCGTGCTGACGTCGGCGGTCAGCCTCGTGGTCTCGCCCCTGGTCGCGATCGCGATGTTCGTCGGCGTGCCGGTGCTCGTCGCGGTCGCCCGCTGGTACCTCAAGCGGGCCGCACCGGCCTACCAGCGCGAGTCCGCGGCGTACGCGCTGCTCGACGGCACCGTCACCGAGTCCGTCGAGGGCGCGCGCACCATCGACGCGCTCAAGATCGGGCGCCGGCGCACCGCGCGCGGCGACGACGACCTGCGCGAGGCCTTCCAGGCCGAGCGCGGCACGCTCAACCTGCGGACCGTGCTGTTCCCGGGCGTGGACTTCGCGTTCATGGTCGCGCCGCTCGCGGTGCTCGTGTGGGGCGTCTTCCTGGCCTCCGAGAACGTGGTGACCATCGGCGTGGTGGCCACGATCGTCATGTACACCTACCAGCTCCAGGGGCCGGTCTGGGAGCTCATCTTCTGGCTGGACGAGATCCAGGTGGCCGCGACGTCCCTGTCCCGCATCATCGGTGTCCGGCTCGTGCCGGCGGACCGCACGGCGGGCGACGCCGAGCCCGACGACGAGGAGGTGCGCGGCACCGACGTGCGCTACGCCTACCGCGCGGGTACGGACGTGCTGCACGGCATCGACCTCGACCTGAAGGTGGGTGAGCGGCTGGCGATCGTGGGTCCGTCCGGCTCGGGCAAGTCGACGCTCGGCCGCATGCTCGCCGGCATCCACCCGCCCACGGGCGGCAGGGTCGAGGTCGGCGGCGTGCCGCTGGTCGACCTGCCGCTGGAGGACCTGCGCAAGCACGTCGCGCTCGTGACCCAGGAGCACCACGTGTTCGTGGGATCGCTCGCGGACAACCTGCGGCTGGCCAAGATCGAGGCCGACGACGCCGAGCTGATGGACGCGCTGCGCGCCGTCGACGCGCACGGCTGGGTGGAGGCGCTGGAGGACGGCCTCGCTACGGAGGTCGGCTCCGGCGGGTACAAGCTCACCCCGGCGCAGGCGCAGCAGATCGCGCTCGCGCGGCTCGTGCTGCTCGACCCGCACACGCTCGTGCTCGACGAGGCGACCTCCCTGCTGGACCCGCGCGCGGCCCGGCACCTGGAGCGTTCGCTCAACGCGGTGCTCGACGGGCGCACGGTCGTGGCGATCGCCCACCGCCTGCACACGGCGCACGACGCCGACCGCGTGGCGGTGCTCGACGGCGGCCGCATCACGGAGATCGGCCCGCACGACGAGCTGGTCGCCGCGGGCGGCGACTACGCCAAGCTCTGGCACAGCTGGCAGCACGAATAACCCGTTCCGTTGAGTGCTGGATATTCGCCCTTTCCTGGCCGAGAAAAGGGCGAATATCCAGCACTCAACGAGGGCGCCAGCCGAGGGCGGCCGAGATGCGGCCCGCCGCGTCGCGGACGATCGGGGTCAGCGTCTCCAGGCGTTCCGGGGGCATGTAGGGGCGGGTCGCCGTGACGCTGATCGCGGCGACGATCGCGCCCGACGTGTCACGCACCGGGGCCGCGACGCAGAGGATGCCCGGCTCGTTCTCCTCCAGGTCGAAGGTGACGCCCCGGCCCGCCGAAGCCTCCATGACCTGCACGAACGCCTCGACGGTGAGCACGTCCCGCGTCAGTCCGTCTGCCGCGCCGACGGGTCGCTCGGCAAGGAACTGCTCGCTCCAGCGCCCCGGCTCGTCCAGGAGCAGCGCCTTGCCGATCCCGGTCCGGGTCAGCGGCATGCGGTGCCCGATCTGCGAGCGCATCACCGCACCGCGCGTGCCGGGAATCTTGTCGAGGTAGAGCACCTGCCCGCGGTCCTCGATGGCGAGGTGGACGGTGTCGTGGACACGCTCGGCGAGCGCGCGCAGCACCGGCGCACCCACCCCGGTCACCGGGTTCTCCTGGAGGGCCTGGTAGCCGAGCTCGATGAGGGCGGGGCCGAGCGCGTAGGCGCCGTCGTCGTGCTGGCGCAGGTAGCCGGTGGCGAGGAGGAGCTGGAGCAGGCGGTGGGTGGTGCTGCGCCCCACCCCGGTCTCCGCCGAGATGTCCCGCAGGCGCGTGCGGCCGCGGGCGACGGCGTTCACGACGGCGATGCCCCGCGCGAGGGTCTGCGTTCCCGGCGGGGCGTCGGCGGACTCGTCCCGGACGCGCGGCACGGGGGAGTCGGACGGAGCGGTCATCGCGCCACGCTATCCCGAGCAGCCACGGAGTCCCGATAATAGGGATGAGGTTCGGATTATCGGGACCCGGGTCTACCGTCCAGGACATGGCTGACGACGCACCGAGGCGCGACGCCGCGCTGGTGGCCCTCGACTGGGGCACGACGACGTTCCGGGCCTGGCTCCTGGACGCCACGGGTGCGGTCGTGGACGGCGTCCGGACGGCGGACGGCGCGCTCTCGCTGTCGGAGCGGGCCGACTCGGCCCGGGCGCGGGCCGCCGCCTTCGAGGCGACGTTCTCCCGGCTGTGCCGGCCCTGGCTCGACGAGCACCCTGGCATCCCCGTGCTGTGCTCCGGGATGGCCGGGTCGAACCTCGGCTGGGCCGACGCCGGGTACCTGGACGTGCCGGCGGAGCTCGGCGGCCTCGCCTACCGGCTGACGGTGGTGCCGGCGGGCGACTCCGTGGTCCACCTCGTCCCGGGGCTGCGGGCCACGGGGCCCCTCCCGGACGTCATGCGTGGCGAGGAGGTGCAGCTTGTCGGCGCGCTGGCCACGACCATTCCCGAGCACGCGCCCGCCCCGGACCACGCGCCCGCTCCCGAGCACGCGCCCGCTCCTGAGCACCCGGCCGCCCCCGACCGCCAGCAGACCGTCGTGCTGCCCGGCACGCACTCCAAGTGGGTGCGCCTCGACGGCGGCTGCGTCGCGGGCTTCACCACCGCCATGACCGGAGAGCTCTACGGCCTCCTGCTGCGGGACAGCATCCTCGGTCGGCTCGCGGAGGGGGAGCCCGGCACGGAGGCCTCGGACGCCTTCACCTGGGGTCTCGAGGCGGAGGCCGAGCACGGCGACGAGCGCGGCCTTCCGGCGCTGCTGTTCACGGCGCGCACTCTCGTGCTGGCGGGTCGCCTCGCCGGCCCGGAGGTGGCCGACTACCTGTCCGGGCTGCTGATCGGCGGCGAGGTGCGGCACGCGCTGCGCGCCGAGCCGGCCGACGTCGTCGTCCTGTGCGGGTCGCCGTCCACCACGCACCGCTACCGCCTCGCCCTGGAGCGGTCCGGCGTCACGGTCCGCTCCGTCGGCGAGGACGTCACCGCCCGCGGCCTGTGGCGCGTCGCCGTCGACGCGGGCCTGGCCTCGCTCGACCCCGCCTCGCTCGACCCCGCCTCGCTCGACCCCGCCTCGCTCGACCCCGCCGAGGAGCAGCACGCATGAACACCCGGTCCACCGGCCTGATCGCCATCCTGCGCGGCGTGACGCCCGACGACGCCGTCGCCGTCGCGGAGGCGGTCCTCGCGGCGGGCTTCGACGCCGTCGAGGTACCGCTGAACTCCCCGGACCCGCTGGAGTCCGTCCGCCGGATCCGCGCGGCGGGCCCTGCCGACCGGCGCGTCGGGGCGGGCACCGTGCTCGGCCCGGACGACGTGCGCCGGGCGGCCGACGCCGGGGCCTCGCTCATCGTCTCGCCCAACACCCGGCCCGACGTGATCGCCGAGACCGTGCGGCTCGGGCTGGAGAGCTACCCCGGGGCGGCGACGCCGACGGAGGCCTTCGCCGCGCTCGACGCGGGCGCCCGGGCGATCAAGCTCTTCCCGGGCTCGGCGGTCGGCACCGACGGCATGCGGGCCTGGGCCAGCGTGCTGCCGTCCGGCACGGCGCTGGTCCCGGTCGGCGGCGTCGACGCCGGAAACCTCGCCGACTGGGCGCGGGCCGGCGCGTCCGGCGCCGGCGTCGGTACCTCGCTGTACCGCCCGGGCGACACCTCGGAGTCGGTCGCGGCGCGGGCCGCCGAGCTCGTCCGGATCTGGCACCAGAACTGCAACGACTGAGAGGCATGCCGTGAAGATCACGTCGATGACGACATTCGTCCTGCCGCCGCGGTGGCTCTTCCTCAAGATCGAGACCGACGAGGGCGTCGTCGGCTGGGGCGAGCCGGTCCTGGAGGGCCGCGCGGCCAGCGTCGCCGCCGCCGTCGAGGAGCTGTCCGACTACCTGATCGGCAAGGACCCCCGCCGGATCGAGGAGCACTGGACAGTGCTCTACCGCTCCGGCTTCTACCGCGGCGGGGGCATCCACATGAGCGCCCTGGCCGGCATCGACCAGGCGCTGTGGGACATCAAGGGCAAGGCGCTCGGCGTGCCCGTGCACGACCTGCTCGGCGGCCGGCTGCGCGACCGGATCAAGGTCTACTCGTGGATCGGCGGCGACCGGCCCGCCGAGACCGCGGACCAGGCCAGGGAGGCCGTCGAACGCGGCTTCTCGGCGGTCAAGATGAACGGTCCCGAGGAGCTGCAGTACGTCGACTCCCGCGACAAGGTCGAGCGGGTGGTCGCCAATGTGGCGGCGGTGCGCGACGCCGTCGGGCCGAACATCGGCATCGGCGTCGACTTCCACGGGCGCGTGCACCGCCCGATGGCGCGCGTGCTGCTCGACGCCCTGGCGCCCTACCACCTGATGTTCGTCGAGGAGCCCGTGCTCTCCGAGCACGTCGACGGCATCGCCGACGTGCTGCGGAACTCGACCACGCCCATCGCGCTCGGGGAGCGGCTGTACTCCCGGTGGGACTTCAAGAACGTCATCACCACGGGCGTCGTCGACATCATCCAGCCCGACCTGTCCCACGCCGGCGGCATCACCGAGGTGCGCAAGATCGCGGCGATGGCCGAGGCCTACGACATCGCCATGGCGCCGCACTGCCCGCTCGGCCCGATCGCGCTGGCTGCCTGCCTGCAGCTCGACGCCGTCGCGTACAACGCGGTGATCCAGGAGCAGAGCCTGGGCATCCACTACAACAAGGCGAACGACCTGCTGGACTACATCGTCGACCCCGGCGTCTTCGCCTACGAGGACGGCTCCGTCGCCATCCCGCAGGGGCCGGGCCTGGGCATCGAGGTGAACGAGGACTACGTCCGGGAGCGCGCCGCGGAGGGGCACCGGTGGCGCAACCCGGTCTGGCGGCACGAGGACGGCTCGTTCGCGGAGTGGTGAGCCCAACTCCGCCGTGGGGCGCCGGGCCGCCGTCGGGCACATAGACTTGCCGGGTGTCGTCCACTGCCCCTGAGAACCAGCCGCAGACCCCCCGCCCGGTCATCGTCGTCGACTTCGGCGCGCAGTACGCCCAGCTGATCGCGCGCCGCGTGCGCGAGGCCAAGGTGTACTCGGAGATCGTGCCGCACACGTTCACGGTCGAGCAGATGCTCGCCAAGGACCCCGCGGCCATCATCCTGTCCGGCGGCCCCTCGTCCGTGTACGCGGCCGGCGCCCCGTTCGTGGACCCCAAGCTCTTCGAGGCCGGCGTGCCCGTCATGGGCATCTGCTACGGCTTCCAGGCCATGGCGCAGGCGCTCGGCGGCGAGGTCGCGCAGACCGGGCTGAGCGAGTTCGGCGGCACGGAGGTCGAGGTGTGCGCCTCGGGCGTGCTGCTCGCCGACACCCCCGAGCACCAGACCGCCTGGATGAGCCACGGCGACGCCGTGCACCGCGCGCCGGTCGGCTTCGAGGTGCTCGCGACGTCGGACGGCTCGCCCGTCGCCGCCTTCGAGGACACCCGCCGCCGCCTGTTCGGCGTGCAGTGGCACCCCGAGGTGCGGCACTCGGCGCACGGCCAGACGGTGCTGGAGCACTTCCTGTACGAGGGCGCCGGGCTCAAGCCCGACTGGACCCCCGGCAACGTCATCGCCGACCAGGTCGCGGCCATCAAGGCCCAGATCGGCGACGCCCGCGTCATCTGCGCGCTGTCCGGCGGCGTCGACTCCGCCGTCGCCGCCGCGCTCGTGCAGCAGGCCGTGGGCGACCAGCTCACCTGCGTGCACGTGGACCACGGCCTCATGCGGGCCGGCGAGGTCGAGCAGATCGAGACCGACTTCGTCGCCTCGACCGGCGTCCGCCTGATCGTCCGCGACGAGAAGGAGCGCTTCCTGACGGCGCTCGCCGGCGTCAGCGACCCGGAGACCAAGCGCAAGATCATCGGCCGCGAGTTCATCCGCGTGTTCGAGGACGCGCAGCGGGACATCGTCGCCGAGGCCGGCGCGCACGGCGAGGAGGTCAAGTTCCTGGTGCAGGGCACCCTGTACCCGGACGTCGTGGAGTCCGGCGGCGGCGAGGGCGCGGCCAACATCAAGAGCCACCACAACGTGGGCGGCCTGCCCGACGACCTGGACTTCGAGCTGGTCGAGCCCCTGCGCACCCTGTTCAAGGACGAGGTCCGCGCGGTGGGTCGCGAGCTCGGCGTGCCCGAGGAGATCGTCTCGCGTCAGCCGTTCCCCGGCCCGGGCCTGGGCATCCGGATCGTCGGCGAGATCACGGCAGAGCGCCTGGAGATCCTGCGCCGCGCCGACGCGATCGCCCGCGAGGAGCTGACCAGGGCCGGCCTCGACAACGAGATCTGGCAGTGCCCCGTGGTGCTGCTCGCCGACGTCCGCTCGGTGGGCGTCCAGGGCGACGGCCGTACCTACGGCCACCCGATCGTGCTGCGCCCGGTCTCGTCCGAGGACGCGATGACGGCGGACTGGACCCGGCTGCCCTACGACGTGCTGTCGACCATCTCGACGCGCATCACCAACGAGGTGCGTGAGGTCAACCGCGTGGTGCTCGACGTGACGAGCAAGCCGCCGGGCACCATCGAGTGGGAGTGACGTCCTGCGGCCCCGCCCCGGTCACCGGGGTGGGGCCGTGGTCTGTCACCAGGCGGTGAGCCGGGCCCAGGTCAGGCCGATCGCCGTGCCGAGCAGCAGGTACGGGCCGAACGCGATGCCCGACTTCCAGCCCGCGCGCCGGCCCAGCAGCAGCACGATCGCGACCACGCCGGCCACCAGGTGCGCGGCGAAGACGCCGACCAGGAGCGTGCCCCACGAGTGCCACGTCAGGAACGCGCCCAGGCTCAGCGAGAGCTTGACGTCGCCGTACCCGATCCCGCCGCGCGGGGACACCAGGTACAGCACCTGGTAGAGCGCGAAGAAAGCGATCCCGCCCAGCGCCGCGCGGCCGAGGTCGCCCCACGACCCGGTGCCGAGGGCGGCCACCGCGAGCAGTACCGCCGTCGCCCAGGTCAGCGGAAACACCAGCGCGTCGGGCAGCCGGTGGGTGTGCGCGTCGATCACGCCGAGCGCCGCGCCGACGACCGCGAGCACCAGGTAGGCGGGCGTGAGCCAGCCCGGCCCGCTCGCCCAGACGGCCCACACCGCGGCGATCAGGGAGACGACGCCGCTGCTCCGCGCCCAGGGCGCCACCTCGGTCCGCGCGCGCCGGTAGTGCCGGACGGCGAAGTGTTCCACCGGGCTCGTCGGGGCCGGTTCGGAGGGGCTCACCCGGGGAGGCTATCGGCGCGCCAGCGTCGCCGCCTCCGCGTAGACCCGGTCCGTCGTGGCCAGGACGTCCGGCCAGCCCACGCCCGCCGGCGGGGTCGCGGCGGCGGCGAGCAGCCCGTCGAGCAGGCCGGGCTCTGCCGCGAGCCGCACGAGCGCGGCGGTCAGCGCCACGTCGTCGGGCACCAGGAGGCCGGTGACGCCGTCGACCACGCGCTCGGCCAGGCCCGACCGGGAGTGGGCGATCACGGTCAGCCCCGCGGCTTGTCCCTCCAGCGCGGCGATCCCGAAGGCCTCGTCGGAGGAGGGCGCGGCGTACACGTCGGCGCGCGCGTACAGGCGCTTCAGCTCGGTCGCGGTGAGGCGTCCGGGCAGGGAGACGACGTCGCGCAGGCCGTGCTCCGCGACGAACTTCCGGGCGGCGCCGCGTTCCGGGCCGTCACCGGCGAGCGTCACGAACAGCGCGCCCTCCGGGAGCCGGCCCACGGCGTCGGCGATCGCGGCGAGCAGCGGCAGCATGCGCTTGCGGGGCGCGAACCGCGCGGCCGACACCACGTGCACGGCCGCGCCCTCGGGCCGGTTCGCGCGTTCGGTGCGCGGCACCCGCCAGGCGTCCAGGTCGAGGCCGTTGGGCAGGATCACGACGTCGGCCCCGGTGCGCAGCAGCCGGCGCAGGGGTTCCGCCGTCATCCCGCTGACCGCCGACCAGCGCACGGGCCAGCGGGACCAGCCCGCCGCGGCGTCGGCGGCGGCGAAGAGACGCGACGCGTTGCCCCACACGCTGTGCACGGTCAGCACCGCTGGCAGCCCCAGCCGGGTCACGGGCCGCAGCGCGGCCTGCGCGGTGGGGGCGAGCACCCCCATGTGCAGGTGCACGACGTCGGGTCGCTCGCCCCGGGCGACCGCCGCCCGCAGGCGGGTGGTCACGTGCGCGGTGGAGCGCGGGTGGATCGGCCACCCGCCCGGGATGCGAGCCGCGATCCGGTGCACGACGACGCCGTCCTCGACGGCGGTGCTCACTCCGTGCGCGCCGGGCACCGCGGGGGTGGTCGTGATGACCTCGACGTCGTGCCCCGCCGCGACCTGCTGCGCGGCCAGGCGGCTCACCTGGGACTCGATCCCGCCCAGCAGCGGAAGGTACGTGTCGGACACGTGGGTGATGCGCACGCCCGCCATCCTCGCACCGGCGGGCCTCCTACCTGGTGCCACGCCGCGCGCGGCGCGTGGTCCGTACTTAGCGTTGCAGGATGAGCGACTACACGAAAGTCCCCGTCAGAGGGGTCAAGGGTGCTGGTGTGTTCGTCATCGTCGCCGCGATCATCATGATCGTGGCGGGGATCGCCGTGTGGATTCTCGTCGCGACGCAGCTCTCGGCAGAGAAGATCACCGTCTCCGACGACTCCACGTTCATGGGAGGCGTCTTCGCAGGTCAGCAGGTGCAGGGACCGCTCACGGCCTACGCCCAGGCGGACATCATCAACCACCACGCCCTCGAGGCGTCCGGCGGGGCGACGTACGCCGAGCTGGAGCAGGACGACCCCGTCCGCGACACCGTGATGGACGCGTCGTTCCTGCGTGCGTCGCTGTTCACCTCGGTGGTCGCGTTCGGAGTCTGTGCCCTGGTGGTCGGGCTCGGGATCGTCCTGGGCGTGATCGGGGGAGCACTGCAGAGACTGGCCCGGACCCCCTAGCGGCGTCGGACGCTGGAGATCACGGAACCGGCGACGAGGATCACGCCCGCGGCGCCGAGCAGCACGATCAGGGCCACGCCCAGGTCGAACACCACGCCGGCCGCGACCGCGAGGATCCCCAGCCCGACCGCGATGACGATCAGGCCCCACACCGCCGTCCCCACGCGCGGGCCGCGCCTGGGGGCGGCGGGAGCCGACGGCTGCCCGGGCTGGACCGCCGGGGTGGGGCGGGCCGGCGCCGGCTGTGCCGTGGCCGGGCCGCTGCCCGACGGCGGAGGGGTCGCCCTCTGCGCCGAGGTCGCCCCGGGCGCCGGCTCGCGCAGGGGCGCGAGGGGGTCGGAGTCGTCCCGCACGGGGGCGTCGTGGACCTCGGCCGCGGCGGCCTCCGCCTCGACCCGCGCCGCGGCGATGCCGTAGGCGGGGTGCACCTCGCCCTCCGGTGCGGCGGCCTCGGGCACGTGCTGGGTGTCGTCCAGCGCGATCTTCTGGGTCGGCGGGGTGGCCTGGGCCGGCAGCACCTCGGTGTCCGGGTCGTTCGTGGTCGTGTGGTCCATGTTCTCGCTCGTGTCCTGGCCCTCGGGCCCGCCGGTGGTCTCGCTCGGGTTCTTCCGGTCGTTCGTCTGGTCGGTCATGGCGTGCTCCCTCAGTTGCTCTCGGAGACGATGACCTCGCCCGCGCCGGCCTCGATGTCGAGGCTGAGCACGGCGCCGTCGTCGCCGACCTCGTCGCTGGCGAAGTAGTTGTCGGAGCCGACGCCGCTCGTGGAGCGGTCCTGGTCGTCGACGTTCCACTGGACGACCCCGGCGGCGACGTAGGCGTTCGCCTCGACCGCCACGTCCTTCGGCACGATCACGGAGGTCTGGCCCGCGCCGAGCTGGATGGGCACCACGACCGGGTCGCCGGGCTCGACCCGGGACAGGTTGAGCTCCGACAGGTCGATGGTCGGGTCGCCCCACTGCACGAAGAAGCCGTTCTCTGCCTCGCGCACCGTCTGGACGGCGATCGTCCCCTCGGTGATCGAGGCGGCGTCCGGGTTGTCGTTCTCGGTGATGATGCCCTCGATCTCCTGCCCGTTCACCACGGCGTCGTCCACCCAGTCACGGGTGGGGGTGCCGGCGACGCCCACGTACGTGACACCGAACAGCAGGGCGACGATCGCGAAGAAGCCGAGCACACCGCTGGTGCGGCCGCGCAGGCCCGAGACGAGGATCGCGACGCCGAGCGCCACGGTGCCGAGGCCCAGCCAGGCGGCCAGGAACCCCACGCCGCCGTCGATCAGGTAGCCGCCGCCGCCCAGGCGCTCGACCGCCAGCAGCAGCGCGCCTGCCAGCAGGATCACGCCGAGCGTGATGCCGACGGCGGTGCCACCCGGACCCCGCGACGTGCGCACCGGCGGTGCGGTGTAGACCGGCTGCGGCGGGTGCGTCGCGGCCGGGCGGTTCGGGGACTGCAGCGACTGGCCCTGGTGCCGGGGACCGGCGCCGCTCGCGTAGACCAGGCCCTCGTTGCGGCGGTAGTCGACCTGCGGCGCCGGTGCGAACGGGGCGGTGGTGCCGGACGGCGCGCCCGGGGTCGGGGTGCCCGGCGTCGGGGTACCGACGGGGGTACCCGCCGTGGGCGCACCCGGGGTCGGTGCCCCCGGCACGCCGGGGGCGGTGCCCTGGCGCCGGGCCACGTTGTTGTCCCGCGAGCGCTGCACGCCCTGGACGATCAGGTAGAGCACCACCCCGACCACGGCGAGCCAGAAGATGACGGCGAGCCACTCCCAGCCGCCGTCGTCCCACCAGCCCAGCGGGCCGCCCCAGGCGAACCCGACCAGGAAGACGGCCACCGCGCCGAGCATCGCGACGTCGAAGTTGCCGCGGATCGCCTCCTGCAGGTGGATGCGCCCGTCGCGCTCGGGGAGCAGCGCCCAGGCGACGCCGTACGCGACGAGGCCGAGGCCGCCGAGGAAGAAGCTGATGATCAGCAGGCCGCGCACCAGCAGCGGGTCCCAGCCGATGCGCTCGGCGACGCCGCCGGCGACGCCGCCCACCCAGCGCTGGTCGGAGCGGGGGAACAGGCCGCGGCGGATCGAGGCGAAGAAGCCGGTCTCCGGGTAGGGCTGCTGGCCGGGGGCGGCCGGTGCAGGGCCGACGTTCGGGTCGGCGGCTGCGTCAGGTGCGGGGCTCGTCGCCGGGTCTGCGGGGTCCGGGCCGACAGACCTGGCGTCGGCCGGGCCACCCGGCTCTCTCGTGGCGTCCTCGGGACGCGTCTCGTCGGTGCTCATGACATCCATGCTTGTCGACCGGCGGCGGATCCGGCATCGGGACCTGCCCTGAACCGACCCTGGTTACCCCCGCGCGGGACCCTGAGATCCAGGCTCAGCCATGTTCAGGGGAGTGCGGACATGTGACGATCAGGGTGTGAACCAAAGACTCACCCTCCGCAGACCCGGCAAGGCCGGGCCGGGACACAGCGGCCGCTGGCTGGCCGGCGTGGCCGCCGGCCTGGCGGCGCACACCGGCCTGCCGGTGTGGCTGGTCCGGGTCGCGTTCGTCGTGCTCAGCGGGTTCGCCGGGGCCGGTGTGGTCGCCTATGTCTTCTGGTGGGTGACGATCCCCGCGGGCGTCCCGACCGTGCCCGTCGCCGCCGTGCCCACCGACCGCGCCCGTCTCGCGCCGCGCCTGACCACCGACGCGGACGCCGACGCGGGTGCGCAGGAACGCAACGCCGCCTCCCTCGCCGAGCGCATGCGGCTGTCCGGGCCGGTCTCCCGGCTCGCGGCGCGCGACATCTGGCTCGGCGTGGCCCTGCTGTCCGGCGCGGCGCTGCTCGTCGCGTACCGCGCGGGCTGGGACCCGGTCGCGTCCTGGGTGCTGCCCGCCCTCATCGGGCTCGGCGGCGTGGCCCTGGCCTGGAGCCAGATCGACGCGACCGACCGGGACCGCTGGGTGGGCGGGTCGGGCACCGGCTCGCTCCTGCGCTCGCGGACGGCACTGCTCCGGCTCGCCGGCGGCGTGGTGCTGACCATGCTGGGCGTGCTGATGCTCGTGGGCCAGGACACGCCCGTGAGCGTGCTGATGCAGGCCACGGTCGCGTCGGTCGCGATGGTGGCGGGTCTCGTGCTCGTGTCGGTGCCCTGGTGGATCCGGCTCGTGCGGCAGCTCGGCGACGAACGCGCCGCCCGCGCCCGCGAGTCCGAGCGCGCCGACATCGCCGCCCACCTGCACGACTCTGTGCTGCAGACCCTCGCCCTGATCCGGTCGCAGGCCAACGACCCCGAGGCTGTCTCCCGCATGGCCCGCGCCCAGGAGCGCGAGCTGCGCGGCTGGCTCTACGACGACCGGCGGGAGCCGGGCACGTCCGTGGCCGCCGAGCTGAAGGACCTGGTCGCCGAGATCGAGGACGCCGTGGCGCCGCTCACCGTCGAGACCGTGGTCGTGGGCGACTGCCCGCCCACCGAGTGCACCGCCGCGCTGCTGCAGGCCGCGCGCGAGGCGCTGCTCAACGCGTTCAAGCACGGCAAGCCGCCCGTGTCGGTGTACCTGGAGGTCACGGACGCCGTGGCCGAGGTGTTCGTCCGCGACCGCGGCGACGGCTTCGACCTCGACGAGATCGCGGTCGACCGGTTCGGCGTCCGCGAGTCGATCCTCGGGCGGGTGCGTCGGCGTGGCGGCACCGCCGAGGTCGTCAGCCGGGAAGGATGGGGTACCGAGGTACGGCTGCGGATGCCGCTGGAGAAGCCCGCGAACGGCGAACGTCGGCCCGCGAACGGCGATCGGAAGCCGGCGAACGGCGACCGCAAGCCCGCGGGCGGCGAGAAGAAGACCGAGAAGAACGGCAGGGCGCGGGCCGAGACGGCTCCCGACGCCGTGCCCACCACAGCGGAAGGTGCGACGAGATGACAACCCAGGCGACGGCGTCGGGCGGCGGGCTGGTGCCGCTCCCGGTACCGGTGGTGCTCGTGGACGACCACCACCTGTTCCGCACGGGCGTGCGCGCCTCGCTGGACGACCGCGTGACCGTGGTCGGCGAGGCGTCCGACGTGGACACCGCCGTGGCGCAGGTGCACGAGCACCGCCCGCCCGTGGTGCTGCTCGACGTGCACCTGCCCGGCGGCAACGGCGGCGGCGGTGCCGAGGTGGTGCAGCGCTGCGCCGACCTGCTGACGGACGGCGTCCGGTTCCTCGCGCTGTCCGTGTCCGACGCCGCGGAGGACGTCGTCTCCGTCATCCGGGCGGGTGCCCGAGGGTATGTCACGAAGAACATCGCGCCGTCGGAGCTGTCGTCCGCGGTGGTGCAGGTGGCCGGTGGTGACGCCGTCTTCTCGCCGCGGCTGGCCGGGTTCGTGCTGGACGCGTTCGGCGCCTCCGCGAACGACATCGCCGTGGCCGACGACGAGCTCGACCGCCTCTCGAAGCGCGAGCAGGAGGTCATGCGGCTCATCGCGCGCGGGTACTCCTACCGCGAGGTGGCGAGCGAGCTGTTCATCTCGATCAAGACGGTCGAGACGCACGTGAGCGCGGTGCTCCGCAAGCTGCAGCTCTCGTCCCGGTACGAGCTGACCCGCTGGGCGGTGGCCCGCCGCCTGCTGTAGTGGTTCCGTTGAGTGCTGGATGTTCGTCCGGTTGATGGCCTTCGCGCAGGCGAAGATCCAGCACTCAACGAGCTAGGGGGTTGGCCAGGCCGGGCTGAGGCGGACCACGTCGCCGACCACGATGATGGCCGGGGGCTTGACGCCCGCCGCCGCGGCGCGGGCCGCGATCGTGGACAGGGTGCCGACCGTGACGCGCTGGCGCGGGCCGTAGCCGTCCTCGACCACGGCGGCCGGGGTGTCGGCCGGGCGGTCGGCGGTGATCAGTGCCGTCGCCGTGTCGGCCAGGTGGGTCACGCCCATGAGCAGCACGAGCGTGTGGTCGGGGCCGCCCGGCACCTGCGCGGCGCCGTCGTGCCCGGTCAGGACGCTGAAGCCGCGGGCGACGCCGCGGTGGGTCACCGGGATGCCGACGGCCGCCGGCACGGAGACCGCCGACGTCACGCCCGGCACCACCTCGACCGCGATGTCCGCCGCACGGCACGCGGCGAGCTCCTCGCCGCCGCGGCCGAACACATACGGGTCGCCGCCCTTGAGGCGCACGACGTCGCGGCCCGCCCGCGCGTGCTGGACCAGCAGCGCGTTGATCTCGTGCTGCGGCACCGGGTGGTTCCCGCTGGTCTTGCCGACGTCGATCACCTCGACCTCGGGCGCGAGCTCGTCGAGCAGGGCACGCGGGCCGAGCCGGTCCACGACGACGACGTCGGCCTGGGCCAGGACGCTCCTGCCCCGCGCCGTGATGAGGCCGGTGTCGCCCGGGCCGCCGCCGACGAGCCAGACGCGGCCGGGCGCGGCGCCGTCCGCATCCGCATCTGCCCGAGCCCGCTGACGCCGCAGCGGCAGCGCGCCCGACTGGAGCTGGCCCGCCACCGCGTCCCGGATCGCCCGCGCACGTCGCGGGTCCCGGCCGGCGGTCACGGCGACGGTCACCTCGGCGCCGTCGGTCAGGGCGGTCCGGGCCACGGCCGGGACCCACGCGCTGCCCACGGACGCGTCGCCCGCGGTGACGCAGAAGACCCGGGCGCGCTCGGCGTCGTCGGCCACCTGCTGGTCCGTGACCGCGGAACCCGTGGCTGTGTGCGCGAGCCACGCGCCGTCGAGGTCGCCCGTGCGGTACTCGCGCCGCACCCACTCGATCGTTCCTGGCTGAGGCTCGTCCACCGGGTCGAGCGTCTCCGACGCGACGGCGATCCCCTGCTCGCCGAGCACCGTATGCGGCGCAACCACGCGCACCCGCGCGCCGGCGTCGACCAGGGAACGGACGCGGCGTGTGGCGACGGGCCCGCCGCCGACCACGACGACGAGCCGGCCCGCGACCTTGAGCCCCAGCGGGTAGATGTCAGACATGGAGACCACACTCGTCCTTGTCGCGGCCGGCCCAGCGGCCCGAGCGCGCGTCCTGGCCCGGCAGCGGGCGCGCGGTGCAGGGCTCGCAGCCGACGGACGGGTAGCCGTCGGTGAGCAGCGGGTTCACGATGAGCCCGTGCCGGGCCGCGTAGTCCGCGACCTGGTCGTCCGTCCACGCCGCGATCGGGTTGATCTTCACCACGCCGTTGCGCTCGTCCCAGGACACGAGGGGCGCGTTGGCCCGCGCCACCGTCTCCTCGCGGCGCACGCCGGTGGCCCACGCCTCGTAGCCCTCCAGCGCCTTCTTCATCGGCGCGACCTTGCGCATCGCGCAGCAGGCCTCGGGGTCGGTGTCGTGCAGCCGGGGTCCGTAGGCGGCGTCCTGCTCGGCCACGGTCAGCTCGGGGCGCACGTCCACGACGTTCACGTCCAGCTCGATCTCCACGGCGCCCCGGGTGCCCAGGGTCTCCGCGAAGTGGTAGCCGGTGTCGCCGAACAGCACGTCGACGAACGGGAGCTGCTGCGCCACCAGGTGCGACAGCACGGTGTCCTGCATCGAGGAGGCCACGGCCATCCACGGCCCGAACTCGCGCACGGCCCAGGCGATGACGGCCGCGGCGTCCGCCTCGGGGCTGCCCGGGGAGGCGTGCAGCTGGGCCTGGCCGCGCTCCACGACGGCCCGCAGCTCCTCCGGCGTCCGACGGCGGCGCGTGGCCCGGGCGGCCCGGCGGGCGTCACGGGTGCTCTCGCGGGCCGCGGCGCGGGCGCGGACCCGCGCCAGGCGCGGGTTGTCGCCCGGGCCGAGCCCGGAGAGCGCGAGAGAGGAGGCGGGCGCCTCGTCGGTGGCCGTCATCGGAGGGCCTCCTCGTCGGCGCGGTGCGCCCACTGGGCGAAGGTCTCGTCGCCGTCGTGGTCGGCGTCGAACCGGCGCACGACCCGCTCCACGTAGTCGCCGATGCCGTCGGCGGTCACCTTGAGCCCGCGCACGGTGCGCCCGAGCCCGGCGTCGTCCCGGTCCGTCGAGGCCAGGCCGCCGCCCAGGTGCACCTGGAAGCCGGGCACCTGGTTGCCGTCGTCGTCCATGACGAGCTGGCCCTTGAGGCCGATGTCGGCCGTCTGGATCCGCGCGCAGGAGTTGGGGCAGCCGTTGACGTGCAGGCTCAGCGGCTTGAGGTGCGTCAGGTCCCCGAGGCGCTCCTCGAGCTGCGTGATCGCCGCGGCGGACGTCGCCTTGGTCTCGACGATCGCGAGCTTGCAGTACTCGATGCCCGTGCAGGCGATGGTGTTGCGGCGGAACGGGCTCGGCCGGGCCTGGAGACCCAGCTCGGCCAGGCCGGCCACCAGCGGCTCGACCTGCTCCTGCGCGACGTCGAGGACCAGCAGCTTCTGCTGCGGCGTCAGGCGCACCCGGCTGCTGCCGTGGGCCTCGGCGAGGTCGGCGAGCCTGGCCAGGGTCTCGCCCGACACCCGGCCGACGGTCGGCGCGGCGCCGATGTAGAACCGGCCGTCGTGCTGCTCGTGCACGCCGACGTGGTCGCCGCGCTCGTCCAGCCCCAGCGAGGCGGGCGACGGCGGGGCGACGCCCTCGGGCAGCCGGTAGCCCAGGTACTCCGACTCGAGAACTTCGCGGAACTTTTCGGTGCCCCAGTCGGCCAGCAGGAACTTCAGGCGCGCCTTGTTGCGCAGCCGGCGGTAGCCGTAGTCGCGGAAGATCCGGACCACGCCGTGCCAGACGTCGGGCGCCTGCTCCTCCGTGACGAACACGCCCAGGCGCTCCGCGAGGCGCGGCGCCGTCGAGAGCGCGCCGCCGACCCACAGGTCGTAGCCGATCCCCAGCTCGGGGTGGTCCACGGCGACGAACGAGATGTCGTTGATCTCGTGCACGACGTCGAGGCTGGGGTGGCCGGTGATCGCCGACTTGAACTTGCGCGGCAGGTTCGCCAGGGCGGGATCGCCGATGAAGCGCTCCTGGATCTGCTCGATCACGGGCGTCGGGTCGATCAGCTCGTCCTTGGCGACGCCCGCCACGGGGCTGCCGAGGATGACGCGCGGCACGTCGCCGCAGGCCTCCGTGGTGCTCAGCCCCACGGCCTCCAGCCGCCGCCAGATCTCCGGCACCGACTCGACCTCGATCCAGTGCAGCTGCAGGTTCTGCCGGTCGGTGATGTCCGCCGACCCGCGGCCGAACTCCGTGCTGATGCCTGCGATGGTGCGCAGCTGCTCGGTGGTCAGAGCGCCGCCGTCGATCCGCACGCGCAGCATGAAGAACTTGTCCTCGAGCTCGTGCGGCTCCAGCGTGGCGGTCTTGCCGCCGTCGATCCCGGGCTTGCGCTGCGTGTACAGGCCCCACCAGCGGAACCGGCCGTGCAGGTCGTCGCCGGGGATGGCGTCGAAGCCCTCCTTGGCGTAGATCCGCTCGATGCGGTCGCGGACCTCCAGCGGGTCCGACTCCTGCTTGAACTCCTCGTTGTGGTTCAGCGGCGCGGTGCCGTCGACCTTCCACTGGCCGTTCGGCCGGGCCGGGCGCTTCGACGTCGTGGGCGTGCGCCGTGCAGGGGTACGGGTCTCGGGCGGGGTGGGGGCCGTGTTCACCATGTGCGGGGTCCTGTTCGGTGCGGGGCGCGCGGGCGTGGGGCGTGCTGGGGGGAGTGGTGCGCGTCGTGCGGGCACAGGTGGCCGGTTCCCGGGGATGACCAGGGACTCAGCGCTGCGGGCCGGCGGCGCGCGCTGACCTTGCAGGGGGCGAGGGGCGCGTCAGGGCTGACAGCTGCGACAGCGGTCGCAGGCACAGGTCGGCATGGCACACATGGGCATCTCGTGACGAGCTGTCACGAGGGAGATGCGCGCTGCCTTGGTCATGGCGAAGACCGTAACCGCGGGTTCGGACGGGTGGAAGACCATGTCCATATAGTGGATGTCTATTGGGTGCATCAATGTTGCCTATGCATTTCCCGACCTAACCGGTCGGGAAACACGGCCGGGGTGTGTCCTGGTAGACCTTGTGAAAATTGTCACGACCGCGCGCGTCGCGCGGTATTCGGGCGATTCGAACCCCTGCCGCGGATAGGCTGCCGACCATGGAGTTCCTCTACAACGTCTTCGTGTTCCTGCACTTCGCGAGCTGGGCTCTCGTCTTCGGCGGCTCGATCGCGTCGCTGCGGACCAAGGCTCTCTACAAGGGTGTCTCGCACGGTGCCATGGGGGCCGTCGTCGCGGGCGTCATCATGGTCGGCATCGCCGAGATGGGCGGCCTCTGGGACGACGGTGGCCCGTCGATGGCGAAGATCGGCGTCAAGCTCGTGATCGCACTCGCCGTCGCCGTGCTGGCCGTGATCGCGGTGCGCAAGGGCGAGAACGTGTCGCAGGGCCTCAAGGGCTCCGTGCTCGGCCTCACCCTGGTGAACATCGGGGTCGCGGTCTTCTGGAACTGACACCGGGCGCGCACCGGGCAGGACGGCGTCGCTAGCGCGTCGCCACCCAGTCCCGGTGCGCTGCCAGGCTGCGGTCGAACAGTCCCCGCAGGGCGTCGTCGTTGATGCCCCGCAGCGTGATGCCCAGCGTCCGCAGGCCGTCGCGCCAGTCGTCGTACGTCGTGAGCTCGACCTGCTCGGCGCGTGACCCGGTCCGCGTGAACTGGCAGCCGCGCAGCGTCTCCGCGGCGTCGGGCAGACGGCGTTGCACCACCAGCTTGCGGGCGTACGCCCCGCCGTCCGGCGCGGTCAGCCGGCGGTGGGCGGCGTCGGCCTGCTCGGGCGTGAGCGCCTCGTCGAAGAGGTCGACGGCGCCGAAGCTGCCCTGGGCGTCGTGGTGGAACGTCCAGCCGTCGTCGCGCACGTCGAGCCGGTAGGTGAACGGGCCCTGCCGGTACTCGCCCGCGGCCAGCGGCAACGGTTCGTGCAGGCCGTCGCCGCAGCCGACGTCGGGCCACCAGACGCCGCCCGGGTTCTCCGCGGTGGGCAGCCCCCGCACGGACAGTGCCAGGTGCCCCACGTACACGTCGGCACGCTCGGCCTCGGAGTCCCAGTTGTGCCCCCACGCGGGGACGACGTCGTAGCCGAGCGCCCGCAGCGCCGTCGTCATGACGCCGTTGTGGTGGAAGCAGTAGCCCGCGTTGCCGCCCGTGGCCACGCGCGCCAGGGTCGCGGCGGCGCCGATCGCGGGCGGGTCGCCGAGCATGGTGTGCAGGTTCTCGTACGGGATGCGCTCCGCGTGCCGCCGGTGGATCTCGAACAGCGTCCCGACCGTCGCCGGGGGCCGCGCCTCCAGGCCCAGCCGGGCCAGGTAGCCGGCCGCCTCGTGCTCCATGGCGAGCAGGATATCCATCCGGGCTCGGTGTCCGATTTGCACCAGCAGGCTAGTGTGCGGCCGTGGACGTTTGGGCAGAGGTACTCGTCGGTGTCGCAATCCTGGTCGGGCTGATCGGCATCGTCGTCCAGGTGTTGCCCGGCGCCGTGCTCGTGCTGGGCGGCATCCTCGTGTGGGCCATCTTCACCGGCGGCGTCGAGGCGTGGGTCGTGTTCGGCATCGCCGCCGTCGCCATCGCCGTCGCCGAGGTGTTCCAGTGGATCCTGGCCGGCAAGCACATGCGCAAGGCCGAGGTACCGGTGCTGACGCTCGCCGTGGGCGGCATCGCGGGCATCATCGGCTTCTTCGTGGTGCCGGTGATCGGCCTGTTCCTGTTCTTCGTCGCCGCGATCTTCCTGCTGGAGTGGGCGCGCCGTAAGGACGTGTCGGCCGCGTGGGGCGCCACCAAGGCCGCCGTCCAGGCCACGCTGATCACGATCGGCGTCCAGCTCGTGGGCTCGCTGATCGCGACGGGCGCGTGGGTGGTCGGCCTCTTCATCACGGGCTGACGCCGCGGCCGGGTCGGCCGCACCGGGGTGAGCGTCGGGCCGGGCGAACGTCGGGCCGAGCCGCGAAGGTGCGCTTCTACCCAGCCATTGGGCCCGAAAACAGCGTGTTTTCGGGCCCAATGGCTGGGTAGAAGCGCACTTCGTGCCGGGGCGCGCGGGTGGGCTACGCCGCGGCAGGGGGTGGGTCGACGGCGTCAGGCGCCCGGCGTCGGGAGGTCGAAGACCAGCAGGGTGCTCGACGCCGTGGCCACCACCGCACCCGTCGCGTCCCGCACCACGCCCTCGGTGAAGCCCACGCGGGAGCCGGCCTTGACGACCGTGCCCTCGGCGGTGAGCGGCCCGCCGCCGCCGCGCACGGCCTTGACGTAGCTCACCTTGATCTCGATCGAGGTGTAGCCCTTGCCCTGCGGCAGCACCGACTGGATGGCGCAGCCGCACACCGTGTCGAGCAGCGTGCAGAGCACGCCGCCGTGGATCGTGCCGATCGGGTTGTAGCCGGACTCGTCCGGTGTGCACCGGAAGGTCACGCGCCCCTCCTCGACCTCGTCGATGTCCAGGCCGAAGTGGGAGGCGATCGGCGGCGGCGGGATGAGGCCGTCGCGCATCCGGCGCAGGAACTCGACGCCGGACGTCAGCGGTGCCTGTGCCGCGGTCCGGAGGGGGTCGTACCAGGTCAGGTCGCGGCTGCGGGGTTCGCCCCAGGCCTCGTGCGCGGTCGCGGCCTCGTGAGCGCCCGGCGCATCGGTCTGCTGTGTTTCGGACATGCTCGCAAGGGTAGTGTCCGGCTCATGCAGGCAGCCGACCTCCCCCTGATCCGCACCGTCTCCCGGCCCGCCGTCCACCCGGACGGTATGTGGGCCGTCGTGTCGGTGACCCGCCCCGACCTGGAGGCGGACGCCGTCGTCGGGCAGCTCTGGCGGGTGCCGCTGGCCCCGGCCACCGGCGCCGGTGCCGAGCCCAGCCGCCTCACCCGCGGCTTCCGCGACACCGAGCCGCGTTTCTCGCCCGACGGCGCCCTGGTCGCCTTCCTGCGCGCGCAGCCGCAGGGCGCCCCGCAGCTCTGGGTGCTCCCGGTCGGGGGCGGAGAGGCCGTGCAGGTCACGGACCGCACGCTCGGCGTGAGCGGGTTCCGCTGGTCGCCCGACGGGAGGCGCCTCGCGTTCCTGAGCCGCGAGCCCGAGCCGGGCCGCTACGGCTCGGTCGAGGGCATCGCGCCGGGGGCCGAGGGACCGCGCCGCATCACGGAGTGGAGCTGGACGCGCAACGGCCTGGGTTACCACCGCGACCGCCCGCAGCACGTGTACCTCGTCGACGTGCCCGACGTCGACGCCGAGCCCGTGGTCCAGCCCGTCGCGACCCCGCAGGGCCCGGCCGAACCACGGCCCACCGTGCCGGAACCCCGGAGGGTGACCACGGACGACGTCGACCACAGCGGGATCGCCTTCACGCCCGACGGCGGCTCGATCGCCGTGCTCGCCGAGCGTGAGCAGGGCGCGGGCCAGGTGGGCCGCAGCATCCTGCGCGTGCTGCCGTTGGCGGCCGGGGCCGCGGGCGGCGGCTCCGAGGTCGAGCTCGGGACCCTCGGTCCCCAGGCGGTCGCGTTCGGCCCGGGCGGTGAGCTGTACGTGCTCGCCCAGGACCACGGCCCCGAGGGCAAGGACTTCGTGGCCCGCAACGCCGCGCTGTACGTGCTGTCCGCGTGGGCCGACCCGGAGCCCCGGCGGCTCACCGACCCGGAGACGCAGGAGCTGGGTCACGAGCCGGTGCCGCTGGCCGACGGCGGCGTGCTGCTCGTGCTCGCGTCCCGGGGCACCCAGCAGGTGGTCCGCATCGCCGACGACGGCACCACAACCCAGCTGACCAGCGGCGACGTGCTCATCTCCGACATCGGCGTCGGGGGCGGGACGCTCGCCGTCGCCTACGGCGACGCGGGCACCTACGGCGAGGTGGGCGTCGTCGTGGACGGCGAGATCCGCCCCCGCACGGACTTCTCCGCGCCGCTGCGCGCGGCCGGCGTCGTGACCCCCACCGAGCTGACCGTGACCGGGCGCGACGGGTACCCCGTGCACGGCTGGGTCGCGGTGCCCGAGGGGACGGGCACCCACCCGACCCTGCTGATGATCCACGGTGGTCCCTACGCGTCCTACGACGTGCGGCTGTTCGACGAGACGCAGGTGCTGGTCGACGCCGGGTACGCCGTCGTCTACTGCAACCCGCGCGGCTCGGCGGGCTACGGGCAGGCGCACGGACGCACGATCAAGCAGGCGATGGGCACCGTGGACCTGCACGACGTGCTGGACTTCCTGGACGGCGCGGTCGCCGCGGACGGGCGGCTGGACGGGTCCCGCGTGGGCGTGCTCGGCGGTTCGTACGGCGGGTACCTCACGGCCTGGACCATCGCCCACGACCACCGGTTCGCGGGCGCGGTCGTGGAGCGCGGGTTCCTCGACCCCGACGTGTTCTTCGGCACCAGCGACATCGGCTCGTTCTTCGGCCTGGAGTACGTGGGCGAGAAGCCCGAGCAGGTGGCCGCGCAGTCGCCGCAGGCCGTCGTCGGGCAGGTGACGACGCCCACGCTCGTGCTGCACTCCGAGCTGGACCTGCGCTGCCCGCTGCCGCAGGCGGAGCGCTACTACTCGACGCTCAAGGGCAACGGCGTGGAGACGGAGCTGGTGGTCTTCCCGGGCGAGAACCACGAGCTGTCCCGCTCCGGGCGCCCGCGCCACAGGCAGCAGCGGTTCGAGATCATCCTCGACTGGTGGAGGCGGTACCTGCCCGTCGCCTGACGCGGAGTTGCGGCGGTCGCCCGCGGGCCGCACGTGCGGGGTCCTGGCGCGCCGCGCACACGGGTGCCCGCCACAGAGAGACCTGTGGCGGGCACCCGTGGCCGCGCAGGGGTCACGCTTCCCTGCGGGGCACGATCCGTCGTAGGGCTGCTCCGGCTGCGACGAGCGCGAACGACGCCAGTCCGAGCCACAGCAGATGCTCGGGGCCTGTGGCGGCAAGGGCTGCCGCACCGCCGCCTCCAATTGTGCTCAGTGCTGCTCCGTTGTACATGTCACCATCTCCTTTCTCGGTTCATCACGGTGTCCAGATATGCCTTTCCGTGGCATGCCTGCAGAAAGATGTCGAACGGCAGCTCGTAAAGTGTGCCGGCGATCATCTGCCTGACCAGTCCACGGTCGCGCAGAGTGATAATTCGCTCGACGACGAAAATGCCGGTCAGTGCCAGCCAGAACGGCTGGACGTTGAGTGCCCCAACTGCCACGAGAGACCAGATGATCGTCGCCAGGTAGGCCGTGGTCACCAGGACTCCCAGCATGGTCACCAGCTGTCGGCCCCAGTAGGGCGCGGTGACACGGGTGAGGCCGTACTGGACGCAGTTCTCGATCGCGCCGCGCTTCCACCGGAGGCGCTGGTTCCAGAGGTCCCGCCAGGTCGACATCACCTCTGTCGTGAGCGTGCATCCCTGGGGCGACAGGATCTTGTAGCCGAGGTGCATCAGGGCGAACGAGATCTCGTTGTCCTCCGTCAGCACCGTCGTGTCGTAGACGCCGCCGCGTCCATCGCCGGCGGGTATCTCGTGCGACAGCCTCGCCGCCCGCACACGCCGCAGCGTGGAGACGCGGAACACCGCGGCGGTGCCGGTGACGACCAGGCACTTCCCCTTCAGGCGCCGTACGTCCCGTGCATATCGCGCGTACTCGTTGCGCTGCAGGTGACCGACCAGCCCTCCGCCGTCCTGTCCGCGGAACACCCCGCCGACGGCCCCGAGCTGGTCGTCGGCGGTGAGGTGGGCGAGCGCGCTCTCGACGAACCCGGGGTCCAGCACGCTGTCGGCGTCCTGCACCAGCACGAAGTCGTCGTCTTCGAGCCGAGGAAGCACCGTGGACAGGGCCTGGTTCAGGGCCCCGGCCTTCTTGTGGGTGTTCCCGACCGTCTCGGTGACGTGGGCGCCGGTGCGCCTCGCGAGGTCGACGGTGTCGTCGGTCGAGTTGTCCGAGACAACCAGGATCTCGTCCGGCGGCCGGGTCTGGCGGCTCAGTGCCGTGACGGTCTCGGTGATGCCCTCTGACTCGTTGTGCGCCGGGATCAGGACCACGACGCGGCTGGGGGTCGGGCGGCTCGTCGGGGCCTCGGCGAGCACGGGACGGGTACGAGCCGGCTGGCGGGCTTCTACGTGGGTCATTGCGATGCTCTCCGGGAAGGGCTTCTGAACAGCGGGCGATCAATGACCGCCAAGACGCCTCCGGATGATTTCCGGAATGCGTGGTGCGGTACGGCTCATCACGAGACCCGTGGCAATGCACGGTCTTTGGTGATGTCGTGTATCTCCGCCATCCAGATGCCTCTCGCGGCTGTCTGATTGGCCTTTCTCAGCATGCTTCCCAGAACTCAAGGCCCAGCCGAAGACCCTCAAGAAAGGCTCAAGATCTTCCTTGGGCCTCTTGGGATACTTGGGGGTCCGGGTGTGGCACACAAACCCGTGAGATGGGTGAGCCGAGGTATTCACGCGGCCTTTTAAATCGTTTCCGCGGCGGAGGTGTCACCCGTGCGGTCCCCGACTCGGCGGCGGCTCGTCCGCGGCGGCACGGTGGGGATGCGGCGGGGGCGTGCGAGGATCGATCCCGTGCAGATCATCACCGCCCCGCTCGCCCGGCTCGACAGCACCATCGCCTACGGGGTCTGGAAGCTGCGTCAGGACGTCTTCGTCGTGGAGCAGGACTGCCCGTACCACGACCTCGACGGCCGCGACGTCGAGCCGGGCGCCGTGCAGGTCGTGCTGCTGGCCGAGGCCGCGCCCGACTCCGTGTCCGACGGCGGGACCCGCGTGCTCGGCACGGCGCGCGTGCTGGACGACGGCGACGTGTGGCGGATCGGCCGGGTCGCGCTGGCCAAGGAGGCCCGTGGCAAGGGCCTGTCCGACGACGTCATGCGCACGGCCCTGAAGTACATCGACGAGGCCGGCGACGACCGGGACGTCGTGCTGGACGCCCAGTCGCCGCTCACGGGCTGGTACGGCAAGCACGGGTTCGTCGCGGACGGCGACGACTTTCTCGACGACGGCATCCCGCACACGCCGATGCGGCTCGTGCGGGTGCACGCCTGAGCGGCGCACCGGCCCGAGGGTTCACCGGCTGGAGGGCGCACCCAAAAGGACTGGGCCGGCGCCGCCGTCGGGCATAGCGTCTGGCGCGTGACCGACGACGCGCACCCCGCAGAGCACATCCCCGACCTCCGTGCCCACCACCCCGGCGACGATCCCGGCGACGGCCAGTTCCCCGAGAGCGTGGCCGTGGGCTACGACGCTCCGGGCGGCGCGAACGACCCGGCGGTCGTGACGCCCGCCGTGGACCTGCTGGAGGAGCTCGCGGCCGGCGGTCCCGTGCTGGAGCTGGCGGTCGGCACCGGGCGCATCGCGGCGCCGCTGGCCGCGCGCGGCGTGCGGGTGGGCGGCATCGAGCTGAGCCGCGCCATGGCCGCGCGGATCGCCGGCAAGCCCGGCGGCGACGCCGTGGGCGTCACCATCGGCGACATGACCACCACCCGGTTCGACGGGTTCGACGGCGCCGTCCGGCCGGGCGACTTCTCCCTGGCCTACCTGGTCTTCAACACGATCAGCAACGTCACCACGCAGGACGGGCAGGTCGACGTCTTCGTCAACGCCGCCGCGCACCTACGGCCCGGCGGGCTGTTCCTGATCGAGGTGGGCGTGCCGGGCCTGCGCCGTCTGCCGCCCGGCCAGGACACGGTCCCGTTCGCCGTCGCACCCGCCGCCGGGGACACCGGCTACGTGGGCTTCGACCGGTACGACGTGGCGACCCAGCTCTTCACGTCCAACCACGTGACCGTGCGGCCCGACGGCACCGGGCAGTTCCGCTCGGTGCCGTTCCGGTACGCCTGGCCCGCCGAGATGGACCTCATGGCGCGGATCGCCGGCCTCCGGCTCCGGCACCGCTGGGCGGGCTGGGACCGGTCGCCGTTCACCGCGGACTCCGAGAACCACGTCTCGGTGTGGGAGAAGGCCTGACCCGAGCGGGCCGGGTCCCGGGGCCTCAGTAGGCTCCGCGACCCGAGACCACGGCGCGGGCGGTCTGCCCGAGGATCGCCAGGTCCTGCAGCGGCGTCCAGTTCTCGGCGTAGTAGACGTCGAGGCGGACCGCCTCCTCCCAGGGCAGGTCGGACCGGCCGGAGACCTGCCACATGCCCGTCATCCCGGGCTTGACCAGCAGCCGGCGCCGCATGCGCTCCTCGTACGCCGCGACCTCGTGCGGCAGGGCCGGCCGGGGCCCCACGAGGCTCATGTGGCCGACGAGCACGTTGAGGAGCTGGGGCAGCTCGTCGAGCGAGTACCGGCGCAGCACCCGGCCCACGCGGGTGATGCGCGGGTCGGTGCGCATCTTGAACAAGGGGCCCGCCGCCTCGTTGTCCGCGGTCAGCGCCTTGACCTCCCGGTCGGCGCCCACGCGCATGGTGCGGAACTTGAACATCCGGAAGATCTTGCCGTCCCGGCCCACGCGCTCCGACAGGTAGAACAGGGGGCCCTTGCTGGTCAGCGCGACGGCCAGCCCCACGCCGAGCAGCACCGGCGACACGAGCACCGTGATCGCGGCGGCGAGCACCCAGTCGATGCCCTGTTTCACGCGGAACTTGTGCCCCCGGAACCGCGGCGCGGCCACGTGCAGCAGCGAGATGCCCGCCGCCGGGGAGACGCTGATCCGGGCCGCCGAGACGTCGGCGAGCTCGGTGGTGAGCATGAGGTCGACGCCGACCCGTTCGAGCTGCCAGCCGAGCTGGCGCACCAGGTCCGTGGTGATGCTGCCGGACGCGCTCACCGCCACGGCGCTCGCGCGGACCAGGGCGGCGGCCTCGCCGACGCGGGACAGGTCACCGAGCACCGGCACGCCGCCCACCTCGTCGCCGGGCAGCCCGTCGCGCGGCGGCGTCCCGCCGGGGGCCGTCTCACCGGCCGGGGTCTCGGCGGACGGCAGGCAGGCGCCCACCACCACGAAGCCCTTGTGCGGTGAGCCGTTGAGCCGGCGGATCACGCGCTCGGCCTGCTCACGGTGCCCCACCACCAGGACGGGCGTCATGCAGCCCGTGCCGCGTCGCCGCGTGCGGGCCACCCACTGGCGCCAGGCGTAGCGCGAGCCGATCAGCCCTGCGAGGCCGAGCGGCAGCACCACGGCCTGCGCCAGCACGTCCTGGGGCTCGACCGACCCGGTGAGCCAGGCGGCGAGCACGAGCAGGCTCACCGCCGTGCAGGTGGCGCCGAAGATGCGCCGGTACTCCGTGTGGTCGCGGCCCACCACCCGCAGGTCGTACGAGCTGCGCGCGGCCACCGCCCCGATCCAGACCACAGCGACCAGGGCTGACACGGCGAGGGACCGGAGCGGTCCGGGGTGCCCGGGGGAGCCGGACAGGAGAGTCGCGTCGAGCACCGACGCGAGGATCACCGAGGCGAGGACGACGGCCGTGTCCGTGTAGCGCAGCCGTGCGCGATATCGCACCTGCCACTGCGGGTGAGCGCGCCGTGCGCGGACGTCGTGAAAACCGCGCGACGTCGCATTCTTCACCCTTTTCTCGGTGGTCTGCGGGCGAATTTCGAAACCGCCACCTATCGTCTGGCTCGCCACGTCGATTCCTTCCTTCCCTCTGGCCAGGAATGAGTTTCGGGCGCAGTCGATCGCGACGCGTCGACGCGCCCTGGTGGAGCCGGGGGGTGGTGGTCCGGGCCTTGCAACAGCAGCCTCGGGGCGTTGTGTGTGCCCGGTTCTCGTTGCTATTCCTTGATCACGATAATATGAGGGTCACCGTATTCTGTCGTGCCCCAGGTGCCATTTTCCGAGGCCTTCACCCGTCACTTCACCCTTTTCGATGAAAGGGTGAGACGGTGGGCTGGGAAAGAAATAACTGAGCATCGTTCAGTGGCGAAAAGAAGCGTTCGACGGCGCTTCGCGGAGCGTCCCGCCGGTCTCCGTGAACTCGTCCCCGGTGACGGGACATCGCCAGCCGTCCCCCGTGGTGCGCTCCAGCGGCACGCCGGCACGGCCGACCCAGCGGATGCGCCTCGCCGGCACCCCGGCCACGAGCGCGAAGTCCGGCACGTCGGCGGTCACGACGGCACCCGCCGCGACGGTCGCCCAGCGGCCGACCGTCACCGGCGCCACGCACACCGCCCGGGCGCCGATCGCGGCGCCGGTGCGGATCGTGACGCCGACGGCCTGCCAGTCGTCGGTGGTCTTGACGGTCCCGTCGGGCGTGATGGCCCGCGGGTAGAGGTCGTTGGTCAGCACGGCGGCGGGGCCGACGAACACGCCGTCCTCCAGGACCGCCGGCTCGTAGACGAGGGCGTAGTTCTGGAGCTTGCAACCGTCGCCGACGCGCACGCCGGGCCCTACATAGGCGCCTCGCCCCACGATGCAGCCGGACCCCACGACGGCGTCCTCGCGCACCTGGGCCAGGTGCCAGATGGTGGTGCCGTCGCCGATCGTGGCGCGCTCGTCGACGTCCGCGGTGTCCAGGACCCGCGCTGCCCCCTGCTCACCGGTGCTCATGGCGTTCCCGTCACCGCGCCCGCGCGCCGACGAACGCGTGCAGGCTGCCCGCGGTCTCCAGCAGCCCGCCGGCGAGCTCGTCGTCGTCCACGGTGATCCCGAACCGGTCCTCGAGGGCGGTCACGAGCTCCAGGACGGCCAGCGAGTCGAGCTCGGGCAGGTCGCCGAAGAGGGGGGTGCCGGCGTCGAAGGTGCTCACGCGGTCCTCGATCCCGAGCACCTTGCCGAGCACCTCGAGCACGTCGGAGAGGGTCACCTCGCCGGTGGCGTCGTCTGTCACGTCGCTGCTCATCATGTCTCTCCTGTCAGGGGTTGGTGCCGGGCCTCGGGCCAGGCATCAGACCAGGACCTCGGCGGGTGCCGGGTGGCCCAGGAAGGCGGTCGGGCTGGCGGTGAGGCCGTAGGCCCCCGCCTGGAGCACGACCACGAGGTCGTCGGGTTCCGCCCGGGGCAGGGGGACGTCGTCGGCCAGCAGGTCGAGCGGGGTGCACAGGCAGCCGACGACGGTCGCCTGCTCGGTCTCCGACGACGCCATCCTGTTGCCGACGAGGACCGGGTAGTTGCGCCGGATCACCTGCCCGAGGTTCCCGGACGCGGCGAGCTGGTGGTGCATGCCGCCGTCGACCACCAGGTAGGTGCGGCCGCGGGAGACCTTGCGGTCGATCACGCGGGTCACGTAGCTGCCGGCCTCGCCCACGAGGTAGCGGCCCAGCTCGATGTGCACGTCGGCGTCGGGCAGCGCCGGGGCGATCTGCCCGGCGACCACGGCCGCGAGGTTCTCGCCCACGCGGGCGAGGTCGACGGGCCGGTCCTTGGGGAAGTACGGGATGCCCAGGCCGCCGCCCAGGTTCACGTACCGCACCGGCCCGGACGCGTGCTCGGCGAGCGCGACGACCAGGTCGGCCGTGGCGCGCTGCGCGCCGGCGATGAGCTCCGCGTCGAGGTTCTGGGACCCCGCGAAGACGTGGAACCCGACCATGTCGACGCCGGTCGTGCCGAGGTACCGGAGCAGGTCGGGGACCTGCTCGGCGTCCACACCGAACTGCTGCGGGCCGCCGGACATGCGCATCCCCGAGCCGCGTACCGCGAAGTCGGGGTTCACGCGGATCGCCACCCGGGGGACGACGCCGAGCGCGTCCCCGGCCGCGACGACCCGCCGGGCCTCGGTCTGCGACTCGAGCTCGACGAGCACGCCCGCCGCGACCGCCGAGCGGATCTCCTCGGGGGTCTTGCCCGGACCCGCGAAGCTGATCCGGTGCGGGTCGGTCCCCGTGTCCAGGGCGGTGTGCATCTCGTGCGCGGAGGCGACGTCGAGCGCGTCGACCAGGCCGGCCAGGTGCTGCACCACGGCGGGCATGGGGTTGGCCTTGACGGCGTACCCGAGCCGCACCGCGTCGCCGAGCGCGGCCTTGACCTCGCGGACCCGGTCGGTGATGCGCTGCCGGTCGTACGCGAAGAACGGCGTGGACCCGACCCGGGCGGCCAGGCGCGTCAGGGGCACCCCGCCCACGAGGATCTCGTCGCCCGAGACGGGCACGGCCGCCACGGCGGGGTGCGGCGCGACCAGCGGCTGCGCGGTCACTCGGCCACCTCCGCGACCAGCCCCGCACGGATCGCCGGGCGGTCCAGCTTGCCGTTGGGGTTGCGGGGGAACGCGGCGGCCACGTGGACCTCCGCCGGCAGCATGAAGGTGGGCAGCGTCTGCCGCATCTCCTTGAGCAGCCGGTCGGTGTCGACGGGCTCCGGAGCCAGCGCGGCGAGCGCGATCCGCTGCCCCAGCCGGGCGTCCGGCACGCCGACGGCGACCGCCTCGCGCACCAGGCCGGTGGCCAGCGCCGCCTCCTCCACCTCGGTGGGGCTCACGCGGTACCCGGAGGTCTTGATCATCTCGTCGGCGCGGCCCACGAAGTACAGGTAGCCCTCGGCGTCGCGCACCACGGTGTCGCCCGACCACACGGCGGGCTCCGGCACGGCACGCCACGGCTCGTCGTACCCGGGCACGGGGCGGAACCGCGCCGCCGTCCGCTCCGGGTCGTTCCAGTAGCCGAGCGCGACCAGGCTGCCGCGGTGGACCAGCTCGCCCGGCTCGTCGGGAGCGCAGGGAGTGCCGTCCGGGCGGAGCACCAGCACCTCCGCGTTCGGGATCGCCCGTCCGATCGAGTCGGGGCGCGCGTCGACCTGCGTCGGGTCGAGGTAGGTGGACCGGAACGACTCGGTCAGCCCGTACATCAGGTACGGCGCGGCCGCGGGGAACAGGTCGCGCAGCTCGCGCAGGAGGGCGCCGGACATGTGCCCGCCGGTGTTGGCGAAGTAGCGCAGCGCGAAGCGGGCGGCCGACGGCCACTCGACGGCCGCGAGCTGCGTCCACAGGGGCGGCACGCCGGTGATGCCGGTGACGCCGTACTTCTCGCACGCGGCGGTGACGTTCCGGGGGAGCAGGTAGTCGAGCAGCACCGCGTGGGCGCCGACGGCGAAGGCGGTGGTGAGCTGGCTGAGGCCGGCGTCGAAGCTGAGCGGCAGCACGGCGAGCAGCACGTCGTCGGCCGTGTTGTGCAGGTAGCCGGAGACGCTGGTGGCGCCCACGACCAGGTTGCGGTGCGACAGGACCACGCCTTTGGGGGCGCCGGTGCTGCCGGACGTGTACAGGATCGCCGCGATGTCGGTGTCGGGGCCGGACGGCGCGGGGTCGGCGGGCACCGGTTCGGCGTCAGGCACAGCGTCGTCGGGCACCGTGCCGTCGGACGCCCCGGCCCAGCGCTGCACCGTCAGGCCGGGCAGGCGGGGCAGCTCGTCCCGCACGCTGCCGTCGGCCGGGTCCACGAGCAGCACGGTGGTCAATGCGGTGTCGCCGAGGTGGTCGCGGACGGCGCTCAGCCGGCCGGGCGAGGTGACGAGCACCCGGGCGCCGGAGTCGCGCACGACGTGGGCGACCTGCCTGCCCTTCAGGAGCGGGTTGACCGGGACGAAGACGGCGCCGGCCACGGAGGTCCCCCACAGGGCCTCGACCGTCTCGAACCTCTTCTCCAGGAAGACGGCCACCCGGTCGTGGCGGGCCACGCCGAGACCGGCGAGGCGCGCCGCCGCCCGGCGCACGCCCTGCCACAGCTGCGCGTACGTCAGGGTCGCGTCCCGGGCCGACAGCGCGGGGGCGCCGGGCCGCAGGCGCGCCTGTTGCTCGAGGTGCTGATGGATGGTCGTCACGAAGATCACGGTAAAGCGCGAACGACGATTCTCGTCAGGTCGGTGACGGGTGAATAGGGCCAAAAAGCGGGTGAACCCAGAATGGGTGAAAAAAGGATCGCGGGGTGCCGTACGGGCGGCGGGGCCAATCGCTTCGTATCAGGTGCGTAGGTGAATTCCCGGGCGGACAACAAAACTCATCCCCGGCCCGCCGGTGAGGGAATGGTGAATTGCCTCGCGCGACGGCGGTTTCACCTCGGCCGGGCGCTCACCACGGCACCTGGGTCAGCTCGCTGTAGAGGTAGCTGACCGACTCCGGCGGCTGGCCGGTGCGGCTCAGGTACATCGTCGGCCGCTGCGCCGACAGCGGCACGGAGTGCCACGGGCGGGGCCCGCTGACCCGGTTCTGCAGCAGCGTGAACGGCAGCCCGTGCGCGAGCAGGACGTGCCGGTACACCGCGGGCGCGGCGGCGCGGAACAGCTCGCGGTCGCTCACGTGGAGCACCGAGGCGAACAGGCGCATCCGCTTGCGCCGGACGGCGCGGAACACCACCCAGCACGGCTTCCCGTCGACGACCGCCACCACGTGCCGCGCGGCGGCCGAGTCGGCGTGGTCGCGGTAGGCGGCCAGGTCAGCGCCGGAGAGCACGGCCTCGATGTCGGCCCGCCCCGTCAGCAGGCGCACGCCCGGCGAGGGCAGCGGGAGGTTGACCACGAGCGCGCCCGCCGTGTCGAGGTGGTGGAACCCGAGCCGTTCGTTCAGGGGCACCACCGTGCCGCTGGGGGACAGGTCGGTGAGCTCGCGGTCGCGCTGGGCGAGCATGGCGCGCAGCAGCCGCAGCGAGTGGTGGCGGTACTCGTCCAGCACGCACCAGGCCGCGACGTTGCAGACGGCGCGCGGCCCGCCGGGGCCGTCCGGCTCCGCGTAGAGGGCCGCGTACACGCCCACGACCCGGCCCTCGGAGGTGAGCAGGAACCCGTGGTCGGGGTGGCTCGTGGTCCAGGTGGGGCGCAGGGACCGCGCCCACTGCCCGGGGGTGAGGGAATCGTCGAGGTAAACGCTCAGGAATTCGCCCACACGCGGCAGGTCGTCCGTCGTGACGGGAGCGAGCTCGACATCTTTCGAATGTGCCACGTCGGCGAGTATGACCCCGGAATGGGTCCCCGGGCGGGGGTGGCCGGGGTGAAAGGGGCGGCGCCCCCTGATTTCATCCGGTCATTCCCGAATGATTGCCGGAGGCGCATTTCTCACCCCTGTTCTCACCCCGCCGGGGGCTGCGTCCGACGGGCGGCAGCAGTCACTATCGGTGGGTGGCTGTCAACGAACCCGTCGTACCCTCCCGCGTGGCCAGCGTGCTGCTGGTAGCACCCGCGTGCGACGGCAACGACGTGGGCGAGTCGTGGCTCGCCCACCAGTGGGCACAGCTGCTGTCCGAGCGGTTCGCGGTGACGCTCCTGTCCACGTACAAGAAGGGCCACGTGCCGCCGTCGCGGCAGCTTCCCGGCGTGCGCGTCGTCGAGTGGCCGGAGCCGCCGCTGGTGCACCGCGCGGAGCGGCTCAACAGCCTGCTCCAGCCGGCCTACGTGCCGTTCTACGTGCGGGCCCGGCGCTGGGTCCGCGGCCGCCTCGCGGCGGGCGAACGGTTCGACGTGGCGCACCAGCCGGCGCCCGTGGCGATGCGCTACCCGTGCCCTGTCGTCGGGCTCGGCATCCCGCTGGTGGTCGGGCCGGTCGGCGGCAGCCTGGAGTCCCCGCCCGCGTTCGCCCGGGAGGAGGTGGTCCCGTGGTACCAGCGGCTGCGCGCGCTGGACCGGCTGCGGCTGCGGTACGACCCGCTCCTGCGCTCCACCTACGAGTCCGCCGACTGCGTGGTGGGGATCGCCCCCTACGTCCAGGAGGTCCTCGGCGACGTGCGGCTGCGGCGGTTCGAGACCCTCCGCGAGGTGGCCCTCCACGCGGTCCGGCCGCCGATCGACCGCAGGGGCCGTTCCGGCCCGGTGCGGCTGCTGCACGTCGGCCGGCTGGTGCGTACCAAGGGCGCCCGCGACGTGATCCGTGCCATGGCCGCGCTGCGCGACCTGCCGGTGGTGCTCGACGTGGTCGGGGACGGCAACGACCGGGAGGCGTGCGCCGACCTGGTGCGCGAGCTGGGGCTGACCGATCGGGTGACGCTGCACGGGGCGGTGCCGCGCGCCGAGGTCGACCGCTTCTACGAGCGGGCCGACGTCTTCGTCTTCCCGAGCTACCGGGAGCCGGGCGGCGCCGTCGCGCTCGAGGCGATGTCGCACGGGCTGCCGCTCGTGGTGTGCGACCGCGGCGGCCCGGGCGCGAACGTGACCGACGCCTGCGCGTTCCTGCTGCCCGCCGACTCGCCGGAGCAGCTCGCCCGCGACGTCGCAGCCGCGGTGCGCCGGCTGGTCACGGAGCCGGACCTGAGGCTGCGCATGGGCGAGGCAGCCCGCGAGCACGCGGTGTCCGAGCACCTGTGGGACCGGCGGGTCGACCGGATGGTGGAGCTCTACGAGCAGGTCGCCGCGGCGCGGCCCGCGGCCGGGGCACAGGCCACAGGATGAGCGAGGACGACGGGCGTGCCAGGATGACTCGCATGGGCCGATCGTCCTGGTGGGTTCCGCTCCGATGGGCAGTCGGAGCGCTGGTCGCCGCCGTCCTCACCACCGTCGCCACGGCGCCGGACCGCGACCCTGCCGGGTCCGGGCCGACGGCGGGGCAGGCCGCGCCGTCCGCCATGGGGGGACCCGTGGGCGACGGCACCACCTCGGCCGACGACGCCGTCCCCACCACGTTCCCCGGGCCCGGGACCGCGGGTCTGCCCGAGGGCTGGACGCCGCGGCGCACCCACACGGGGGACCTCCACCTGACCGAGCCGGGCGAGGTCGTCAGCGACCTGCGGATCACGGATGGCATCATCTCCGTCGAGGCCGAGAACGTGACCCTGCGGCGCGTGCAGGCCGTCGGCTCCCGGGTGGTCAACGACGCCGGCCCGGTGTGCGGGTCGGGCCTCGTGGTCGAGTCGTCCGAGTTCGTCCGGAGCGACGTCCGGACGGGGGACGGCGACCTGCAGGTGATCGGCAACGGCGGGTTCACGGTGCGCGACGTGGTGATCGACGGCGTGCCCGAGGGCATCCGCGTGGGCGCCAAGCAGTGCGGCGACGTCGTCGTGGAGGACTCGTTCATCCGGGTGGTGCCGCCCGACGTCTGCAACGACTGGCACGGCGACGGCATCCAGGGCTACGGCGGCGGCAGCGTGACCGTCCGGAACACCCGGATCATCATGCGCGAGACCGCCGAGTGCTACGGCACGGCGCCGTTCTTCTACCCGAGCGGCCAGGGCAACACGTCGCTGACCGTCGACGGGCTCCTGGTCGAGGGCGGCGGCTACGCATTCCGCGCCGGCACCGAGGGCAGCGTGCGCAACCTGCAGGTGGTGCAGGACACCTGGGGCTACGGGCCCGTCGACGTCCTGTGCCCCGCCCTGACGACCTGGCAGGCGCACACCGTGACGGCCGACGAGGAGGGCCGCACCACGCCGGTGGACCCGATCGAGTGCGGCGGCAGCGGCAACTGAGCAGCTCCGCCGTCAGACCCTCCGCCCGTCAGACCCTCGTCAGACCCGGGAGCTCGCGTCCCGCTCCCACGTGGTGAAGTCGCCCGCGCGCACCGCCGCGCGGGCACGCAGCCGCCCGGCCAGCACCACGCCGAGGAACACGGGCACCTTGAGCGCCAGGCCCGGCCGCTCCCGGACCACCCGCCGGAGGTCGCCGAGCGAGGTCCGTGCCTCGGCGCCGCGGAGACCAGCCCGGTCCGCCTGGACGTTCCCGGTGGTCACGCGCGCCCGGCGGCGCACCAGGTCGCGCAGGGTGCGCGCCGGGTGCACGACGACGGCGACGTCCGCCACCACGACGCGCTCGTGCGGGTCGAACGCCTCGGACAGCACCAGGTCGTCGGCCATCACCTCGGGCAGTCGGGCGATCCGGCCGGCGGCGGCCCGGGAAACGGCCAGCACCCCGCGCCCGAACAGGCCCGAGCGCACGGTGGGCAGCGCCTCCCAGACGTCGTAGTACCAGCGCGCGAGCAGCGCGACCCCCGTGCGGGGCATCGTGCGCGACGGCGCCGCGACGGCGGCACCCCCGGGGCCCACCGCGGCCGCGAGCCGGGCCACGCCGTCGGCGGTGATCTCGACGTCGGCGTCCAGGTACACCCGCGGGAACGTGCCGGCCACCCGGTCGGCCGCGCGCAGGGCGCGGGCCTTCGAGGGCTCGGGCAGGTCGAGGACGGTCACGGGATACCCCGCGGCCACGCCCGCCGTCCCGTCCGTGCACCCGTTGCAGGCCACCACCACCTCCAGCAGCCCCGGCTCGGCGCACAGCGCGTCCAGGAGACGGCCGATCGTGCGCTCCTCGTCGTGCGCGGGCACGACGACGGACGCCACCGGCCCGCTCATCGCGGCAGCACCTCGTCGCTCGCGCCGAGCGCCGCCGGGCGCCGGGCCGGACGGACCAGCGCCCGCAGCGTGGGCCACGACGCCCGGTGGCCCAGCAGGCCGCGCCGGAGCTCCACGAGCAGGGTCACCCCGTAGTACATCCAGGCCGCGCGCGTGCCGCGCCGGCGCCGGATCAGGCGCACCCGGTTCAGCATCAGCATGGTGTGCGTCTCGTGGCTCGTGCCCGAGCCGCCGCCGATGTGCATGCCGCCCGCCGTCGGCGTGTAGACGGAACGCCAGCCACGGTCCCGCGCGCGGAGCGCGAAGTCCGTCTCCTCGGAGTAGAGGAAGAACGACTCGTCGAACCCGCCCAGGGTGTCGAAGCACTCCCGGTCCACGAGCCAGATCGCGCCGACGGCCCAGTCCACCGGGTGCTCGGTGGTGTAGGCCCGCGGGTCCTCGATCCGCTCGGCGAAGGCCGGCAGGCGCGTGAAGCTCAGCCCGCCGGCCCGGGCCACGGTGGGCGTGCGGCGCAGGGTCCGGGACAGGCTCCCGTCCTCCTCGCGCGTGCGCGGCACCACGATGCCGACGCCCGGCCGGTGCAGCACGCCGAGCATCCGCGGGACGGCGTCGGCGTCGAGCTCCACGTCCGGGTTGAGCACGAGGATCGCGGCCGACTCCGGCGCGTACCGCACCGCCTTGTTCATCCCCGCCCCGTAGCCGTCGTTGACGCTCTCCACGACGGAGCAGTCGCCCCGGCGCCGCAGCAGCGTGAGCGTCTCGTCCGTGGACCCGTTGTCGACCACCACCGTGGTGTACGGGACGTCGCCGAAGGCCGCGGGCAGGCTGTCGAGCAGCGCGTCCACGTGCCGTGCGCTGTTGTAGGTCACGACCACCGCGGCGACCTCGGCCCCCATCAGCGCAGCCCCTTGACGAACGTCCGGGCCCGGTCCGCCGCGCGGACGGTGTAGCGGTCCCCGTGCCGCAGCCAGGCGGCGACGTCGTCGGCCGTGTCGGTCGCGCGGAGGCTGAACCGGGCCTGCCGCCAGGACCCCGGCCGGGCCAGCGCCCGGTCGCTGGTGTAGACCCGCGTGTAGCCCAGCCTGCGCAGCGCGGTCAGGGTGGTCCGGTCGTAGCGGCCCAGCGGGCAGGCAGCCGTGCGCACCGGCTCCTCCAGCACGTCCTCCAGGCGTTCGCGGGCCAGGACGAGCTCCTCCCGCAGCTCCGGCGGGCGCAGCCGGCGCCAGACCCGGTGGTGCATGCCGTGCGACCCCACGCCCATCCCGGACCGGCGCAGCGCGCGCACGTCGCCGGCGGACAGCGAGCCCGGGTGGCCCAGGCGGCCGGCGATGACGAAGAAGTCGGCTGTCCGCCCGCGCCCCACCAGCTCCGGGAGCGCCACCTCGACGTCGGACTCGTTGCCGTCGTCGAAGCTGAGCCGCACGTCCGGCCGGACGGCGACCACGTCGAGGACGCGCCGGAACGTGTCGGTGCCGATCCAGTAGGCGGCCTCCTCGGCCGGGGCGTCGTGCGGCGGCGTCCCGATGCCGTGAAAGCAGAGATTGATCATTTGTTTATCGTGAACGACGACCCCCGGACGCGGAATGCATTACCGGGTGATTCTCCGGGTGATTCCCGCGGTATGCGGCATACCTATGCCTGGGCGCGCAGCGAACCCGCGACACCGACCAGGAGAAAGAGCGCACCCATCGTCATCGGGAACGCGAAGGCGTCGAAGAAGAGCAGGCTGACGAACCCGACGACCACCGAGGCCATCAGGGCCAGGGCGAGGTCGTAGGTCCGGGCGTCGGTGCCCCTGCTGCGCCTGCGGACCCGCACCAGCACCCGGACCGTGGCCGCGCCGATGCCGACGAACAGGACGGTCCCCACCAGCCCGACGGTCACCAGCAGCAGGAGGTACTGGTTGTCGAAGATCCGATAGGTGGGCAGGAACGTGCCGAGCCCACGCCCGAACAGGGGGTCGCGCGCGATGAACTCGCCCGCCAGGTCGAACGAGCCGGTCCGGGAGGTGACGCTCGGGTCCTCGGACGCGCCGGTGAACAGGCCGAGGATCGAGGACAGCATGCCCGGCGCGACCACCAGGCCCGCCAGGGCGCCGACGGCGGTCACGCCGAGCATGATCCGGCGCCGGGAGCCCTTCCAGCCGAGGAGCAGGATGACCAGGCCGATGGCGGCGCCCACGTAGGCGGACCGGGAGCCCGACAGGGGCACCAGCACGAGCGTCGCCGCGGCGGGTGCCCACCGCACCAGCGGCCTGCGCTCGGTGTGCTCGAAGCCGACGTGCAGGGTCAGCGGCAGCAGCATGGTCACGAGCACGCCGTACTCGATCGCGTGGGTCGCGGTGCCCTGCGGGCGGATCAGGCCGTTGCGCTCGCCGAGCTCGTAGGGCGCCGTGAGGGTCAGGCCCGGCAGGGCGAGCCGGTCCACGAGCAGCTCGCCGAGCACGAACTGTGCCAGCCCGAGCACGGCCAGGGCTCCGCTCGCGAGGGCCAGCCGCCACACGAGCGTGTCGCGCCGGGCGGCCGACGTGATGCCGTCGTGCGCCAGCAGGAGCACGCCGGACCAGGCGAGCAGCGCCAGGATCGCGACGTCGGCGGGGCTCATCTCGTTGGACACCACGGGCCGGGACATGGCGATGACGTACGTGACCCCGACGCTGAACAGGAACAGGGCGAGCGAGACCCGGATCAGCCGAGGCCCGCTCAGCCTCGGGCGGGCGGCCCCGACGCCGGTGAGCACCCACAGCAGCAGGCTGGCGAGGCCGACGGCCATCGACGGTGCGCCCGCGCTGCCGAGCGGCCCGATCACCAGCTTGGAGGGCACGGCGAACAGCAGGAGCAGGTAGACCGAGAGCCAGGTGACGACGTCGAACCGCACCGGCCGCCGGGGCACCGGCCGCGGCGGCGAGGCATGCCGCTGGACGGCGGCAGGCCGGGCCTGGGTCACCGGGACTCCGCGGAGGAGGCCCGGGCGGACGCGTCGTCCCTGCGGCGGTCCCGTGAGTCGAGCGGGAGGTTGGGCCAGGACGGCAGGGCACGGTCGTCCGCCGGCCGGCTCGCCGGCGGCTGCACCGACGGCGGCCGCACGGCGGGCAGCCGCACGGTCGCGGGCCTGGCCGGCTTGGCGTCGGCCTTGGCGTCCGGGTTCGGCCCGGCCGGCTTGGGCCCCGAGCTCGACGAACCGGCTGCGGACGGCGCCGGCGCGGCCGGGTCCGCGCCGGGGCCCTCCGGAGCGGCCTGCCTGCGTCCCCGCGTCCGGCTGCGGACCAGCCCGTCGACCGCCACGGCCGCGACCACGGTCGCCACGAGCCCGATGCCGCCGGCGGCGATGACCATGCGCACCGTGCCGCTGTTGTCCGTCTTCGCCCGCTCGTCCTTGGCGAGGACCAGCGTCGAGACGACGGTGTTCTTCGGGGCGTCGACCTCCTCCTGGAGGCGCTCCAGCTCGACGGGGATCGACGAGGTGAGCAGCTCCAGGGTCTCGAGGGTGGCCGCGGGGCTGACGTCGGTCACGTCGACCGAGATCACCGGGCCGCGGGTCGACTCCTCGATGGCCACGACGTACTCGGCGTCGGCCGAGCCCGAGCTGAACCGCTCCTTGGCCACGTCGCTCTCGTAGTACGCGACCACCACGCGGGCGGGCAGGTCGAGCCCGCCGAGGGCCAGGAACGGGTTGCCGCCCTCGCCGACGACCTGCTCGGACGGCACCAGCAGGACCAGCGCGCGGGCGGTGTAGACCGGCGGCTCGATGGTGCTCGCGCCGTACACGAGGCCGGCGGTCGCGAGCAGGCCCACGACGGTGACGATCCACCGCCGGCCCAAAGCTGCAATCACGTCGAGGAATGACATTTGTTCACCCTTTCCGGGCGTATCACGCCGCGCTCGACAAAGGTATCGTGCCGAGGGCGGGTAAAGGAACGAGTCGCGGAACTCCGGCGCGAATTTCGCCCGCTCCAGGAAATCGCGGAGAAGCTATGACGTTGTGGGACCTGATACGTGCGGCGCTGCGGCGCTGGCCCGTCCTGCTCGCGGGGGCCGCGGTCACGCTCGGGCTCGTGTACACCACCACGCTGGACGACGGCGTGTACTGGAGCCGTACCCAGGTCGTCTTCCTCGCACCCGCGAGCAAGACCTACCCGAACGCGCTGCGCACCACGTCCGAGGACCTGATCATCACGGCCGGCGCGGTCGCCAAGGCCGTGGCCGGGCCCGACGAGGTCACCAAGTACGCCTCGCCCGACGCGACCCTGGTGGGCGAGGGGCTGCGCGACGGCTGGTCGATCCGGCTGCCCGACACGGGCGGCCAGTGGGCCCCCAACTTCGCCCAGCAGGTGCTGTACGTCGAGGTCGTCGCCGCCACCGCCGAGGAGGTCGGGGCCCGGCAGGACGAGATCGTCGCGCAGATCGCCGACGAGCTGGACCGCCTGCAGCGCGACGCCGGGGTGGTGCCCGTCAACGACATCACCGTGACGGTCGCCCCGGAGTCCCTGGTCGTGCACCAGGTGGGGGGCTCGACCGTGCGGGCCGCCGGGATGGCGGGCCTGCTCGGCGCGAGCGCCACGTTCGCGCTCATCGCCGTGCTCGAGACGCGCGCCCGGCGCCGCTGACCCGGGCCGCCGGCCGTCAGCCGTGCGCCGCGCCACGGACCTCGTCCTCCACGATGCGGGCCACCGCCTCCTGCGCCGGGCCCCAGGACCGGCCCACGACGCTGGCGGCGGCCTTCGCCGCGTACGCGGCGGCGTCGGGCCGCTCGACGGCGGCGGCGAGCCCGGCGGCGATCCCCGCCGGCGTCGGCTCGGCCCATCCCACGTACGGGTTGGGCAGGTCGGCGCGGGCCAGCGGCGAGTCGTTGACGACGGGCACGACGCCGGCGGCCAGCATCTCCTCGGCCACGAGGGAGATGTTGGTGAACGACATCGCGAGCCCCGCCACGACCCGCCCGTACAGGACGTTCAGCTCCGCCGGGGTGAGGCGGCCGTGGTACGTCACCGGGAACGTCAGGTCCGCCGGGCGCGAGCCGTAGACGTGGATCTCCTGCTCGGGGTGCTCCCGGTGGAAGCGTTCGAGGGCGAGCCGGGCGAGCAGGTAGCCCCGGCGTCCGACGTCGGGCTTGGCGTAGAGCACCACCCCGGACCGGGGGGACTCGACCTCGGGGAGGTGGTACGTGTCGGTGTCGCACCCGAACGGGACCACGTCGCTGGTCTGGCCCAGCTCGGACGTGAGGCAGCCGGCCACCATGTCGCCCAGCGCGATGCGCCGGAACGGGAACCGGTAGGTCATCGCCGCCAGCTCGTACTCCGACCCGCGCGGGTAGAAGTACGGCTCGTAGTCCTGGATGAAGTACAGGCGGTGGGTGGGCCGGTGGCTCCGGGCCACGATGACGTGCGCGGACTCCCAGGAGGACGCCACCACGGCGTCCATGCCGGTGATGCCCGCGCGTGCGTCCCGGACCTCGGCCCGCACGCCGGGCCAGCCGTGCCGCAGCTCGGCGGTTCGCTGGACGATGTCCAGGCCGTGCCGGTCGTAGAGGAACACGACGCACTTGTGCCCCCGCGCCTCCAGCCCCTCGACCATGCGGAACAGGGTGGTGTGGCCGCCGGAGCCCGCCGCGGGCGGCGACGTCACCCAGCCCACGGTCAGCGGGCGGTCGCCGGCCACGGGCTCCGGCGTCGGGAGCGCCCGAGGGACGTCGGCGGCGATGTCGGCCGCGGAGAGCTGGAAGCCGAGCGCCGCGGCGTCCGTCGTCCGGTAGGCGCGCGCGGCGACGCGCTGGGCCAGCCCGCGCGCGCCCACGCGGCGCAGGCGGCGGAGCCGTGCGGTGGCCTTGGTCAGCCGGTTCATCGGTGGTCCCCCTCGTCGTTCACGGGCGCGGGCGCGTCGTCGGGCGCCGTCACAGGCCGGACGTGGCCCAGCGCAGGTACATCAGCTCGGTCCGGGCTCGGCGGGTGATGCGGCGGACGACGGCGCCGTACCCGGCCCGTCCCGTCCGCTCGGCCCGCGCCGCCCGGCGGGCGATCCGCGCGGCCGAGGGCCACTCCCGGGAGCCCGGCCAGACCTCGACCGCGAGCTCCAGGTAGGGCGCGGGCGGCTCCGCCCGGTCGGCGGCCGCCGCCGCGTACCGCAGCGCGTCCTGGGCGAGGGCGGACCGGGCCCGGTCGTGCAGCCCGTGGGCGCCGGCGAGCCGGTCGCCGACGTTGGCGAACAGCCGGTCGTACGCGTCCGCGCGGGCGCGCAGGTCCAGCAGCGCGCCGGAGCCCTCGTTCACGCTCAGGCTCCCCGCGTGCTCGCGGTGCAGCGCCTGGTCGGCACCGCCCACGTAGCCGACGTCGGCGACGGCGGCGAGCCGCAGCCACATCTCGACGTCCATCGTGAACCTGAGGTGCGGGTCCAGCGGCCCGACGTCCTTGAGCAGGTCGGCGCGCATGACCACCTCGGGGGAGGTGATGCAGCTGACGCCGGTGCGACAGCGCTCCGCCAGCCACGCGCGGCCGTCCCACACGGTCCAGGACAGCTCGCCCAGCGCCGGGACGGGCGGCGTGCCGTCGTCGAAGTGCTGCGGGTGGCCGTAGACGAGCCCCACCTCCGGGTGCTGCTCCAGCAGCGCCGTCGCCCGTGCGAGCGCGCCGGGCGGCAGCATGTCGTCGGCGTCCAGCCGCACCACGAACTCGCCCGTGCTGTGCTCCCAGCCCCGGTTGAACGACTCGACCTGGCCCAGGTTGCGCTCGTTCGCCAGCACCGTCACGCCCGGGTGCTCGGCCGCCAGGGCGCGCGCGACGGCGAGGCTGTCGTCCGTGGAGGCGTCGTCGACGAGGATCACCTCGACGTCGACCCCCTCCTGGGTCACGAGGCTGCCCACCGTCTGCGGCAGGAACCGGCCGTAGTCGTAGCAGGGCACCACCACCGAGACCCGGGGGCGCAGCTGCGGGGCCGACGGCGGCCGCCGCCGGTACGACCTGGGCGCCAGCGGCGACCGGACCCAGGACGCGAGCGTGCGCACGGCCCGGGCGCCGAGCCCCGGCCCGCCCGTGGCGTCGCGGTCCACCCGGGCGCGCCACGCGGCGGCCGCGTGGTCGAGGCGCCCGGCCCCGCCGGCGCTCATCAGGCCACCCCCGGGCGTGCGGTCCGCCCCGTCACGGCGTCGCGCAGCGTGCGCACCACGTGCTCCTGCTGGTCGGCGGTGATCCCCGGGAACATCGGCAGCGAGAGGATCTGCCCGGCGTGCGCCTCGGCCCGCGGGGCGGTGCCGGGGCGGAAGCCCAGGTGCGCCGTCGCGGGCAGGAGGTGGACCGGGGCGGGGTAGTGGATGCCGTGCCCGATGCCGGCCGCCGACAGCGCCGCGGACACCGCGGGCCGGTGCGGCGTGCGCACCACGTACAGGTGCCACACGTGCGTGGCCCCCGGCAGCTCGCGCGGCGCCACGAGCTCCGGCACGTCGGCGAACGCGTCGGCGAGCAGGGCCCCGTACCGCGCCGCGGCCTCCGACCGCCGCAGGTTCCACGCGTCGAGCCGCGTCAGCTTCGCGGACAGCACGGCGGCCTGGAGGGAGTCGAGGCGCGAGTTGGCGCCGACCTCCAGGTGCTCGTAGCGGTTGACGCCGCCGTGGTTGCGCAGTCGGCGGGCCCGCTCGGCCACGTCGTCGGACGACGTCAGCACCGCGCCGCCGTCGCCGAACGCGCCCAGGTTCTTGCCCGGGTAGAAGCTGGTCGCGGCCACGTCGCCCGCGCCGCCCGAGCGGAACCCGTCCCGGCTCGCGCCCTGGGACTGGGCGGCGTCCTCGACCAGGAGGACGTCGGGGCCCACCAGCTCGCGCAGCTGCGTCACCGGCGCCATCTGCCCGTACAGGTGCACGCCGACGACGGCCCGGGTGCGTGCCGACAGCCGGCCGGCAACGTCCTCGGGGTCCAGCAGGAAGTCGTCGTCGACGTCGGCGGGCACCAGCAGGGCGCCGCAGCGCAGCACCGCCTCCGCCGTCGCGAAGAACGTGTTGGCCGGCACGATCACCTCGTCGCCCGGGCCGATCCCGGCAGCCCGCAGGCCGATCTCCAGGGCGTCCGTGCCGTTGCCCACGCCGACGGCGTGCTGCGCCCCGCTGTAGGCGGCGAACTCGCGCTCGAACCGCTCGACGTCCGGTCCCAGCACGAAGCCGGACGTGCGCAGGATCTCGTCCCAGCGCTCGCGGACGTCGCCCTCCACCTCGGCGGTCTGGGCGCCCAGGTCCAGGAAGGGCACGGGCTCCCGCGACGGCGCGGGGGAGGTCGTTGTCGTGGTCTCGGTCATCGGGTCGTTCCTCTCGGTCGGGCAGCCGGGACGGCGTCCGGCAGAAGGTCCGGCACCTCGTCCGGTGTCTCGTCGGGCGCGGTGTCCGGCGCTGCGTCGGCCGCCTCGTCCGGACCGTCGAGGGCCGTGCGGGCGGCGCGCCAGCGCGGGCGCACCCAGGCGAGCGTGGCGGCCGTGTAGAGGGCGAACGTGACCGCGCCGGCGAGCAGGCCGCCGAGCAGCGGGTCGTCGACCTGGCCGGCGGCCAGCAGGCCCGCGGCCACGGCGGCCGCCCCGGCCAGCCCCGGCACGGCCAGGGCCCAGGCCAACGCGCCGACCTCGTCCCGCGACCGGCGCAGCAGCACCAGGTAGGCGGGCACCAGCACGCCCACGGAGACGGCGGCCTGCGCGACGGCGACGCCGATGCTCCCGGCCGCTCGCGCGCCGAGCACGACGGCGGGCACCAGCGCCACCAGCCAGACCACCTGCACCGCGAGGACCCCGCGCGAGCGGCCCAGGGCGTAGAGGTAGCCGGCCAGGACGTCCGAGACGACGCGCACGGCGCCGACCACGGCCAGCGGCACCAGGATCTGCGCGGCCGGCTCCCACCGGGCGCCGTAGACGAGCACGACCACGGGGTGGGCCAGCGCGGCGAGCATGGCCGCCGCCAGCACGACGGCCCACCAGACGGGCCCGAGCAGCGGCACGAGCGCGGCGCGGGCACGCTCGCGCACCTGCGAGAAGGCGGGCAGCGTGACCGACCGCAGGGCCTGGCCCACCAGCGTCATGGGCCACGTCGAGATGTTCGCGGCGAGCACGTAGTACCCGAGCTCGACGGCGCCGGCCGTGTTGCCGAGCACCACGCGGTCGACCGACAGCAGCACCCAGGACAGCAGGTTCGCGGCCGCGACGGGCAGCCCGAACGCGAGCACCGACCGGGCGACCGTCGGGTCCCACGAGAAGCGCAGCCGGGTGCGGGTGAGCCAGAACTGCACGGCCACGCCGCAGGCCTGGCCGACGACCCGGCCCACCGCCAGGCCGACCAGGCCGTAGCCGAGCACCGCCAGCACGAGGGTCACGACGGCGCCCACGCCGAAGTCGACGGCGTTCGAGCGGAACAACCCCTGCTGGTCGAGGCGCCGCTGGAGCGTGGCGAACGGGACGACGCCGACCCCGGCCAGCAGGAACGTCGCGGCCAGGATCGCGATGGGACCGGCCGCGCCGGGGCCGCCCATCGCCGACGCGAGCGCGGGCGCGGACAGCGCGGTGACCAGGGTGAGCGTGCCGCCGGTCACCAGGCCGAGCACCGCGACGGGGCCGGTGCGCCGCTCGAAGTCGGGGCTGCGCACGAGGTCGGCGCTCAGACCGAGGTCCGCCAGGGCCATGACCACGCTCTGCACCGTCAGGGCGATCGCGTACAGGCCGAACTCCTCCGGCGACACGATGCGGGCGATGACGATGCCCAGGCCGAGGTTGCCCAGCCGCACCACGACCGTGCCGGTGGTGCTCCAGCGCAGGGCGTTCCCGACACGGCCGCTCAGGGTGGCGCCCTCGCTCATGTCCCGAACCTCGCGAGGAGCTGGCCGCGGACCTTCCAGCGCAGCGACTCGACGGCCTCGACACCGAGCCGGGACCGGTGCGCGGCGCGCCCGGCCAGGCGGGCCCACTGCCAGGCGGGCGACCGGACGACGCCGGGATCGGCCTCCTGGGCGAGCTTCAGGAGCTGCGCGCGGTGCTCGGCGCCGTCGGGCCCCGGGGGCAGCAGCGTGGAGGCGAGCACCACCTCGCGCGCGACGGCGGCGTCGGCCCGCGCGCGCAGCCGGTCGGGCCGGCGCAGCAGGTGCCCGTCCTCGCGGAAGAACAGGTCGAAGGTCTCGAGCACGGAGCGCCAGTTGTCGAGGTTCCCGCCGAACTGGACGTTGTGCATGTTCGCGTCGTGCTGCCGGTAGTAGGCCTGGACCGGCCCGTTGACGCGGCCGATCCGGCCGCGCGCGGCGGCCTGCAGCCACATGTACATGTCCGCCGCCTGCGGCAGCGCGGCCTCGTAGCCGCCGATCGCGTCGTAGACGGACCGGCGCATCACGACCTCGGGGTTGGTCGGGATGTTGCGTCCGCGGCGGGCGACGTGGCCCACCCACTGCTCGCCCTCCCAGACGGTCCACCAGCTCCGGGTGGGCGTGAACGCGGGCGGCGCGCCGTCGAAGTCGGTCACGAGGCCGTAGACGAGCGAGATCCGCCGGTCGTGCTCCAGCAGGGCGGCGGCACGGGCGAGCGCGCCGGGCGCGAGGGCGTCGTCGGCGGACAGGAGCACCACGTAGTCGCCGCGGGCCCGGCCGAGCCCGTCGTTGTAGGTGCGGATGTGCCGCATGTTCCGCTCGTGCTCGACCAGCGTCACGCGCGGGTCCGACGCGGCGATCTCGCGCGCGACGGCGACGCTCCCGTCGGTCGAGGTGTCGTCGACCACGATCACCTCGACGTCCACGCCCTCCTGGGCGAGCACGGAGCCGACGGAGGTCGGGAGGTACTGCCCGTAGTTGTAGTGCGGCACCACCACCGAGACGAGCGGGCGGGTGCGCAGGGGGAGCGGGGTCCGGACCGTGGTCATCGCGCCACCTCGCGGACCAGCCGCCGGGCCGGCACGCCGGCCCAGGTCTCGCCGTCCGGCACGTCGGTCAGGACCACGGCCCCCATGCCGACCACGGCGCCCGCGCCGATCCGGACGCCGGGGTGCACCGAGGCGTTCATGCCCAGGTAGGCGGCACGGCCCACGCGCACGCCCCCGCCGAGGGAGACCCCGGCGGCGAGCGTCGCGAAGTCGTCCAGCACGCAGTCGTGCGTGACCGTCACCCCGGGCATCGCGACCACGTGCGCGCCGAGCACGGCGTCCGCGGTGATCGTGACGCCGGCCAGCAGCACGGAGCCCTCCCCGACCGGGCAGCCGGCGGGGTTGCGCACCGACGGATCGACCACCCGCGCGTACGTGGCGCCCGCGTCGAGCCGCGCGTGCACGGCGGCGCGGGTGCGGCTCGGGCCGACGCACAGCAGCAGGCGGGCGCCGGGGTGCTCCGCGGCGGAGCTCACCGGCCCCAGCACCGGCGCCCCGCCGACGGTGGGCGGCAGGTCGGCGTAGCGGTCGTCGAGCACGCCGAGCACGTCGTGCCCGGCCTCGGCGACGACGGGAAGCACCTCGCGGGCCAGCCCGCTCGCCCCCACCAGCAGCAGCGGCCCGCCCCAGCTCGCCGCCACCTCACTGCCCCCCGTACCCGCGGAGCACCTCGACCACGCGGCCCAGCTCGGCGTCCGTCATCTGGTGGAACAGGGGCAGGATCAGCGTGCGGTCCGTGAGCCGCTCGGTCACGGGCAGCGGCACGTGGCCGCGGCCCGCGTGGGCCGGCTGCCGGTGCGCGGCCATGATGCCGCGGCGCGCCGAGATGCCCGCCGAGGCGAGGGCCAGGAGCAGCCCCTCCCGGTCCAGGCGGTACCCGGGCAGCACCTCGGCCCACAGGGACTGCACGTTGGCCCGGCCCCAGGCCGGGTCCTCGACCAGGCGCAGGCCGGGCACGTCCGCCAGCTCGGCACGGTAGCGGGCGGCGAGCTCGCGCCGCCGGGCGACGATCTCGGGGAGACGGCCGAGCTGCACCAGGCCGACGGCGGCCTGCAGGTCGGTCATCCGGAAGTTGAACCCGACCTCGTCGTACTCCTCCGGCGGGGAGACGAGGGCGGCGTGCCGGTCCGCCGCGGAGACGCTCATGGCGTGCTCGCGCAGGCGTCGCGCGCGGGCGGCCCAGTCCGGGCGGCTGGTGGTGATCATCCCGCCCTCGCCGGTGGTGAGGATCTTGCGGGGGTGGAAGGACCAGGCGACGATCTCGGCACCCGCCCCGACCGGACGGTCGTGGTAGGTCGAGCCGGCGCCGCACGCGGCGTCCTCGACCACCACGATGCCGAGCGGGTCGCACAGCTCGCGGATCGCGGCGAGGTCGACCGGCACGCCGGCCTGGTCCACCGCGATCACCGCGCGGGTGGCGGGCGTGAGGGCGGCCGCCACCGTCTCGGCGGTGAGGTTGCCGGTGGCGGCGTCCACGTCCGCGAAGACGGGGCGCGCGCCCACGTACGTGGGCGCGTTCGCGGTGGCGACGAACGAGAACGACGGCACCACGACGTCGTCGCCGGGCCGGATGCCCGCGACGACCAGGGCGAGGTGCAGCGCCGTGGTGCAGCTCGACGTCGCGACGGCGGCGCGGGCGCGCATCGCGTCGGCGAACGCCGTCTCGAACGCGGCGACCCGCGGGCCCTGGGCCACCCAGCCGGACTCGATCACCTCGGTGACCGCGGCGATCTCCTCGGCGCCCAGCCACGGCTTCATGACGTCGACGCGGTGCAGGCCCTCCTCCACGGCGGTCATGCGACCACCCCCGCGGGGGCGGTCGTGGCGCTCGCGGGCGCGACCCAGTTGCGGTCCTCGATCCGGCTCAGCATCTCCTGCGGGCTCTCGGGCCGGCTGCGGAACCAGTCGACCAGGTCGGCGACCCCCTGCTCGAAGGTGGTCCGCGGCTCGAACCCGGTCAGCTCCCGGACCAGCGTGTTGTCCACCAGCAGGCGGCGGACGTCGCCCGGGCGGGCCTCCAGCCGCTCCGGCTCCAGGTCGGGCCGCCCGGCGAGCCGCGCGACCGTGGTCACCAGCTCGTTGACGGTCACCTCGGCGCCCGAGCCCACGTTCACGGTGCGGCCCACGGCGGCGTCGCACTCGGCGATGTCCGCCAGGCCCCGCGCGGTGTCGCTCACGTGCAGGAAGTCGCGCGTCTGCTCGCCGTCGCCGTAGACGAACGCGGGCAGGCCGCACAGGGCGCGCACGATGGTGCGGGGCAGCACCTCGCCGCTGTCGCCCTCGAAGTGGCTGCGCGGGCCGAAGGTGTTGAACGGCCGGACCACCACGACGGGCATGCCGTGGGTGCGGAACGCGGCACGCGCGTACGCCTCCCCGGCGAGCTTGGACCCGCCGTAGACCGTCTCGGGCCAGGTCGGGTGCCGCTCGTCCATCGGGGCGTACTGCGCGGTGCCGAACACCTCGCTGGAGCTCACGTGGACGAAGCGGCCCACGCCCGCCGCGCGGGCCCGTTCGAGCAGCTCCAGCGTGGCGGTCGCGTTGACCTCGTGGTTCTCCCGCGGGTCGTGCAGGCTGTGCCGCACCCCCAGGCAGGCCAGGTGGAAGACGACGTCCGCGTCGTCGACCAGCGCGAGCGCGGCCTCACTCCGGATGTCGTCGGCGGCGAGCCGTACCGGGCCGTGCCCGTCGGTGTCTCCCAGGTGGTGGGCCAGGTTCTCGCGCCGGCCGTTGACCAGGTTGTCGACCACGGTGACCGACGCCGCGCCCCGGCGCACCAGCTCGTCGACCAGGTGGCTGCCGATGAATCCCGCGCCGCCCGTGACCAGCACCCGCGCCCCGCTCAGCGCGCTCATGCGGCCGCTCCGTCCTTGGTCGGCCCGCCCGCGAGCACCGGCGTGCGTGCGCCGGTCTCGACCCGCGTCACGCCGCCGCCCGTGGCGAGGCTGCGGTCCGCGGCCTCCAGCACGTCGAGCACGCGCAGGCCCGCGGCGCCGTCGGTCAGGGCCGGGCGCTCGCCCTGGATCGCCTCGGCGAGCTCGCCCACCATGGACCCGAGCGCCTCGCGCTCCTCCAGGGCCGGCGACCAGGTGTCGCCCAGGCGGTAGGAGATCGTGGCGGCCCGGCGCTCCAGGCTGTCGAACGCCTGGGTCTCCAGGTCCACGCCGCGGTCGTAGACGCTGATCCGCTGCTGCGGGTTCAGGTCGTCCCACACGAGCGTGCGGCGCGACCCGCCGATGGTCATCCGCCGCACCTTGGTGGGACTGAGCCAGTTCACGTGCACGCTCGCGACGGCGCCGCCCGGCAGGGGCAGCACCAGGTAGCCCACGCAGGACTTGCCCGCGCCGATCGGGTCGGCGCCGTGCGCCGCCACCGACTCGGGCTGCAGCCCGCCGGGCAGGATGAAGTCGATCACCGAGAGGTCGTGCGGCGCCAGGTCCCAGAACACGTCGACGTCGGGCTGGACCAGGCCGAGGTTGATCCGTACGGAGTCGATGTAGAGGATCTCACCCAGGTCTCCGTTCGCCACGAGCTCGCGGATCTTCCGGACCGCCGGGGTGTAGCAGTAGGTGTGGTCGGTCATGAGCACCAGGCCGCGGTCCCGCGCCGCGGCGACCATCTCGGTGGCCGCCGCCGCGCGGTCGGCGATCGGCTTCTCGACCACCACGTGTTTGCCGGCGCGCAGCGCGGCCAGCGCGATCGCGTGGTGCGTCCGGGCGGGCGTGGCGATGGCCACCGCGTCGATGTCGTCCCGGGCGAGCAGCGCGTCGAGCGACGTCTCGACGTCGGCCCGGCCGTTCGCGCGGGCCACCCGGGAGGCGCGGTCCGCGTCGAGGTCGCAGACGGCGGCCAGCTCCCAGCGGTCGGACGCCGCGAAGTTGCGTGCCAGGTTGGGTCCCCAGTAGCCGGCGCCCACCACGGCCGCCCGCAAGAGTCTCTGGTCCATGCTGCCTTCTTCCGGTATCAGCTCGGATCGGCCCGGAGTGTTGTCATCCTGGCTTCGATCAATGTACGTCCCGGCCTCGCGGCGAACTGGCCGGGGCCTTTCGAAATCACCCGTGCTCGACGTTTATTCACCCGGAGCGGGTTTCACCCAGGGGTGAAAAAGAAATGCGCGAAGGGCGCCGGAAATGCCGCGACCGGCATTCATCCGCGCTTCTCGGACAATGCGCGCGCGTGGCCCGTCACCGTGTCGAACACCCGCACGTAGGTCTCCGCCTGCCGGCGCCAGGACAGCTCGCCCTCGATCCGGGCGCGCCCGGCCAGGCCCATCGTCCGGGCGCGGTCGGGGTCGTCGAGGATCTCGAGGATCGCGTCGCCGAACGCCGCGGGGTCGCTCCCGGCGACGTACCGGCCCGCGTCGCCCGCGCTGCGGCGGGTCTCGGTCAGGTCCGTCGCCACCACGGGCAGCTCGTGCGCCATGTACTCGAGCGTCTTGTTCATGGTGGAGCGGTCGTTGAACTCGCTCGGCGGGTCCGGCGTGACGCCCAGGTCCGCGCTGGACAGCCATCGCCCGATGGCCTCGTGGTCGACCCGGCCGGTGAAGTGCACCCAGAGGTCCAGCCCGCGGCGCGTGCAGTCCGCGCGCAGCTCCTCCAGCGCGTCCCCGAACCCGAGCAGCGCGAAGCGCACGTCGGTGCGGCCGCGCACGCGCACCACGTGCTCGACGGCGGCCAGCAGCCGGTCCACGCCGTCCTGCGAGCCCATGATCCCCACGTAGCACACGAGGTGCTTGCCGAGGTCACGAGCCCCCGGCTCGGGGTCGCCCTTGCGCATCAGGTCGGCGTCGGGCGTGCTGAGCACCACCGAGCTGCGGCTCAGGTCGACCCTGCCGCGCTCCAGCGCGATCTGCCGGTACGAGCCGTTCGTCGAGATCACGTGGTCGGCGGTGCGGTACGTCGCGCGCTCCAGGAGCAGCAGCGCCTTGTACAGCAGGTCCTGCCGGCCGAACTTCGCGATGTACACCTCGGGGCACAGGTCGTGCTGGTCGTAGACGAAGCGCACCCCGCGCCGCAGGCGCCACAACAGGGCGAGCAGCCAGTAGGTGTCCGGCGGGTTGCACGCCTGGATCACCTGGAACGGCGCGTCGCGGTGCACGCGGGCCGAGGCCCGCGCCGTCCGCCACCAGCAGACGACGAACTCGCGGACATAGCCCATGACGCCGCGGGAGTCCGGGGGCGGGGCGTACGAGTAGACGGTCGTGTCGTCCACCTGGGACCGGGCGGGCTCGTCGGGGTTCTCCTGCGGGCAGACGACGCTCACGCGGTACCCGGCGTCGGTCAGCGCGCGGCACTCGGACCGGACCCTGCGGTCGATCCTGAACGGCAGGTTCTGGATGATCACCAGAACGTGTGGAGCGTCGGAATGCATGAGGAAAGTCTTGCTCCCGCAGCGCGCGCCAGAAACCCGGGGAGCGGGTGAACACGGCGATTCACCCGCGGCGCCGGACGATACCTCCGACGCGAAACATCACCCGAACATCACCCCACCCCGAGGTTGATATCCGTGACCTTTTCCGGATGGGTGCAGGAACGTCGCACACAATCGTTCCGGGCATTTTCATCCGGTGGTTCGGCGGGCCTTTCGGCACTCCTCGCGGATGATCTCGACGACCGTCTCGGTGGTGCGGTCGAGGTGGCTGCTGCCGTCCTCGAGCTTCGCCGTCGGGCTGATGTAGCTCAGCGGCCCGACGTGGGTCGCGGGGTCGAGCCGGTGCACGCGCACCTTCCCGGCCGCCAGGGCCCGGTTCCAGGGGCTGCGGCGCAGCAGCCGCCACCGCTCGGGGAACAGCCAGGTGCTCACCTGCTCGATCCAGTCGTTGCCGCTGGTGAGCCGGTGCAGCCCGGCCGCATGGGTGAGGTCGTTGGCGCCGTTGTGGAACCCGCCGAGCGTGATCAGCCACACCGGGGCGCGCAGCTGGGTCCAGAGCTCCTCGACGGCGCCGAGCGCCACCTGGGCGCCGCCGCTGTAGCCGAGCAGCACCACCGGGATGCCGCTGCCGGGCTCGTAGCCGGCGAGCCGGAGCTGCTCGGCGGTCTGCCCGCCCACGGCGCGGTTGTAGAGCGGGCGGTAGCGGCGGTCGGCCGCCACGAAGGTCTGCATCACGTTGTGCAGGAACAGCGTGATGCCGATGTGTCGCCGCAGCCAGTCCCACACCGGCCGCCCGACCAGCGGGTCCGCCAGCGGGGAGTACGGCTGGACCTGGCCCAGCACCCGCAGCTCGGGTGCCCCGGCGATCACGGCCTGGACGAGCTGGCCGCCGTCGCGCGTGTCGGTGAAGCGACGCTTGCCGATGCCGTCGAGGTAGACCAGGTAGGCGTCGGGCGGGCGGCCCGGTTCCGCGCCCCGCGCGTAGGGCAGGTTCGCGGGCAGCGCCGGGACCTGCGTGCGCCAGCCGACCGTGTAGACCATCAGCTCGTAGCGGGCGAGCAGGCCCTCGGCGAGCAGGAACGGGCCGATCGCCAGCACGAGGAGTAGGGGGAGCAGCTCGGTCATGCGGGCACCTCCCGCGCGCCGGCCATGAGCCGCGCGGTCAGCCGCCGGACCACCTCGACGGTGGCGGCGAGGCCCAGCCCGGCCCCGGCGACGCACGCGGCGGCGGCCCACCAGCCGAGCCCGGACGCCTCGGCGAGCGGGCCGGCCAGGCCCGCGCCGACCCCGACCACGAGCAGGAGGTGCAGGAACGGCCCGAGGAGGGGGAACGCGAGGATCGCGGCCAGCAGCATCGGTGCGACCAGCGCGGGCGTCCAGGTCAGGGTGGGCCCGGGCAGCGTGCCCGGCTGGACCCAGCCGGCCAGCGCCCACGCGGCCGGCGGCCACAGGGCGACGACCGCTCCCTCGACCACCGTGCCGGTGGTCATCAGTGCGACCAGGAGCCGCGGGGAGAGCCGGGGCCGGCGAGCCACCAGGGGCAGCACACGCCCGGCGCTCTCCGACAGACCGGCGAGCACGAGCAGCGCGACGACGGCGGTCGACACGCCTCAGCCCTCCCGTCCTGGGCCGGCGGGCGCGCCCCCGCGTGCCCCGGCGAGGTACCGCTCGAGCTCGTCCGCGGCCCGCAGCGCGCCGCCCGCCTCCTCCTGGGCGTCCCGCTGCACACCGGCCGCCGCCCGGAAGCGGGGCTCCCGGAGCAGCCGCCGGGCCAGCGTGTACACGGACTCGGGCGTCGCGTCCTGCGTGCCGAGGGCCAGGCCCGCGCCGAGCTCGACCACCCGCTGGGCCACGAGCGGCTGGTCGGCGCCCTGCGGCACCACGAGCGTCGGGACGCCGGCCAGCATCGCCTCGTTCACGCTGTTCATGCCGCCGTGGGTGACGAAGAGCGCGGCCTGGGCCAGCACCTGGAGCTGCGGCACCGACGGGCGGGCGAGCACGTTGGCCGGCAGCTCGCCCAGGTCGGCGGGGTCCGTGTGCCCGGTGGAGACCACGACGGTGCCGCCCAGCGGCGCCAGCGCGGTGGCGAAGGTGCGCAGCAGCCCCGGGCCGGCGTCGAACACCGTGCCCAGGGACGCGTACAGGACCGGGCTCTCGAGCCGGTCCGCCGCGAACGCCGGGTCCGGCAGCCGGGAGCCCACGCTCGCCCCGACGAACCGGAAGGACGCGTCGAAGGCGTCGGCGCCCGGCTGGAACGCGCGGGAGGTGAAGACGAGGTTGAGCGGCTCGCGCGCGTCCATCAGGTCGGTCAGCGGCAGCCCGCTGGTGTCGTAGCCGCGGTTCAGGGCCCAGCGGGCCCGGGCGTAGCCGCCGGCGATGCCGGGGTGCGCCGCGGCCGCGGCCAGCAGCTCCGTGGACATCCGTCCGGGGCTGGGTACCTGCCGGTTGAACGCGAACGTGGTGAACGTCGCGGCCGCGGGCACCCCGAGCTCGCGCGCGGCGACGGCGCCCCACGGGCAGGCCGCGCCGTGCACCACGAGGTCGGGCCGGGCGGCGCGGAGGTCGGTGAGCACCGAGGGCAGCAGGCCGACGGCGGCGTGCGCCAACCCCGCCATCATGGCCAGCGGGATGGGCGGGTCCGGCAGGGGCAGGTCGCCCCCGGGGTAGAGATGGACCCGGGCGCCCGCGGCCTCGATCTGCGCCGCGAACGCGGGGGTCGTGTGGTACGTCACCGTGTGGCCCCGGCGGACCAGCTCGGCCACGACCGGGAGCGTCGGGTTGACGTACCCGTGCATGCCGATGTTCAGGAAGGCGACGGTGCTCATCGACCGCCTCCGGCCCGTCGCTCGGGGACGCCGCCGGGCGCGGCCGCGACGGGCTCGCGCCGGTACAGGCCCGGGCCGGTGATGACCAGCTCGTCGAGGAACCGGCTCGCCGAGTCCAGCGCGGCGTCGATCAGCCGCCGGGAGTGGCTGAAGTCCCACATCGCCGGCCAGGCCGCCACACCGGTCGGCAGCACGACGGTCGGGATCTCCCGCGCCACGTCCCGCAGGTCGCGCTCGATCTGGTGGTGCATCATCAACAGCCCGGCGCGGGCGGCGACGGCCTCGGCCCGCCGCGGCGGGGTCGTGGTGCTCAGCGGCAGCGCCTCCCGCCCGGTCACCACGACCACGACGCTCGCGGCCCCGGCCTGCCGGGCGGCGAGGACCGGCACGTGCGCCACGGCGCCGCCGTCGACCAGCGTCTGCCCGTCGCGGACCACCGCGGGCAGGACGCCCGGGATGGCGGCGCTGGCCAGCAGGGCCGACTCCAGGTCGCCGTGGTCCAGCAGCACCTGCTCGCCGCTGGCGAGGTCGGTGGCGACGGCGATGAAGCGGACGGGCAGGTCCTCGATCCGGGGCGGTAGCCCCGCGCGCCGGATCAGCCGGCGCAGCCCGGCGTCGGCGAACAGGCCCGCCCGGAACGAGCGCAGGCCGAAGGGGAACACCTCCCGGCGCCGCAGCCCCGTCCAGGTTAGGGCCAGCGACCGCGCGGCGCTGCCGGGGTGCGCGGCGGCCACCGCGCCGTTGAACGCGCCCACGGACGTGCCCACGATCAGGTCGGGCACGAACCCGTGCTGCTCCAGCGCGTAGCCGACGCCGACCTGGGTGGCCCCGTACACCCCGCCGCCGCCCACCACCGCGGCGACGGGGTGGGGGAGGCCACGCAGGCCCCGGGGCGGATCGGCCGGCTGATCCGGTGCGAACCTCATTGCGGCGACTCCTTGCTGATCCGACGGACTGCCCCGTCCACACACTTGTCCACCCATATGACCGGGAACACCTCCAGTCTGTGACGACCCGGACCGCGCGGCCCGTCGGCAGTGTCGGTGAGCCCGCCTAGGCTTAGGGGCGATGACTTCCCTCTTCGACAGCCTCTCCCTGCCCGGCCTCGACCCGGCGGCGCCGGGTGACGAGGCGCGCCTGCCGCGCACCGCCCCGCGGTGGGACGACGCGCCGGACGGCGGCGACCCCGGCGAGTCGGCCGTGCCCGCTGAACCGGACTGGCTGGCCGGCCTGCCGCACGAGTCGGAGGCACCACGCGCCCGCGGGGCGTACGCGCACCTCGACCCCGACGAGCTGCTGGACGGGCTCAACCCGCAGCAGCGGGCCGCCGTGGTGCACGAGGGCGGGCAGCTGCTCATCGTGGCCGGCGCCGGGTCGGGCAAGACGCGCGTGCTCACACACCGCATCGCCTACCTGCTGGCCACGGGCCGGGCGCGGGCGGGCGAGATCCTGGCGATCACGTTCACCAACAAGGCCGCCGCCGAGATGCGCGAGCGTGTCGAGGGCCTGGTCGGCCCGGCCGCGAACCGCATGTGGGTGTCCACGTTCCACTCGGCGTGCGTCCGGATCCTGCGCCGGGAGGCGACCACGCTCGGGCTGCGGTCGAGCTTCAGCATCTACGACGCCGCGGACAGCCAGCGCCTCATCACGCTGGTGACGCGCGAGCTCAACCTCGACCCCAAGAAGTACCCGGCGCGCGGGCTGTCGAACAAGATCAGCGACCTGAAGAACGAGCTGATCGACCCCGAGACCTACGCGCGGCAGGCCGTGACGTACGCGGAGCAGGAGGCGCAGGCGGAGGCCGCGTCCGCCGCGGCGGGCGGCATCCGGCGGCCGTGGGGCGGGCAGTCGGCCGACGAGCGCAACACCACCACGCCCACGTTCGACCAGGTCCTGGCCGACGTCTACACCCGGTACCAGGCGCGCCTGGCCCAGGCGAACGCCCTGGACTTCGACGACATCATCATGACCACGGTGAACCTGCTCCAGGCGTTCCCGAACGTCGCGGAGCACTACCGGCGCCGGTTCCGGCACATCATGGTGGACGAGTACCAGGACACCAACCACGCGCAGTACACCCTGGTCCGGGAGCTGGCGGGCGTGGGCGCGGACGACGACTCGGGTCTCGACCCGGCCGAGCTCACCGTCGTGGGCGACTCCGACCAGTCCATCTACGCGTTCCGCGGCGCCACGATCCGCAACATCCTGGAGTTCGAGAAGGACTACCCGGACGCCACCACGATCCTGCTGGAGCAGAACTACCGCTCCACGCAGAACATCCTGAGCGCCGCCAACGCGGTGATCTCCCGCAACGCCGGCCGCACGCCCAAGCGCCTGTGGACGGACTCGGGCGCCGGGGCCAAGATCGTGGGCTATGTCGCGGACGACGAGCACCAGGAGGCCCGGTTCGTCGCCGACGAGATCGACAAGCTCGGTGACAGCGACGACGTGCGCCCCGGCGACGTCGCGATCTTCTACCGCACCAACGCTCAGTCGCGTGCGCTGGAGGAGGTGCTGGTCCGCGTCGGCCTGCCGTACAAGGTGGTGGGCGGCACGCGGTTCTACGAGCGCCGCGAGGTCAAGGACGCCGTCGCCTACCTGCGCGCGCTGGCCAACGAGGACGACGACGTGAACCTGCGCCGCATCCTCAACGTGCCCAAGCGAGGGCTGGGCGACCGCGCGGAGTCGCTCGTCGCCTCGTTCGCGGAGCGCGAGCGGATCTCCTTCGGCGCCGCCCTGGAGCGGGCCGACGAGATCCCGGGCATGACCAACCGCTCGCTCAAGCCGCTGCTCGCCTTCCGCGACCTCATGCGGGAGCTGCGCGGCCTGGTCGACGACGGCGCGGCGCCGGCCGTGGTGCTCGGCGCGGTGCTCGACCGCACCGGCTACCTCGCCGAGCTGCGCGCGAGCGAGGACCCGCAGGACGAGGGACGCGTCGAGAACCTGGCCGAGCTGCACGCCGTGGCCGTCGACTTCGGGGAGACCGACCCGGAGGGCTCGCTCGCGGACTTCCTGGAGCGGGTCTCGCTGGTCGCGGACAGCGACCAGATCCCCGACGAGGACGTGGCCGACGGCGCCGCGGAGGAGGCGCCCAAGGAGAACCAGGGCGTCGTCACGCTCATGACGCTGCACACCGCCAAGGGCCTGGAGTTCCCGGTCGTCTTCCTCACCGGCATGGAGGACGGCACGTTCCCGCACATGCGCTCGCTGCACGACGACACGGAGCTCGCCGAGGAGCGCCGCCTCGCCTACGTGGGGATCACGCGGGCGCGCGAGCGGCTCTACATCACGCGGTCGTCGGTGCGCGCGGCGTTCGGCATGGCCAACGAGTTCCCCGAGAGCCGGTTCCTGCAGGAGGTCCCCGAGGAGCTGTGGGACTGGCGGCGGCGCGAGTCGTCGACGGCCGCGATCCGCTCGGGCCGGGGCGGCTGGAGCGGCGGGTACGGGTCGGGCGGCTACGGCTCCGGCGGGCGTTCGGGTTCGGGCGGGCGCGGCCAGGGCTCGGGCTCCTCGTGGTCCTCGGGCCGGTCGGGGGCCTCGCGCACCGGCACCACGTCGTCGTCGGGCGGCGGGCAGGCCAACCCGTTCTCCCCGCAGAAGAAGGCGGGTGCCACGGGCGGGTTCGGCGGCATCAACGTGCAGAAGGACATCCCCAGCCTGGAGATCGGGGACCGCGTGACGCACGACTCCTACGGTCTGGGCACCGTGGTCGACGTCGAGGCCAACGCCGTGGTCAAGATCGACTTCGGCACCAACGGGACCAAGCGCATCGCGCTGAAGTACACGGCGGTCACCAAGCTCTGAGGGGCCGGGTCCTGGCGGGGGCCGGGACCGGCTGATCCAGCCGGCCTCGGCTCGGTCGCGGCCCATCCTCTCCTTCGGGGCCTAAGTTTCTTCGCTTTGGAGGGGCTCAAAGCGAAGAAACTTAGGCCTCGAAGGGGACTGCTGGCGGGCCGGGCTTCACATTCCGGACTTTTTCGGTCCACGGAGGTTCGGTACCGTCCGCCCATGGTCCTGACCGACGACGCCCGGCCCGGCCTGGTCGCCGGGCCCGCCCCGGCCGCAACCACGCCATCGGCCCCGGGCTCGCCGTCCGCGGGATCCCCCGCGGCCCCGGCGGGGAGCCCGACCCCGAGCGGTGACCCGCGGTCCGCGACAGCACACGGCCCCCGGATCCCCGGCCTCGACGGTCTGCGAGCTGTCGCGGTGGTCGCGGTCGTCGCGTTCCACCTGGCGCCGGCGTGGGTACCGGGCGGGTTCCTGGGCGTGGACGTCTTCTTCGTGGTCAGCGGGTTTCTCATCACCACCCTGCTGCTGCGCGAGGTCGCGGGCACGAGCTGGATCCGGCTGCCGCGGTTCTGGGTGCGCCGCGCCCGCCGGCTGCTGCCCGCCCTCGCGCTGGTGCTGGTCACGAGCATCCCGGTGGCGCGGCTGGTCGAGCCGGACCTCACGGTCGGCATCGGGCGCCAGCTCCTCGGGGCGGTGACGTTCAGCACCAACTGGGTGGAGATCGCCGCGGGCACCGACTACTTCGACGAGTCCCAGCCGGAGCTCCTGCGGATCCTGTGGTCGCTGGCCATCGAGGAGCAGTTCTACCTGGCGTGGCCGGTGCTGCTCGTGCTCCTGCTGATCACCGTGCGTTCAGCCGCCTGGCGGGTGCGGATCGTGGCCGCGGGCGCGCTCGTCTCGGCGGCGGCCATGGCGCTCCTGCTCATGCCCGCGTACGGGACCGGCGTGGACCCCACCCGCGTCTACTACGGCACCGACACCCACGCGTTCGGGCTGCTCCTCGGGGCCGCGGTGACGCTGCGCTGGGCCAAGGCCGGTCCGGCGCTGTGGGGCGCGCGGGCCCGCGTGCTGCCGCCGCTCGCCCTGGCCGGCCTGGTCGCCCTGTTCCTGCTGCTGCGCAGCGACTCGCCCCTCACCTACCCGCTCGGGCTGCTGGCCGCCTCGCTGCTGGCCCTCGTCCTCGTGCAGGCGTGCGGCGCGGCCCGGGTCGAGCCCACCTGGTTCACCACCGCGCTGGAGGCTCCCGCGCTGCGCTGGGTGGGGGAGCGGTCGTACGGGATCTACCTGTGGCACTGGCCGGTCGCCTGCGTGGTCACGGCGGCGGTCGGGGCGCAGCCGGGGACCGTGTGGTGGGGCGTCGGCACCGGCCTCACCGTGGCGCTGACGGTCGTGCTCGCGGCGGCGTCGTACCGGTGGGTGGAGCTGCCGGTGCGCCGGCTCGGCTTCCGGGGTGCGCTCCGGGCGCTGCTCGGCGCGGTGCGCACCGCCGCCGTCGTGCCCAAGGCGGCCGTGGTGGTCGCGGTGCTCGCCCTGGTCGGGACGGGGGCGGCGGTCACGTCGGCCCCGTCCCGGACGGCGACCGAGCTCGCCATCGCCGCCGGGGTCCAGGCCGCGGCAGGGCAGGCGGCGGCGCAGGCCGCCGCCGGACCGAACACCGCGACCCCTGCGGCCGACGGCGCCGGCGCGCCCGCCCCGACGTCGCGCGCCGGCGGGCCGGCGTCGGACCGCCTGCCCTTCGGGGCGCGGCAGGGCACCCAGGTCTCCGCCTTCGGTGACTCCGTGCTGGCGGCCGCCGCACCCGCGATCCTCGCCCGCTACCCGCGTGCCCAGGTCGAGGGCGTGGTGAGCACGGACTGGCTCGACGCCGAGCGGATGATCCGCACGGCCAAGCGCGAGGGCCGCCTGCGCGAGACGGTGCTGCTGAACTTCGGCACCAACGCGGGCTTCCAGCTCGAGGGCTCGGCCGACGCCGCGAAGCACGTGCTCGACATGATCGGGCCCGACCGCCGCGTGGTGCTCGTCAACAGCGTGGGGATCAGCTACTGGGTGCCCGACGCGAACAAGACCCTCGACCGGATCGCCGCGGGCCGCGAGAACGTCGAGGTGGCCGACTGGCACACGCTGGTCGACGAGCATCCCGGCCTGCTGCACGCCGACGCGACGCACCCGAACCTGGACGGCGTCGAGGCCTACACCGACCTGGTGGAGCGGTCGTTCGCGGCGCTGGAGTGACACGTGCCGGCCGGAGGGCCGGCCGGCATGACACGGCTTGGCGCGCCGCGCCCGGTTTAGGCCACTATGTGTCGCCATGAGGATCCTGGTCTCCGCGGGTCGCCTGTTCGTGGCGCACTGGCCCGCGCTCCTGACGCTCGGCCTGCTCGGCGTCGCCGTCCGGAACGGCGCGATGTGGGGCGCGGTCGAGCTGAGCCAGTGGAACTCGTTCGTGGCGCAGCTCCTGCTGATCCTCAGCCCGCTCGGGTACCTCGTGCCGGTGGTCGGGATGCTGTGGGTCTGCCGGCACAGCCTGCCGAGCCTGGGCGGCGCCGACCTCGGCCGCCGGGAGCGCGCGGCGCAGGCGGCGATCCCCGGCATGCTGCCCACCCGCCGGGCCCCGATGATGCCCTCGGAGCGGCGCGAGCGTCGCCTCATCGACATCGCGCTGTCCGTGCTGGTGCCGTTCCTGGTGGTCTACGAGGTCGAGGGCCTCATGGACGCCGACCAGACGAGGTTCACCAACGAGGCGGCGGCCGACGAGCTGTTCAACGACACGTTCAGCGCGGAGGGCGTCGACTTCATGTCCCGCCTCGGCGTCTGGTCGGGCTGGACGGTCGTCGCCATCGTGGCCGGCGCGTTCGTGCTGCGCTGGCTGCTCGGCCGGCTCGAGGGCAAGCTCCAGCTCCTCGGCATCGCGGTGCTCGGCGGCTGCCTCGAGATCTACTGGACCAGCCAGGTCGCCAAGCAGGTCGAGTCGATCGAGCTCGGGCTGTGGGACCTCGCCGCGGACCGGCAGCTCGTGGCGGCCGCCGTCGGCACCGTCGGCGCGGCGCAGGAGAGCGTGGGGGAGGCCGGCAACGACGCCGCGGCCTTGGTGGCCGACGGCTTCGTCACCGTCCTCGAGTCGCTCGACGTCGTCCTCGTCGCGCCCCTGGCCTGGCTCGCCATCGGCGCCGTGGTCCTGGGGCACAAGCTCATGGAGCCGCCGTCGAGCGAGCACCGCTGGCTCGACCGGATGACGTGGATCCCGGCCGGGCTGCGGTCGCTCCTGGAGTCGCTCACCGAGGACCTGCGCGCCCGCTTCTCCGCCCTGTGGAACGGCCTGAAGCTGATCGTGCGCGGCGGCCTCGGCCCCATGCTGGTCTTCTGCCTGGGCTACCTCGTGGTCATGCGGGCCCCGTACGCCGTCGGCTGGCTCGTGCGAGCCGTCACCGGACCGGTCGAGACCAACGCATGGATCGCGTTCAGCCCCTTCGAGGCGGCCACGGGGCTCGTGGTGTCCCTGGCGCTGGCCGCCGCGCTGATCGCCGCGACGGTCGAGGTGCTGGTCGAGCGGGGCCTGGCGGTCCGCGACCTGGACGACGACGCCACCCCCGTGGCCGGGAACCGCGCGGTCCCCGCCCCGGCGACGGCCGCCCGCTAGGGCAGCTCGACCGTCAGGTAGTCCGGGCCGCCGAACGACAGCCGGGCCTGCGTGATCGTCGCGTCGGGGTCCACCAGCACGAACGAGCTGACGTCCCACTCGGGCTGCTCGCTCACGAAGCCCTCGGCGTCCGGCAACGAGCAGCGGTTGGAGTTGCCCAGCACGTCCGGCGACGACTCCCCGTACCGCGTGCCGTCGTCGGCCACGAGGGCGATCTGGCACAGCGACAGGTCGGTCTGCGGCTCGGCCGCGAAGTGCAGCCGCACCTCGTACGCGACCGACCCCTCGGGGATCGGGACCGGGTCGCCGTAGGCCGGCGCGGGCAGCTCGTCCACCCGCTCGACGCCCGTCACCGTCGCGTCGAGCTCGCGCACCACCCAGGTGTCCGCGCGCTCCGGCACGTCGTACCCCGTGTCGAGGTACTCGCTCTCCAGGTGCGCCTGCTCGCCCAGGGCGACCCGCTGGGACTCGTAGTGCAGGCCGTCCGGCCACCAGTAGGCCCACACCCGGAACGACGACGCCCCCGTGGCCACCGCGAGCGCGAGCGGCAGCAGCACCAGCCACACGGCGTTGCGCCGCCACCAGCCCCGGGGCCGCCCGGCCTGCGGGACGTCGGGCGGCACGGAACCGGGCAGCAGGCCTGGCCGCAGGCTCGGCGCCCCGCCCGGGTACGCGCCCTGACCGGGGCCCTCGTACGAACCCGGCCCCGGCACCGCCGGGGTCACCAGCGTCGTCATCCCGCACTCCCTCCCGCACTCGCCGTGGCGTAGCCCGGCGCCTCCGTCTGCACCGTGTCGGTCGCCGCCCACAGCTCCTTCGCCTGCTGCGCGGAGATGCCCAGGTCGACCACCCCGGCGGCGTCGCGCCGCTGGCCGGCGTAGTCCTCGGTCTGGCTTCCGCGCGCCAGCCGCACCGTCGCTCCGGCGAGCGCGTCCTGGGGTACGTCGAAGCAGTAGGTCGTGTGCCACGCGTAGCCCGGCTGGGCGTTGGCCGACGTCGAGCAGCCGGCCTGGTTGGTGGGCCAGAACCGCCGGCCCTCGGCATCGGTGATCTCGGCGCCGCCGAAGACGGTCGCACCCTGCGTGGCCCGCCAGGTCGCGTCCACCACCACGAACGTCCCGTTCGCGACGGCGGTCTCCGAGAAGCTCTCCAGGGTGTCGGCGACCCGGACGTCGGTCACGGTCAGCTCCGCGTAGGTCAGGTCGAGCGTCTCGCCCACCGCGCCCTCGACCACGAACGGCGTCTCCACGACGGTCTCCTGCGGCACGGCGGTGACGAGCGCGCAGCCCGCGACCACGCCGCCGACGACCAGGGCCGAGCCCTGCCACGTGATCCGGCGGCGCCCGTGCCTCACGCCTGACCCTCCTCGGCCTCGGCCATGCCCCGGTTGTCCTTGACCCGGATCGCGCCTTCGAAGGCGAGGTCCGCGGGCAGCCAGTACCCGTTGTCCAGGGTCAGGCGGCTCTCGTCGATCCAGGACAGCTCCAGCATCCGGAGCGGGATCTCGTCGCCCGTCCACTCGCCGCTCTGCTCCCAGATCAGCGCGATCTGGTAGGTGACGCCGGGGTTGAGCACGCTGGTGCTGGTCGCGTCCTTGACGTGGAGGATGGTCGCGGACGGCAGCTCGGGTTCCCCGGACTCGCCGGGGGAAGCGCTCGCGGAGGGGTCCGCGTCGGCGGAGGGGTCCGCGGAGGGTGCGACACCGGCGTCGGCTCCGGCCTCGGCACCCGGGTCGGTGCCCTGGTCCGTGTCGAGGCCGGCGAACGGGTCCACCGCCACGATGCCCACGCCCTCGGGCGCGGGGACGGCGCTGCCGAGCGTCGAGCTCAGCTCGGGCACGTCGCTGGTGTTCACCACGTCCGCGACCACGGCGAGCATGTGGTTCCCCGGCGCGGGCACGAGGTAGCCGAGCTCGTCGGCCATCACGGCCCGCAGCACCGTCACGTCGAACGGGCCCACCTCGACCGCCGTCCCCGCCACGATCGGGTCGGCCTGCGCCTCCACCTTGTTCCACGCCCCGAACGGGGAGACGGCCACGAGGGCGGCGACGACGCCGGCGCCGACGCGCTGCATCGTCGACATGTCGTCGGCGACGGCCGAGACCACGCGGCGGCCGAGCCGGAACGCGATGTCGGGGCCGCCGTTGCGGGCATGCTTCATGGCGCACGATCGTAGCGGTGCATCACGGACCAACCGGGCGAAAGTCCACGGGGTTCGGCGGGGCTCGGCCGCGCCGTCCGCCTACCCAGCGATCTGGCCCGGAGACACGCGGTTTCCGGGCCAGATCGCTGGGTAGAAGCGCACCTCGTGGACGAGCCTCGCGGGTCAGCGCAGGCCGAACGCCCTGGTCAGCGTCTGCGACACCCGGTTGTCGTCACTGTCCTCGACGACGGTCCGCAGGGTCGCGAACTGCGCGCCCCGCGGCGCCGACAGCCGGGCCGACCAGGCGTCCGGCCCGTCCGTCTGCCGGTCCCGCGTGAGGTCGAGCCGCCGCCACGTGGCGCCGTCGTCGTACGACACCTCGACCGTGGGCCGCCCCACCCGGGCCTCGATCCCGGGCAGGTGCGACGGCGTCACCGTCAGCCGGGCCGTGCGCGACGCACGTCCCGCCGTGTCGGTGTCCACGCCGTAGTCGAGCTGGATCAGCGGCAGCGGCTCGACGGCGTCCGGCCCGCTCGCCTCCGACGTGAAGTCCCACTGGGTGAGCGTGTGCGTCGAGTACGGACCGGCCCAGTCGGCACGGTCGTTGTCGGCCACGACGCGGTACGGCAGCCGCTCCGCGGGCAGGCCGCCGTTCACGGGCAGGAACTCGGCGTTGCCCCACAGGAGCTCGGTGTCGCCCTGGTAGAGCGTCGCCCGGTTGCGGACGTCGAAGTTGCCGCCGCCCGTGGCACCGACGTGCCCGCTGCCCGAGTCGCCCCAGCCGGGCACCGGCACGTACATCTGGTCCAGGTAACGGATGGGCTGGTAGCCCAGCGCCGACATGCGCGGGCGCAGCACCGGCCCGAACCACGTCACGTCGCTGGTCGTGCGGGCCTTGTACTCCAGCACGTCGACGTTCGACTGCCCCATCTCGCCGGACATGTGCGCGCTCTGCGTCCACGGCACACCGGCCGCGACCCAGTCGGTCCGCTCGCCCTGCGCGGGAGCGGCGAGCTGGTTGCCCGCCGTCCAGCCGTGCCAGACGTCGAACCGGGCCTCCATCGCGGGACCCTGGCGGTAGTTGCGGAACGACATGTCCACCCGCGCCAGGTCGCCCTTGGCCGAGGTCCACGTGGGCCGGGCCGGCACGGCGCCGGTCCAGTGGTGCACCACGTCGTAGGTGTACTCGGTCGTGGGGTGCGACGAGACCGTGACCTCCGGCCGGCGCCCGTCCAGCGACCGCAGCAGCTCCTCACCCTGGCCGGACGTCAGCGTGGCGACGGTGAGCGGTGCGGGCTCGCCCGGGATCCACGGGGACTCGTCCCACGGTGCCAGCCGCCCGGCGCCGTCGTGCACCACGAACAGCAGGCGTGCACCGGCGTCGGCCGCGGCCTGCGCCAGCGGCGCGATCTCGTCCGAGTCGGCGGCACGCACGACGACGGCGGTGTCCTTCAGGCCGTGCCCGCTCCCGTGCCGCGCCAGGTCCGACGGACCCTCGGCCTCGACCACACGCAGCGTGCGGGTGCCCTCCGGCAGCGGCGTCGCGCCCCGCTTGACCCGCAGGTCGTCCAGGCCGTCGAATCCGCCGCGGCCCTTCGTGACCGTGAGCGCCGGCTGCTCCAGCCGGAACTGCGCCCCGAACTCGAACAGACCCGCGGTGACCTTCTTCCCCGTGGGCAGCGCCCACAGGCTGTCGTACTCACCCGGCGGGAACATGGAGCTCGCCGTGTAGCCGCCGTTCGGGAACTGCCGGATCACGTCCAGGCGCATGGCGGCCGGATCGGTACTCTGCGGCACCTCCGCACGGACCTGGACCGCCTTGCGGGCGTCCAGCGTCACCGACCGGTCCTGGCTCAGGTCCACGTCCACGAAGCTCAGCAGCGCCGTGCCGAGCGAGCCCGGCCCGTTCGCGCCCTCGACGTCGACCGACAGCCAGCCGCTGTAGCTGCCCACCGGCATCCGCAGCACGGCGGTGCCGTTCTCGTCCAGGTCCGCCCCGGCGAAGATCTGGTCCGACGTCACCAGCAGCTTGCCCGTCGCGGGACGGCCGTCGTCACCCGTGACGGTGACGGTCAGCCTCTGGCGCTGCCCCTCGCGGGTCGCGCCCGTCAGGGTGCGGGCCCGCACGGCCCCGGTGCCGTCCGTCGCCACGACCGTGGCGCTCAGGTCGGCCTCCGCCGGCAGGAGCGAGAGGTCGGCCACGAGATCCACGGACGCCGTGCCCTGGGCGGGCACGGTCACCGTGTCGGAGGACAGGGTGAGGAAGCCCGCCGGGACCGCGCCGTCGACCGCGAGGTGCAGGTCGACCGGGGCGTCACCCAGGTTCGTGTACGTGATCGGCTTCGACGCCGGCTCGCCCGTACCGTCGTCGAACGTGTGGAAGCCGAACCCGGCGCTCGCGGTGCCGAACACGGTCGCGGCCACGGCCGCGGGCGCGTCGAGACGGCCGCTGCCGGCCTCGTAGGCGGTGTAGGCAGGGGTCGGCACGGCGGTGCTGACGATCGCCTCCTTGATCTGCTCCGCCGTCCAGTCCGGGTGGGCCGCCGCGACGAGCGCCGCGGTGCCCGCCACGTGCGGGGTCGCCATCGAGGTGCCGCTCATCGTCGTGTACATCCCGGAACCGCGCACGAGCTGCGAGCGGGCCGCGAGCACGTCGACGCCGGGGGCGGTGATCTCGGGCTTGACCCCGCCGTCGACGGCGGGGCCGGTGCTGGAGAAGTCGGCCAGCGTGTCGGTCGCGTCGACCGCGCCCACGGCGAGGGCCGAGTCCGCCAGGGCGGGCGTGCTGATGGTGCGGGGGCCGCCGTTGCCGGCGGCGGTCACGAACAGCGCACCCGTCTCGGCGGTGAGCTCGTCCACGGCGGTCGCCATCGGGTCGTCGGCGCCGGCGGGCTCGCCGCCCAGGCTCATGCTGACGATGCGGGCGTCCTGGTCGCGCGCGGCCCACTCCATGCCCGCGATGATCCAGGACTCCAGGCCCTGGCCGTTGCTGTCGAGCACCCGGCCGACGTGCAGCCGGGCGCCGGGGGCGACGCCCCGCTCCAGCCCGTCGGAGGCCGCGCCGGTGCCGGCGATCGTCGAGGCGACGTGCGTCCCGTGCCCCTGGTAGTCCTCGACGTAGTCCTCGGTGGTGACGAAGTTGGCCGCCTCGGCGACCTGGTCCGCCAGGTCGGGGTGGGTCGTGTCGATGCCCGTGTCGAGCACCGCGACGTCCACTCCCTCGCCGGTGTTGCCGTCGGCCCAGACGTCGGGCGCGCCGATCTGGGCGGTCGACTCGGCGAGGTCGGCCGTGACCGGGCCGTCGAGCCAGATCTTCTCGATGCCGCCGGCGAACGTGGGGGCGCCGCCGGTGGTGCGGGCGGCGTCGTGAGCCCCGGCCGTCGCCGAGTCTCCCGTCAGGGCGGTCCAGAAGGCAGCCGCCTCGTCGCGGTCCTGCGTCACGGCGGCGCCGTCCACGCTGGGCAGCGCGCGCACGACGTCGGACCCATCGAGCGGCGTGGTGCCGCGCGACCGGGCGGCGGCGTCCGTGTAGCGGACGATCAGCGGCAGCGTGTCCGTGCTCGCGTCGTCGTAGCCGTTGGCGAGGAGCCGCGTGACGTCGAACAGGCGGTCGTCGAGGGTACCGGCCGTCACGTAGGGCAGTGCGGCGTCCGGGTAGACAAAGGTGCTGCCGTCGCGCTCGGTGCGGTGGTAGGACGACGTCGTCCCGCCGGGGCCGGTGACGTTGGTGACGCTCGTGCCGTCCGCCGCCGTGGTGATGGTGACCGTGTCACCGGTGATCAGGGTGACGCTGCGCGATCCCGCCGCCGATGGCGGGAGAGCGGTGGCGGAACCGCCCGGCGGGACCGCCGGGCCGGCGGGGCTCGCGGCAGACGCCGACGCGGCCCCGACCGCGAGGGCTGCGGCCACGCCGGTGGCGACCAGCGCCCTGGCGCGGGTGGAGATGGTGAACACAGTTGTCCCTTTCGACAGTGGTGTGCCCATTTCCTAACCCTCGGACGCGGCGCGCTGGGTTTCGCCCGTGTAACGGCACCGCCATTTCCTGGCCAACTCCGGTCAGGTGGCAGGCAACGGCCACGCCCCGCGCCCCGGGAAGGGGGCGCGGGGCGTGTCGCGAGCCGTGGTTCAGGCCGCCTTGCCCGACCCCTCCGCCAGGCGACGGACCCGGTCGAGGTCCGCCCCGGCGTCGGACAGGATGCCGCGTGCCGGGGACTCGGCCCGGGTGAGGCCGAGCAGGAGGTGCCCGCCGTGGATCTCCTTGGAGCCCAGGCGGAGCGCCTCGCGGAGCGCGAGCTCCAGCGACTTCTTGGCGTCCGGGGTGAACGGGATGTGCTTGCGGCGCCCGCGCAGGGTGCGGCCGGCGCGGGCCAGGGCGCCCTCGCCGAACGTGGCCTCAGTGCGCCGCGTCACCTCGTCCAGGTCGATGCCGACGGCGGCCAGCGCGGCCGGGTCGAGCGCGTCGCCCGCCTCGATCCGGGCCCGGGCACTCTCGACCAGGGCGGCGGTGTCCACCCCGCCGTCGGTCAGGGCGGTCCGGGCCGGGCCGACGCTCCCGGCGAGGGCGACGAGCAGGTGGCGGCTGTCGATCTGGTCGCTGTGCGCGTCGCGGGCGACCTGCTGGGCGTCGACGACGGCGGAGCGGGCGTCCTTCGTGAACCTCTCGAACATCAGATCCTCCTGTTGTGCTTCTTGTGCACGGCCTGCCGGCTGACGCCGAGCGCGTCGGCGATCTCCTGCCACGACCAGCCGAGGCGCCGCGCCCGCTCCACCTGGAGCGTCTCGAGACGGTCGGCCAGCTCGCGCATGGCTCGGACGGCGCGCAGTCCTTCGGCGGGGTCGTCCCCGGCGGCGGATGCGGCGAGTGCTTGCTGGGTCATGTGTCAACTATGGTTGACAAGTGGGCCGACTGTCAACCCTGGTTGACAGAATTCGCGGATCGAGACGTGTACCACACACCCGTGCCGAAGAAGCCCGGAATACCGCCGCTCTCGTTCGGAACCACGGGCGATCCAGGGCTACCCTGTACGGGGATGTCTTGACGTCGAGACATCGCTTCAGCCGGGCTCCGGGCGACTACGACGTCCGAGGGCCGCATCCCGATGGAAGGACGCAGCAGGGTGGACCTGTTCGAATACCAGGCGCGCGACATCTTCGAGAAGCACGGCGTGCCCGTGCTGGGCGGGGTTGTCGCGACGACCCCCGAGGAGGCTCGCGAAGGCGCCGAGAAGCTGGGCGGCGGCACTGTCGTCGTGAAGGCCCAGGTCAAGACCGGCGGTCGCGGCAAGGCGGGCGGCGTCAAGCTGGCGCACTCGCCGGAAGAGGCCGCCGAGAAGGCCGGCGAGATCCTCGGCATGGACATCAAGGGTCACACCGTGCACCGCGTGATGATCGCCCAGGGTGCCAAGATCGCCGAGGAGTTCTACTTCTCCGTGCTCCTGGACCGGTCCAACCGCAACTACCTCGCCATGTGCTCCGTCGAGGGCGGCATGGAGATCGAGCAGCTCGCCGTCGAGCGCCCCGAGGCGCTGGCCCGCGTCGCCGTCGACCCCGCCGTCGGCATCGACGAGGCCAAGGCCGCCGAGATCGTGGACGCCGCCGGCTTCGCCGACGACATCAAGGGCAAGGTCGCCGAGGTCATCCAGGGCCTGTGGACCGTGTTCAAGGCCGAGGACGCCACGCTGGTCGAGGTGAACCCGCTGGTCAAGACGGAGGACGGCGAGATCGTCGCCCTCGACGGCAAGGTCACGCTCGACGAGAACGCCGGCTTCCGCCACGCGGACCACGCCGAGCTCGAGGACTCCGCCGCGGCCGACCCGCTGGAGGCGAAGGCCAAGGAGAACGACCTCAACTACGTGAAGCTCGACGGCGAGGTCGGCATCATCGGCAACGGCGCGGGTCTGGTCATGTCCACCCTCGACGTCGTCGCCTACGCGGGCGAGAAGCACGGCGGCGTCAAGCCCGCCAACTTCCTCGACATCGGCGGCGGCGCCAACGCGCAGGTCATGGCCAACGGTCTCGACGTGATCCTGAACGACGAGCAGGTCAAGTCGGTGTTCGTGAACGTCTTCGGCGGCATCACCGCCTGCGACGAGGTCGCCAACGGCATCGTGGGCGCGCTCGACATCCTCGGCGACGAGGCGTCGAAGCCGCTGGTCGTCCGCCTCGACGGCAACAACGTCGAGCTCGGCCGCCAGATCCTGAACGAGCGCAACCACCCGCTCGTCACCCTCGCCGACACCATGGACGGTGGCGCCGACCTCGCCGCCGCCAAGGCTGCCGCCGCCTGATCGCCCGCTGAAGACTTCGAAAGCAGAGACAAGAAGACAATGTCGATCTACCTGAACCAGGACTCGAAGATCATCGTCCAGGGCATCACGGGCGGCATGGGTGCCAAGCACACCGCCCTGATGCTGGACTCCGGCGCGACGATCGTCGGCGGCGTGAACGCTCGCAAGGCCGGCACCACGGTGACCCACAAGGACGCCTCCGGCGCCGACGTGACCCTCCCGGTGTTCGGCACCGTCAAGGAGGCCATGGCCGAGACCGGCGCGGACGTCTCCGTCGTCTTCGTGCCCCCGGCCTTCACCAAGGACGCGGCCATCGAGGCCATCGACGCCGGCATCGGCCTGCTCGTGGTCATCACCGAGGGCGTGCCGGTGCAGGACACCGCCGAGGTGTGGTCGTACCTGCAGGGCAAGGAGACCCGGATGATCGGGCCGAACTGCCCCGGCATCATCACCCCGGGCGAGTCGCTCGCCGGCATCACCCCGCACACCATCACGGGCAAGGGCCCCATCGGCCTCGTGTCGAAGTCGGGCACGCTGACCTACCAGATGATGTACGAGCTGAAGGACTTCGGCTTCTCGACCGCCATCGGCATCGGCGGCGACCCGATCGTCGGCACCACGCACATCGACGCGCTCGAGGCCTTCGAGAACGACCCGGAGACCAAGGCGATCGTGATGATCGGCGAGATCGGCGGCGACGCCGAGGAGCGCGCGGCCGCGTACATCAAGGAGCACGTCACCAAGCCGGTCGTCGGCTACGTCGCGGGCTTCACCGCCCCCGAGGGCAAGACGATGGGCCACGCCGGTGCGATCGTGTCCGGCTCGTCCGGCACCGCCGCGGCGAAGAAGGAGGCCCTCGAGGCCGTCGGCGTGAAGGTCGGCAAGACGCCGTCCGAGACCGCCGACCTCATGCGGGAGATCCTGCAGGCGCTCTGATCCTGATCGACGACGGCGGTTCCCTCGCACGGGGAGCCGCCGTCGTCGTCACTCCCGGCGGCTGGACCTCGATGTCTCTGTCTCCGACCCGCCCGGTTGAAGACGGCCGTGCGAGCGACCAACCTGCCCGAGCCGGCTCCAGTTCGCGGCCGGACGGGGGCACCGCCTCGATCCGGTGATCGCACGGGGTCCGGACGCCACCGTTGTCCTCGGCGCTGGTGGAAAGCTTCTTTGCTCAGGATTCGTAGGGGTAGGGCGCTGGGAGGATCGCGAGGACGACCTTGCGATGGGCGTTCAGGCAATGCCTGGCGTGTCTAGCCACTTCCTCGCCCTTCGCGGTAGGCATGTAGCGCCCGCTGACGCGCTCCAGCAGTCGGCTCCCTGATTTCCTCTCCAGCGCGTTGACGTGCTTGCTCACGGTGCGCTCGTCGATGCGAAGCTCCTGCGCGGCGGTGCGCATCAGACCGAGACGGATGACCGCATCGAAGGACATGAGTTCTGGGATGGTGGGCATCAGAGCGCTCCTGGGGCGGGCGGGACCAACTGACGATGGCCGGACGCTAGCACGGTGCCGCTGGCCAAGATCCTGGTCGGATCGACGGTGCCGGCGGGTCCCGGGAACCTGGACCCGATCGCCAATGACAGACCGTAGAGCTCACAGCGCAAGTGCACTCGCCTGTGCGGCTTCGTGAACCACCCCTCGGCTTTCCAAGGTCGACCCGCCACGATGCGCGAGCTCGTCTGCTCCCAACCCGCCGATGTGCGGCTGGAGCAAGACCCTGGGCCGGAACTGGTGCCCACGCGACGGCACGCGGACAGCCCCCATGCCCAGCCGCCCCAAGAACCACGTCAGGCGAAGCGTTCAGGGCTGGCCCACTCACTGGCTGAACAGTGCTGTGAGTACCACGTCTCGTGGAACTCAGGGAAGCACTCTGGACGCCGATTCGTAAGCAGTCCTAGCGTGGTCTCGTCCACCCGTCGGAGCGTGCGTTGCTGCAGGTGAGACGCCTCGTCCGGGCTTCGTGCCGGCCCACGTCAGGTCGGTCGGCCGGTGCGCAGCCACTAGTCGAACCATGAGCGAAGGAAGTCAGTGCAGAACACATCCCGAAAGAGCCTCATGGCAGTGCTCCTGTCCTCTGCTCTCGTGACAGGCCCGTCCAACGCGTTCGCAAGTCCGAGTGACCAGACCCAGGTCGAGGAGACCGCATCGACGATCGCGGCCATGGCTCCGCAGTCCGTGCCGGTCGTCCAGGGGGATCTGGGAATCAACGCCCTCGAGGTCATCTATGAGGCGAACGGCATGCAGGTGGGGGTCAACACCGCGACCATGGCGGCGAAGATCCAGACGGTCGAGAACATTCCAGCTGAAGAAGTCGCGCCCGGCGACCTGCCGGTCGACGACGAGCCTGCCGGCGACAACCCCGTAGAGGACGGACCTGCCGACACCGAGCCAGCCGCTCCGGCCGCCGCCGAGGCGGCCAGCGCGGTGCCGCTCACGATGTCGCCGCTACGGGATGGTGATCAGCCGCAGTACATCGGTGAGGCGAGTGACGGATCGCTCGTCTTCGAGGAGACCGGCGCTTATTCTGCGGTCAATACATCCGTGCAGTTCGTCGAGGACGGCTCGGTTCGTTACGTCAATGTCATTGAAGATGCGTCGGCGCCGACCACTTTTTCTTATCTGCTGACTGTGCCAAGTGGCGGCGTGGCGGCGCTCGGTCCAGACGGGGATTCGGTCACGGTCACAGACGCCGCCGGCGCTCTCGTCGGTGCGGTTGCGGCGCCTTGGGCGCGGGATGCTGCTGGCAACGATGTCCCGACGCACTATGGGCTGGTCCCCGTCAGCGCGACGACAGTGAAACTTGTTCAGACTGTTGACCATGACAGTGACGGAGTTGTGTACCCTGTCGCTGCCGACCCCTATCTGGGCAAGGCTCTGATCAGCAAGGTCACGATCGGACAGCGGTCTGGCGGCACCACGTTGTTCGTCTATCCCACGCTCTGGATGCGCGCGAACTACAACAACCCGACCGTCGTCAACAACCTTTGGTACGAGTACAAGTCGAAGGTGGCGGCCAGGTACGAGACGACCCAGTTGTGGTGGCAACTTGCCTGTCACGTGCAGGCGGCTCCTTGGAAGACGTCCTGGAACCTCGACACGTGGCGCTACCGGACTTCATATCTTTCATACGTGACGCATGCCTGCAACTGACCGGGGTGAGATCGTGAACAACGGTGAGACCGTGAACAACAGGGCGTCGAAGCTTCGGGTTCATCCGTACTGGGGATCCATCGCAGCCGCGGGCGTAATGACAATTCTCGGGATTGCGCTTCTCCTGGAGGTGGGGTTCAGCGCTGACGCAAGTGCTGAAAGCCTGCCCGAATGGCGATACCTCGTCCCCTGGGGGGTTTTCGGGACCGGTCTGACCGGACTCATCGCCCTGGGGGTGGCTGGGCCCATGCTGTTGAGGCGGCGACGGGCCTCACTCTTGGTCCTGGGCTGTGCCGTCGTGCTCGGAGGCCTGGTCGTGGCAGCGCTCAGCTGGTGGACCTGACGGCAGGCGTCGTGTTCACGGTCGATCCGGCAAGACGCCGTCCGAGACCGCCGACCTCATGCGGGAGATCCTGCAGACGCTCTGACGCCCGCCCGTCCCTGAGACAGCGAGACCCCCGTCGACCAGGCAGACCGGTCGGCGGGGGTCGCTGCTTTCCGGGTCGCCGCCCCGTCGGTGCGTTCGCTTCGCAAAGCGGGCGTTCCTACACCAGATCCCCCGGTGAACTCCATACTCGGCAGTGATTTTTCCCGAAGTTCACCCGGGCCACGCCGAGGGAGGTCCCCGGGCTGACGCCGCGGCGCGGGTGAAGATTGCCGGGTGAGCGCACCACCCCGCCCGAGCACGGCCAGCCGCACCTCGGGTGCCCGCACGACCCGCCCGGCCGGCAACCGTCCGACGGCTCGCCGCGGACGCCTCGTCGAGCAGCCACCCGCCCCCGAGGAGCGGTCGTTCGCGCTGTCCCACGTCGTCGCGGGCGTGCTCTCGGCCGCCCAGGCCCTGGTCCTGTCCCTTGCCGTCGTGGTGCTCCCGGCGGTGGTCGCCTACCTCGTGGGCGCGGCAACGCTGACCTCCGCGACGGACGCCCCGGACGACGGCGTCCAGGTCCGCTCCGCCATCGACGTCGCGACCGGGCTTTGGCTGCTGGGGCACGGCGTCCCGCTGACCGCCGACGACGTGACCGTCACCCTCGCGCCGCTCGGCATCGCGGCCCTCGCGCTGTTCGCCACCTACGCCTCCGCCAAGCGGTTCGCCGCGACCTCGGTCCCGGCCTGGGCGGCAGGCACCGCCACCTACGGCCTGTGCACGACGGCGGTCGCCGCCTTCGCGGGCAGCGCCCCGGGCTGGTCGCTCGCCCTGGCGCTGCCGGCCGGCCTGGTCATGGGCGGGCTCGGCATGGCGCTCGGCATCCTGGCTCGGCCGGACGCGCCGACCCCGGCCGAGCTCGGTGAACGGGCCGAGGGCCTGGCCCAGCGGCTCACCGGCTTCGACCTGGTCCCCGCCACGCTGCGCCTCGGGCTGCGCGGGGGCGCGGTGGTGGTCGCGCTGCTGACGGGCGGGGCCGCGCTCCTGGTCGTGGCGTGGGCGCTGGCGGGCCGGGCCACGTCGTCGGACATCGTCACCGCCCTCGAACCGGGCTGGACCGGCGGGATCGTGTTCGCCGTGGCGCAGCTCGCGCTGCTGCCCAACCTCCTGCTGTGGGCGGTCGCCTGGCTCGCGGGGTCCGGCTTCGCCGTCGGCGAGGGCACCGGTTTCACGCCCTACGGCACGACGTCGGGGCCGCTGCCCGCGGTGCCGCTCCTCGGGGCGCTGCCCGGCCAGGACTGGGCCAACGCCGTCAGCGCCTGGGCGCCCCTGCTCGTGGTCGCGTGCGGCGTCGTGGCGGCCCTGTTCGTGTGGCGCCGGCTGGAGCCGTCGCTGGTCCGGTGGTCGGACACCGGCTGGGTGCTGGGCGGCATCGTCGCGGTGCCCGGGGTGTTCGTGCTGCTGGGCGAGCTGGCGGCCGCGGGCGCGGTCGGCCCGGGACGGCTCTCCGAGATCGGCGCCGACCCGCTCGTGACCGCCGGCCTCGTGGCCGCCGAGGTCGGCGGGGGAGCGGCAGCCGTGCTCCTGGGCGCCAAGCTCGACGTGGTGGCGCGGCGCGGCGAGATCGGGGAGGACCTGGTGGCGTGGCTGCGCCGTCCGGCCCCGGTGGGCGGGGAGTCCTCGGAAGACGCGACGGAAGGCGACCCGGATCTCGCGGCGGAGCTCGGGTTCGGCGACGCTCCGGGCGGGAGCGGTGGCGGCGCGCCCCACGAGGGCACTGCGCCGTCCGACGAGGAGGCGGACGCGCCCGAGGAGGGCACTGCGCCGTCCGGCGACTGGGCACGCACAGCGGCATACGCCGTCTCGGATCCCGAACCAGCTCCCGAGCCGGACGCCGAGCGGCCGGCGGCCCGTCCGGCCGATGACGCCGAGGCTCCCGAGGCAGGCCCGGGAAAGTAGGCTGGGGCCCGTGCAGACGCCCTCCGGTCACCCCGTCGAGTCCACTTCCGCCAAGCGCCTGGTGGTGCTCGCCTCGGGCGGCGGATCCAACCTTGCCGCGCTCCTCGCGGCGCACGACGACGCGGCGTACGGCGCGCGCGTGGTCGGCGTCGTCACGGACCGGCCGACGGCGGGAGCGCTCGACCTGGCGCGGGACGCCGGGGTGGCCTCCGCCGTCGTCGCGCTGAAGGACTTCGAGGACCGCGCGGCCTGGAACGACGGCGTGCTCGAGGCCATCTCGGTGTTCCAGCCCGACTACGTGATCCTGGCCGGGTTCATGCGCATCCTGGCGCCGGGCGTCGTGCGCAAGTTCGAGGGCCGGATGATCAACACGCACCCGGCCCTGCTGCCCAGCTTCCCCGGTGCGCACCCCGTGCGTGACACGCTCACCCACGGCGTCAAGATCACCGGGTGCACCGTGCACCTGGTGGACGACGGCGTCGACACCGGCCCGATCATCGCCCAGACGGCCGTGCCCGTGCAGGACGCCGACGACGAGCCCACCCTGACCGAGCGGATCAAGGTCGCCGAGCGCGCACTCCTGGTCGAGACGGTGGGCCGCCTGGCCCGCGAGGGCCTGCACCTCACGGGCCGCAAGGCCACGATCGGCCGCTGACCCAGCCGGCTCCGCGGCCAGCCGCCCGTCGACCGCCCGCTGTCGGTCCGTTGTCCGCCCGGTCGTACTGGCACCTCAAAAGTTGGAGGCGGCGACCGGTTGTCCACAGGATGACGCTGAATCATCAGCAATGATGTGGATTGCATGCTGATATTGCCTCATGCGACCTCTGCGGCCCCTGCCTGTGCAGCTGGATGTCATCGCTCCCCGGCAGGAGGGGCTGATCTCCGCCACGCAGCTCGACGGCATCGGCGTCGACGCGCCGTGGCGGTACCGGCTCGTCCGGCAGGGCCGGCTGATCCGCGTCACCCAGGGCGTGTACGACACCGACGTCGTACCGCCCGCGCAGCGGTCACGTCCTGACCTGCTGGACCACCTCCGGCGTCGTCCCGCGTGGATCGGCCTGCTCGCGGCCGGCCCCGGATCGACCGCCGTCGGCCTGTGCGCACTGGCGCTGTACAAGGTCAAGGGCCTGCCGCGCACCATCCGGCCCGAGGTGGTCGCGCCCGACGGACGGTGGCGGCCCGCGCGGGACGGGATCGCGTTCCGCAAGTCCGGCGACATGGTGACCGGCCGGTTCGCCGGCGACTTCAGGATCGCGAGCGTCACGGACGCCCTCGCCCTCGGTGTCGGCCAGATGTGCCGCGACGACGCCGTCGCCGCGATGGACGACCTGCTGCACACGCGGTCCGCCACGGCGGACGACCTGGCCCGGGCCCACGACCTGGCGCGAGGGCATCGCGACGTCGAGGCGACACATCCCTGGTGGCGCCTGGCGGACGGCCGTTCGGAGTCGCCCCTCGAGTCCGTCGCGCGGCTGGCCTGCCTCGACGCGGAGATCCCGCCGGACACCCTGCAGCTCGTGGTCCTGGGGGTGGACGGCGCCCACCTCGGCCGGATCGACCTTGCCTGGCGGCTGCCGGACGGCACCTGGCTGCTCGTCGAGGTCGACGGTGTCGAGGTGCACGGTGCGCCGGGTGCGGTGTTCCGTGACCGCACGCGGCAGAACGCGCTGGCGTCGGCGGGCGGCTCGCGCCTGCTGCGCTTCACGGCCAAGGACCTCCGGGGCCGGATGCCGAAGATCTTGACCGCCTTGCTGCGCGAGGCCGGCTGGACGCCTGGTAACTACGACGACATCGGTCAGCCGACGATCCTCGGTCGCGCGGTCGCTGATGCCGCTTCGCCAGTCCCCTTCGAGGCCTAAGTTTCTTCGCTTTGCGGCCGCCCAAAGCGAAGAAACTTAGGCCTCGAAGGGGAGTGGGGCGACGGCGCCTGACCTCGCTGCGTCATGAGGCGGACATTTCACCCGGTACGTTGTGCGGCGTGAGCGCTGAGACCCCGACGCCCGAGACCCCGACATCCACGACATCGGAGGCCGGGCGTGGGTCCGGGTCGTCGCTCGCCGTCGGCGGGCCGACCCCGTCCGGGCCGACAGCGCCCGACTCGGTCGCCCCCGAGCCGCCGCTGCGGCGCAACGCCGCGTACCTGCTGCTCACCACCGGGCGTTTCGCGCAGGCGATCGGCGCCGGCGTCGGCACGTTCGCCATCCCGCTGCTGGCGTTCGAGGTCACGGGCTCGGTGGGGCAGGCGGGGCTGATCAGCGGCATCGGCCAGGCGGGCGCGCTGCTGGCGACGCTGCCGGCGGGTGTCGTCGCCGACCGGGTCGACCGGCGCCGCCTCCTGGTGGTGGCCGCCGCGACAGGTACCGCCCTGTGGGCGACCGTTGTCGCCGCCGGGCTGGCGGGGACCCTCGGCGCGTGGCACCTGGCCGCGGTGCTGTTCGGCTCCTCGATGGTGAGCGCGTTCGTGAACCCGGCGTCGGGCGGCGCGCTGCGCGCGGTCGTCCCGCCCGCCCAGATGGCGAACGCGATGGCCGTGAACCAGGGGCGGATGGCGGCGGTCGCGCTGTTCGCGGGACCTGTCGGCGGATTCCTGTACGGCATGGCGCACGTGCTGCCGTTCGTCGCGTCCGTGCTGGGGCACCTGATCGAGGTGGTCGCCGTGTCGTTCGTGCGCAAGCCGCTCAACGGCCGGCGGACCCAGCAGATCCATCCGCTCGCCGACCTGCGCGACGGCTTGGCCTTCGTCGGCGCGGTGCCACTCTTCCGCGCGGTGCTCGTGCTCATCACGCTGCTCAACCTGACCTCGATCGCGCTCGTCGTGGCGATCAACCTGGAGCTGGTGCGCATCGGCACCGACCCGCGGCTCATCGGGCTCGTGGACGCGTGCGCCGGCGTCAGCATGCTGGCCGGCGCGATCGTCGCGGGCCCGATCGTGCGACGCACCCGGGTCGGCCGGCTCGGGCTCCTCGCGATCGGGACGCTCGCCGTGGCGCTGGTCGTCATGGCGCTGGCGCCGTCGTACTGGGTGTTCGTGTCGATGCTCGCGGTCGGCGTCTTCCTCTACCCGGCGCTCAACGCGGGCTTTACGGGCTACCTCACGGTGATCATCCCGGACCGCATGATGGGCCGCGCCACGTCGCTGCTCGGGCTCACCGGACTGATCGCCGCGCCCGCCGCGCCCGTGCTGGGCAGCGCGCTCCTGGAGGGCTGGGGCATCGGCGTCACCCTGTGGGTCATGGTGTGCGCCATGGCGGCCGTCCTCGTGGCGCTCGCGTGCACCCGCCCGCTGATGCGGATCGGGCGCCCGAGCGCCTGGGCGGCCGACGCGCTGGAGTAGCGCCGGGACAGCCCCGGGACGGCCCCGGAACCGGCGCGCCGGTCAGGCCCCTGGCTCCGGTTCGCCTGCCAGGTCCCGGGGGCCGATGGTGTAGAGGATCTGGTAGTACCGCCGCTCCGGGTCGTCGGGGTCGGCCCGCTTGGCGGCGCCCGTCCGGTCCCACCACTTCTCCAGGACGGCGACGATCTCCGCCGTCATCTGCTCGGCCTCCTCGCGGGTCAGGAACGCGCCGCTGGCCATGCCCTCGTGGAAGTCGTCCTTCGCTCCCGGGGCCGACCGGTCGCGCAGGAACTCGTCGCGCACCCAGCGCAGGATCGGGTCGAGCATCTGCTCCTCGTGGCCGACGTTGCCGTCGACGAGAAAGCGTTCGACGAGCGGCCGCCACACCCGGTCGCGCTTGTCCTTGGCCAGCTCCGGCGCCTCCTCGATGAAGTGGTGCCTGGCCAGCACCCGCAGGTGGAAGCTGATCGAGTTCGCCGGCTCCCGCAGCGCCTTGGCGAGGTCGACCGCGCGCGCGTGCTCGCGGACGTTGAGCTCCACCATGATGCGCTGCCGCAGCGGGTGGGCGAGCGTGCGCATCGTCTCCGGATCGGTGATGCGGAAGGGCTCCTTCGATGCCATCGCGCCAGGCTAACAAGATCCCGCAACACAAGATGCGCAACTACTATTGCGCAATAGTTGTTGCGGACCGTACGGTGTGCGCATGACGACGGATGAGACGACGGCCACGGGGGAGCAGGCCGCAAGCCTCTGGAAGAACGCCTCCTACCGCCTGCTCCTGATGGGCGCGACGGCCGAGGACGTGGGCGCCGCCGTCGGCGCGTTCGCGGTGCCGCTCGCCGCGTTCGCCGTCACCGGGTCCGTGGTCCAGGCCGGGGTGATCTCGTTCGTCGGCCAGCTCGGGTCGGTGCTCATGACGCTCCCGGCCGGCGTGGTCGTGGACCGCGTGGACCGCCGTCGGCTCATCATGGCCGGCGGCGCGGTCGCGGCACTGGCCTGGGCGAGCGTGGTGGTCGCGGGTCTGGCGGACGGCCTCTCGATCACCGCCCCACACCTGGCCGCGGCGCTGTTCGTGTCGTCCGCGGTCGGCTCCCTGATGGACCCCGCGGGCGCGGCCGCCCTGCACGCCGTCGTCCGCACCGAGCACCTGGGTCAGGCCATGTCGGTGGCGCAGGGGCGCGACGCCGCGGCCACCCTGCTCCAGGGCCCGCTCGGCGGGCTGCTCTACGGCATGAGCACCGTGCTGCCGTTCGTGGTCTCGGCGGCGGGCCGGCTCGTCGCCGTCGTCGCCACCTCCCTGGTGCGCGAACCGCTCAACGGCGACCTCGGCGCCGCGCGTGCCGAGCATCCGGTCGCCGCGCTCCGGGACGGGCTCAGGTACGTGTTCGGCGTGCCGCTGCTGCGCGCCACGATCTGGCTGTTCATGCTGGTCAACGTGGTTCTGAACGCCATGATGGTCGCGATCAACCTGCACCTGGTCAGTACCGGGACGGCGCCCGCGCTCATCGGCCTGATCAACACGGCGGTCGGGGTGGGCGTGCTGACGGGCTCGATCCTCGCGGGCGCGCTCGTCCGGCGCGTGCGCGTGAGCGTCCTGACCGTGCTGGCGCTCGGCGTCTCCGGCGCCGCCGTCGTGGTGATGGCGCTGTTCCCCACCTACTGGGGGTTCGTCGCCGCGCTCACCGGGATGATGCTGTTCGCGCCCGCCCTCAACGCCGGGATGCTCTCCTACGTCACCGCCATCACGCCGGGCCGGATGCAGGGGCGGATGGCCGCGACGATGGGGCTGACCGGCCTGGTGGCCGGGCCTGCGGCGCCGCTCGTCGGCAGCATGCTGCTCGACGGCGCCGGGATCAGCGCCGCCATGTGGTGCTTCGCCGCCGCGTGGACCGTGCTGTTCCTCGCGATGTTCCTGGTGCGCCCGCTGTGGCGGGTCGGCCTCCCGGACACCTGGGCGGCCGACGTCGTCGAGTCGCCGACGACGCGCACGCCGTCGGCCCCCTGACCGCCGGCGTCGGCCGCGTCCACGTGTCAGACGGCGGACCAGCCGCCGTCCGCCGCGATGATCGCCCCGTTGAGGTTCACCGAGTCCTTCGACAGCAGGAAGGTGATGGTCGCGGCCAGCTCCTCCGCCATGGCGAGGCTGAGGATGTTGACCTGGTGGGGCCGCAGCACCGGCGCCCCGAACTCGGCCTGCCCGGGCACCGGGATGCCCGTGGCCACGCCACCGGGCGCGACGGCGTTGGTGCGGATGCCGCTCTTCGCGTACATCACGGCGGTCGACTTGGTCAGGCCGACCACCGCGTGCTTGGAGGCCGTGTAGGCGACGCCGGCAGCCGAGCCGCGCAGCCCCGCCTCGGAGGCGACGTTGACGATGCGGCCCTCCTTCGCGGCCAGCATCCCGGGCACGACGGCGCGGGTGAGCCGCATCGTGCCCTCCAGGTTCACGCGCAGCACCCGCTCCCACAGGGCGTCGCTCACCTCGTGGATCGCCGACATGTCGTCCATGATCCCGGCGACGTTGGCCAGCGCGTCCACGCGGTCGCCCGCGGCGGCCACGATGCGGTCCACGTCGTCCTGGGCGGAGATGTCGCCCGCCACGGGGACGATCTCGGCGCCGGCCGGGAGGCCGGTCAGCGCGGCGGCGAGCTCGTCGAGCTTCTCCGCGGAGATGTCGGCGGCGATCACGCGCCCGCCCTCGCGCGCCACGCGTGAGGCGACGGCCCGGCCGATGCCGGAGGCCGCGCCCGTGACCACGACGGTCTGGCCGGCGAAGCGGCCGGGGGTGATCTGCTCGGCCCAGCCGGTGACGGTCTGCGTGTCTCCGGCGGCAGCGGCATCGGCCGCGGCGGCCTCCTCGGGTGCGGCCTCCCGGTACGCGGCGACCAGCGCGTCGAGCGCCTCGGCCGGGAACGTGCCGCCTGACAGCGCCACGAGCTGCTCCAGTGGCAGGCCGCGGGCGGGTGCGAGCGAGTCGGGCGTCGCCCCGCCCTCGGCGAGGAACGCCGCGAGGACGCGGCCGCCGACGGGGTGGTCGAGCCAGTCGCCGACGGTGGAACGGACGGTCAGTGCCATGGTGTGCTCCTCGAACGGGGTTGGTACCGGACAACACTGTCCGGTATCTAGAATACCGCTATGACCGGCGTACTTCGCGACCCCCGACCCGGTGCCGTTCCTCACGGCACGACGCGCCGCGGCGGGGCACCCAACCTCGGTCCCCGCGCCGCGGCGGGGAACCGGGCGGCGCTGCTGGCAGCGGCCCGCGAGGTCTTCGGGTCCGCCGGGACCGGCGCGCCGCTCAGCGCGGTCGCCAAGCGCGCCGGCGTCGGGCAGGGGAGCCTGTACCGGCACTTCCCGGACCGCATGGACCTCGTGGTCGCGGTGTTCGAGGAGCAGGTCGTCGCCGTCGAGGAGCGGGCCGCGACCCCCGACGCAGGGCTGGCGGACCTGCTCGGCCTGGTCACGCGGCACGCCCTCGACTCGGTGGGGTTCGTGGACCTCGTGCGCTCGCGGGTGCCCGCGGACGAGCGGGTCGTCGCCCTGGGGGAGCGGGTCGCCGTCGCGCTGGGCACCCGGCTGGCGGGCGCTGTCGAGTCCGGTGACGTCCCGGCCGGGACGACGTCGGACGATCTGCTGCTCGCGGTGGCCATGATGGCCGGCGGGCTGTCGCAGGCCGAGGGCGAGGAGCGAGAGCGCCGGGCGCGCCGGGCCTGGGAGCTGCTGGGCCTCGAGGTCCGGATCCCGGACGGCGTCTAGCCGCGCCGCCCTGCCGCCTGCTGCCCGCCGATCCAGCCGAAGACGGCCGCCGGGCCGATCGTCGAGCCCGGCCCTGGATAGGTGCGCCCCATCACCGACGCCGTCGTGTTGCCGGCCGCGTACAGGCCGGGGATCGCGCTGCCGTCGTCCCGCAGCACGCGGGCGTGCTCGTCGGTGAGCAGCCCGCCCTTGGTGCCCAGGTCGCCGGGCACGATCCGGAGCGCCGAGAAGGGGCCGCGCTCGATCGGGCCGAGGTTCGGGTTGGGCCGGACCGTCGGGTCGGAGTAGTAGCGGTCGTACGCGGAGTCGCCGCGGCCGTAGTCGGTGTCCTTGCCCGTCCGGGCGAACCCGTTGAACCGCGCGACGGTGTCCCGGAACGTCGCGGGGTCCAGGCCGAGCCTGTCCGCCAGCTCCGCGAGCGTGTCCGCGTACACGAGCGTGCCGTTCTCCACGTAGCGCCGGCGGCCGCCCAGGAGTGACGTGTTGAGATAGCGCCGTCGCGCCCGGACGTCCATGACCAGCCACGACGGGATCGCCGGGACCTCACTGTCCCGCTCCAGCACCGCGTGGCCGAAGTCGATGTAGCTCGTGGACTCGTTGACGAAGCGCGCGCCGGAGGAGTCCACCACGATCGAGTACGGCATGGACCGCTCGGACAGCACGAAGCCGTGCATCCCCTCGTCGCCGTTGTCCACGCCGGCGCCCCACCAGGCGTCGTCCATGAGGGCGAGCGCGCCGCCGGCGTCGGCCCCGGCCTCGATGGCCGTGCCCAGGTCGTCCCGGGAGGCGGCGCTCCAGCCGGGCACGCCGTGGTGCTCCTGGCGCCACTCGGTCCGGTGCGCGAACCCGCCCGCGCCGAGCACGACGCCGCCCCGTGCGCGCACGGTGCGGCGAGCCTGGGGCGGGCCGACGACGGCCCCGACCACGGCGCCGTCCTCCACCAGGAGCTCCGTCAGCGGGGTGCCGAGCCGCACCTCCGTGCCCTGCGCCTGCACGATCTCCATCAGGGAACAGGCCAGCGCGGCACCCATGCCGACCTGCCGCTTGCCGGTGAGCAGGCCGCCCAGCACCCGGAACACCAGCCGGGCCCCGCGGACGAAGCCGGACGGCGTGGACCAGGCCCGGCCCAGCTCGTAGAAGTCGTCGTTCATCACGGCGAGCGGCACGCCGTCCTTGACGCGGGACCGCTCGATCCAGTCGCCGAGCCGCCTCGTGTCGTACGGCCGGGGCTCGATGGAGCGCCCGATCTTGCCGCCGGGCCGCTCCGGGTAGTAGTCGGGGTACTTCTTCGCGGCCGCCCAGCGCACCCCGTGCCGCTCCAGGGCCGTGACCAGCTCGTCCACGGTGTCGACGAACGCCTCCCGGCGAGCGGTCGAGCTCGCGGGGCCCGCGTCGCCGATCGCCGCCTTCAGGTACGTCAGCGCCTCCTCGCGGGAGTCGGCGATCCCCGCGCGCCGCATCACCGGGTTGTCCGGCAGCCACAGCCCGCCGCCGCTGCGCATCGTGGTGCCGCCCCAGCGGTCCGCCGACTCCACGACCAGCACCTTCGCCCCGGCGTCCGCCGCGGCGATCGCCGCGCTGAGCCCGGCCGCGCCCGTCCCGGCCACCAGCACGTCGACCACTTCCTGCTGCGCCATCGCTTCTTCCTGCGCCATCGCGGATCCCTCCGGCTCCTTACCGGACGACGTTGTCCGGTTGCGACACAACCTACTCCCGTCCCCCCGGAGGGCCGCAAGACCCCGGGGCCGGACCGGCACGGCCCGGCCACCGCTAGACTGCACCTGGCCGTGACTGGCGAGGGTGGGTCACCACCGGGGAGCGGCCGAGCGACCCGTGATGCGCGCCGCCCGCCTGGGTGCCAGGGTTTTCCACGAGGCTACTTCCGAGGAGAACCGCCATGTCCGGCGCCCCGTCCACCCCTGACGTCCAGCTCACCGACGACTCGCAGCGCCCCGTCCGGCGTGCGCTGCTGAGCGTCTACGACAAGACCGGCCTGATCGAGCTCGCCACCGCGCTGCACGACGCCGGCGTCGAGCTGGTCTCGACCGGCTCCACCGCGTCCACGATCGCCGACGCGGGTATCCCCGTCACCCCGGTCGAGGAGCTCACGGGCTTCCCCGAGTGCCTGGAGGGCCGCGTCAAGACGCTGCACCCCCGCGTGCACGCCGGCATCCTGGCCGACACCCGCAAGCAGGACCACCTCGACCAGCTCGCCCAGCTCGAGATCTCGCCGTTCGAGCTCGTCGTCGTGAACCTCTACCCGTTCGCGGCCACCGTCGCGTCGGGCGCCGGGCCCGACGCCGTCGTCGAGCAGATCGACATCGGCGGGCCGTCCATGGTGCGCGCCGCGGCCAAGAACCACCCGTCCGTCGCGGTGGTCGTGGACCCCGCGCGGTACGACGACGTCGCTCGCGCGGTCCGCGCCGGCGGCTTCACCTATGCCGAGAGGAAGGCGCTCGCCGCCGCCGCGTTCGTGCACACCGCGACCTACGACGTCGCCGTGGCGTCCTGGATGGGCTCCGTCGTCTCCCCGACGGACGCCGTGGACGGCGCCGACGGGCCCGTCTCGACCGGATTCCCGGCCTGGGTCGGCGGTACCTGGGAGCGCGCCGACGTGCTCCGCTACGGCGAGAACCCGCACCAGCGCGCCGCCCTGTACACCCGCGGCGACGGCGTCACGGGCCTGGCCCAGGCCGAGCAGCTGCACGGCAAGGCCATGAGCTACAACAACTACGTCGACGCCGACGCCGCGTGGCGCGCCGCCTGGGACCACGAGGGCCCTGCCGTCGCGATCATCAAGCACGCGAACCCCTGCGGCATCGCCGTGGGCGAGGACATCGCGCAGGCCCACGCCCGGGCGCACGCGACCGACCCGGTCAGCGCCTACGGCGGCGTGATCGCGGCCAACCGCACCGTCACGGCCGACGCGGCGCGGCAGATCGCCCCGGTGTTCACCGAGGTGGTCGTGGCCCCCGGCTTCGAGCCGGAGGCGCTGGAGATCCTCCAGGCCAAGAAGAACATCCGGCTCCTGGTGGTGCCGCAGGCGCCGGCCGGCGCCGTGGAGACCCGGCCCATCTCGGGCGGACTGCTCATGCAGGCCACGGACCGGTTCCAGGCCGACGGCGACTTGCCCGAGAACTGGACCCTCGCGACCGGCGAGGCGGCGTCGCCCGAGGTGCTCGCCGACCTCGCATTCGCCTGGAAGGCCGTGCGCGCCGCCAAGTCGAACGCGATCCTGCTGGCCAAGGACGGCGCGGCCGTCGGCATCGGCATGGGCCAGGTGAACCGCGTGGACTCGTGCCGCCTCTCGGTCGAGCGTGCCAACACCCTGGCCGAGGGCGAGTCCGGTCCCGTCGAGCGCGCCCGCGGCGCCGTCGCGGCCTCCGACGCGTTCTTCCCGTTCGCGGACGGCCTCCAGGTGCTGCTCGACGCCGGGGTCACCGCCGTGGTGCAGCCCGGCGGCTCGATCCGCGACGAGGAGGTCATCAAGGCCGCAGAGGCGGCCGGCGTCACGATGTACCTGACGGACACACGCCACTTCGCGCACTGATCCGAGGTGGTGCCCCCAGGGCGGACGTCACTCAGCCGGGTGGGTAACGGAGAGCCAGCAGTGCTACCTCTCCGTTACCCACCCGGCTGGGTCGTGCTTACCCCGCGGCGGTCGTCGGCGCACCCAGGCTCAGATCAGGTTCAGACGACGGCATCCTTCAGCTTGACCGTCGGGTCCAGCGCTCGGTCCAGGTCGACCTCCAACGGCACCCCGCGGTTCATCAGCTTGCGCACCTGCCCCACCTCGCGCGGGGAGTCGACCAGCAGCATCGCCCGGACGGTCGCCACGCGGTGCCCGTCCGGGGTGCGGCGCGGATGCCGGTCCAGCGCGTTCTCCAGGTAGAGGGCGCCCCAGCCGCCCGACGCCGCGGGCGTGCCGCGCAGCACCACGTCGTCGAACGGGGACGGCACCCCGAACAGCGCCAGGTCGTGCCCGAGCTGCTGCGAGAACACGTACGGTGCGTGGGCATGGATCGGGGCGAGGCCGAGCCGTTCGCGCACGTGCTCGGGCTCGGCGGCGCGCTCGTCGAGCCCGAGCAGGGCCCGGACGGTGATCTCGGGGTCGTGCAGGGCGGCCGACCAGTGCCCGCCCGGCACCGGCCCGAACACCGGGTGCTCGCGGGTCGCGATGTCGCCCACCGCCCAGATGCGGCGCAGCGCGTCGAGGTGCAGGCGCCCCGCCGGGTCGGTGGGGGAGTGCATGCCCATGAACCGGCCGGCGCGGTTGACCCGCAGCCCGCCGTTCCCCTCCAGCGGCAGGGAGCCCGCGAGCCAGCCCGTCGCGGGGCGAGCTCCCACGGCGGCCAGGACCAGGTCGGCCTCCAGCACCCGGCCGTCGGCGAGCACCACGCTCCCGCCGCCGGGCGCACCGCCGGCCGGTCCGGGCAGCACCTTCTCGACGGCGACGCCCGTGACCAGGGTGACCCCGGCGTCGTCGTACCAGGGGGCGAGCAGGCCGCCCAGCTTGTGGCCGAGCTGTCGCTCCAGCGGGACCGGACCCGCCTCCACGACCGTGACGCGGGCTCCCGCGCCCGCGGCGACACCCGCCACCTCCGCGCCGATCCACCCCGCGCCGACCACCACGAGCCGCATCCCGGGCACGACGGCGGCGCGCAGCCGCTCGGCGTCCGGGGCCGTGTGCAGGGTCATGGCGGCGTCCCAGCCGGCGGGGCGCAGCGGCGCGCTGCCGGTGGCGAGCACCACGGCGTCGGCCACGACGTCGTCGCCCGACGCCGTCCGGACCACCACCCGCTCCTGGTCCACCTCGAGGCGGGTCGCCGGGTCGGCGAGCCGCAGGTCGTCGGCGAGGGCGGTGAGGTCGATCCCGAGGTCGTCGGCGAGCCAGACCGGCTCCGTGCGCTTGAGCAGCTCCTTGGACAGCGGCGGGCGGTCGTAGGGCGGCAGGCCCTCCGCGCCGAGCACCGTCAGGTGCCCCTCGAACCCGTGCTTCCGCAGCGCGGCGGAGGTCTGTGCGCCCGCCAGGCCCGCACCCACGACGACCACGCTGCTGGGGACCTGACCTGAAGGGGACGGCATGGACCTCACGGTAGCTCGCAGGCCGCCAACCTGGGAATGTGCTTTGCGTCAGGTTGCAAGCAGGTCACGGTCCTGCAGAATCGCGACGTTTCGGTTGTACCCTCGTCCCGTGGATCTCAGTGAGATGCGGACTGCCCCCGGCGCCACGAGCCTCCTCGAGCCGGGCTCGGCCGGAACGGCTACGCTCGAACGCACCGGACGGGCCGACCTGATGACGGCCACCACGACGACCAGCCAGGAGCTCGACCGCAGTGAGCCAGCCAGCGGCGAGGACTCGGACGTGAGTCCGGCGGAGCCGCAGCGGAGCAACCTCGCGATCTGGCTCGTCCTCGCGGGTGTCGGCATCTCCGTGCTGCTCGGGTTGGTCGCCGGCGCGCGTGCCGGGGCGATCGGCATCGGGGTGGTCCTCGTGGTCTGCGCGATCTTCCGCGCGGTGCTCGACAGCCCTGTGGGCCTTGTCATCCGGACCCGGACGATCGACATCATCCTGTACGGCGCGACCGCCGTGCTGATCGGCGCCCTCGCCGTCGCGACGCCGAGCATCTGACGTCGAGCACCTGACCGGACGCCGGGCCTGATCCGGCGGCGGCCGTTCCCGGCCCGGCCGGGCCCGACCTAGCGGTCGGCGCCCTCGAGCGAGCCCGTCACCGGCTGCTCCGACTCCACGACGCAGAGGATGCGGCGGTCGCCCTCGGCCCAGCTCTCCTCCGACGGCGCGATCGGCCAGTAGAGCAGCTCCGACTTGGCCCACCGCAGGCCGACGTACCTGGTGAACTCCGGGTAGCAGTACGCGTCCGCGGCGTCCCACAGCGCCTGCTGCGTGGGGGTCGCGCCGTTCTCGGCGAGGCTGTCGGCCGCCGCTGTCTCCGCGTAGATCTCGCCGCCGTGCGCCGTGGTGCAGGGCACCACCGGGATCCGGTACAGCGTGGTCTGGCCCGACGTCGCCGACGTGTCGATGCAGTCGCCCACCTGCAGGTCCGGGATCTCCGCCCCTGCGGTCGCCTCGGTGTCGGCGTCCGGCGTGGGCGCCTCGCTCGGCTCCAGCTCGCCGCCGGCCTCCGGCGTGGGCAGGGTGTCCGGGTCCTCGGCGTACGGGTCGGCGTAGGGGTCCGCGTACGGGTCGGCCGTCGCGTACGGGTCGCCGGTCGGCGTGGGGGACGGCGTCGGCTCGGCGAGCACGGCGCCGTCGTCGGGCTCGATGCCGAGCGGGCCCGCCAGGGCCGGCGGGACGAACGCCCGGGCCGCCGAGACGAAGCCGGGCGGGAGCGCCGACGCGTAGGTGGGCGCCGCGGCGATGGCGATCCACAGGCCCGCGATCCCGAGCACGCCCACCGTGACCGCGGCAAGGGAGAAGTCGAGGGTGCGCACCGACGACTTCTTCGCGCGGCGCACGTTGCCCGTGCCGTTCGCCTCGGCGGTGCGCATCGACTGCACGAGCGCGGGGATCGCGAGCGGCCAGAAGAACAGGAACGCGGCGACCACCCAGCCCGCGCGGGTCGGGTAGGGCAGCTCGTTCGGGTCGGCGGTGTCGCCGATGTTCTCGGAGTCGCCGGGCGTCTCGTGGTCGTCCTGCTCGCCGTCGCCGGTCTTCGTGTCGTCGTCCGGCTCTTCGCCGTCGTGCTCGCCGCCGTCGGGCTTCGGGTCGGACGGCGCGTCTTCGTCGGGCTTCTCGCCGTCGGAGGGCGCCTCGTCGCCCGGCTTCTCGCCCGAGCTCACGTCCTTGTCCGGGGCCTCCGTCTCGGCCACGGCCTCCGGTTCGGTGTCGGCCGGTTCCGTCGCGCCGCGGGACGTCTGCGTGGTGTCGGCCATGATCCGGGATCGTAGCGGTGCACGCTGTGTCCCGGAAGCGACGGTTTCATCCGGTGGGTCCGCGGCCGGTACGACGCCGGGGCCGCACCTCCCGTACGGAAGTGCGGCCCCGGCGTCGTGCGGTGCTACGAGGGATCAGGCCTTGTCGTCGGCCTTCTTCTCCGACTCGGTCTCGCCCTCGGCGGTCTTCTCCGGGGTCTCGGGGGTCTCCTCCGAGGCCTCGGCCGCGGGGGCGGACTGCGCCGTGACGGGCTCGGCCGTCTCGTCGTCCTCGTCCTCGTCGTCCTCCTCCTCGTCGAGCTCGAGCCCCTCGGGCTCGACCGAGGCGAACGCGCGGTAGAAGAGCGCGGCGAGCGCGGCACCGACCAGCGGGGCGAGCCAGAACAGCCAGAGCTGGCGGCCGGAGCCGTCGCCGCCCCAGTTGTTCGCGAAGAGCGCGGCGGCCGTGGAGCGGGCCGGGTTCATCCCGGTGTTGGTGACGAACCACGAGACCAGGGTCAGCGCGGCGATGGCGCTGCCCACGGCGACGGGGGCGTAGCCGATCTTGCTGCGGCGGTCGTGCACGCCGAGGTACACGCCCACGAGGATCGCGGAGATGATGACCTCGACGAGCAGCGCCGGGAGCCAGTCGAACTGGGCCTGGCCCTGCGTCTGCAGGTAGAGCGGGGAGTGCTGCGAGAAGCCGTTGACGGCCGAGTCGAACGTGTCGGAGGTGTTCTCCTTGCCGAGCAGCGCGAGCAGCGGCTGGGGCACGGTCGCGAACAGCACGGCGGCCGCCAGGATCGCGCCCACGAGCTGGGCGCCCCAGTAGCTGAACATGTTGCCGAGCGAGATGCGGCCGCTGAGCCAGGCGCCCAGCGAGATCGCCGGGTTGAAGTGCGCACCGGAGACGCGGCCGACGGCAGCAGCACCCGCGATGTAGGCGAAGCCTCCACCGAGCGCCACGCCGAGCCCGCCGACCGTGTTCAGCGGGCTGTAGACGAGCACACCCACGATCACGAGCGTCAGCAGGAACGTGCCGAAGGTCTCGGCGAGCAGGCGGGAGAGCAGGCTGGGCGACCGCTCCTCGACCTCGGTGACGCCGCTGGTCGCGGCGAGGTCCTGGGACATGAAGTCAGATCCTTTCGGTGGCACACCGTTCGGTGCGCGTCATGGCGGCGTGCAGTGCGATGTCGCGCACATCCTGCCATTACCCGCCTGAACAAAACCTGAATACGCGCGGGCATTTTCTTCACCGTACCCGCGCTCGGTACCAGGCGGGACACGGATCGGGCCAGGGGCTGGGCGAGGCGGGTCGGTCGATGCAAGAGTGGGGTCATGACTGAACCCGTGAATGTCACCGTCACCGGAGCCGCTGGCCAGATCGGGTATGCGCTCCTCTTTCGCATAGCTGCGGGCGAGATGCTCGGCGCGGACACGCCAGTACGGCTCCGACTCCTCGAGATCCCGCAGGCCGTCGCGGCCGCGGAGGGCACCGCCATGGAGCTCGACGACTGCGCCTTCCCGAACCTGGCCGGCGTCGAGATCTTCGACGACCCGGTCAAGGCCTTCGACGGCGTCAACGTCGCCCTCCTCGTCGGCGCCCGCCCCCGCGGTGCGGGCATGGAGCGCGCCGACCTGCTGGAGGCCAACGGCGGCATCTTCGGCCCGCAGGGCCGGGCGATCAACGACGGCGCCGCGGACGACGTCCGGGTGCTCGTGGTCGGCAACCCCGCCAACACCAACGCCCTCATCGCGGCGTCGAACGCCCCCGACGTGCCGGCGACGCGGTTCACCGCGATGACGCGGCTCGACCACAACCGGGCGCTCTCGCAGGTCGCGGCCAAGACCGGGACCCCCGTCAGCGAGATCCGCAGGCTCACCATCTGGGGCAACCACTCCGCGTCGCAGTACCCGGACCTGTTCCGCGCCGACGTCGGCGGCCGTCCCGGCGCCGACGTCGCGGCCGACACCGCCTGGCTCACCGACGACTTCATCCCGACGGTCGCCAAGCGCGGGGCCGCGATCATCCAGGCGCGCGGGGCCTCCTCGGCGGCGTCGGCGGCCAACGCGGCGATCGCGCACGTGCGCGACTGGACGCTCGGCACCCCCGAGGGCGACTGGACCTCGGCGGGCCTGTGGTCCTCCGGCGAGTACGGCGTGCCGGAGGGGCTCGTCTCCTCGTTCCCGGTCACGTCCGACGGCACCGGCGAGTGGAAGATCGTCGAGGGCCTCGAGATCGACGAGTTCTCCCGCGGCCGGATCGACGCGAGCGTCGCCGAGCTCGTGGAGGAGCGCGACGCGGTCCGGGCGCTCGGTCTGATCTGACGTGTCAGACGTACAGGTCACGCGAGTGACCTGTACGTCTGACACATCAGTGCGTGAGGTGTGTCTCGCAATTGAGGAGTGCGCAGGACCCTCAGGTATCTTGATATCGAGAGATCGGCACATTCCAACATCCCGGGGAGTCAGCCACACCCATGTCCAAGATCATCTATACCCACACGGACGAGGCCCCGCTTCTGGCGACGTACTCGTTCCTGCCGATCGTCTCGGCGTACGCGGCCAAGGCCGGTGTGGACGTCGAGACCCGCGACATCTCGCTCGCCGGCCGGATCATCGCCCAGTTCCCGGAGCGGCTCACGGAGGAGCAGCGCCAGGAGGACGCGCTCGCCGAGCTGGGCGAGCTGGCGAACGACCCGGCGGCCAACATCATCAAGCTGCCGAACATCTCGGCGTCGGTGCCGCAGCTCAAGGCGGCCGTCGCCGAGCTCCAGGGCCTCGGCTACGACCTGCCGGACTTCCCGGAGAGCGTCGAGACCGACGAGCAGAAGGACGCGCGCGAGCGCTACGGCCGCGTCATGGGTTCCGCCGTGAACCCGGTGCTGCGCCAGGGCAACTCGGACCGCCGCGCCCCCGCCTCGGTCAAGAACTACGCGAAGGCGCACCCGCACCGCATGGGCGCGTGGTCGGCCGACTCCAAGACCAACGTCGCGACCATGGGCCACGACGACTTCTTCTCCAACGAGAAGTCTGTGATCGTCGAGGCCGACGACACGCTGCGCATCGAGCACGTCGCGGCCGACGGCACCGTGACCGTGCTCAAGGAGTCGCTGCCGGTGCTGGCCGGGGAGGTCGTGGACGGCACGTTCCTCGACGCCGCCGCGCTGGACGCGTTCCTCGCCGAGTCGATCGAGCGGGCCAAGGCCGAGGGCGTCCTCTTCTCGGTGCACCTCAAGGCCACGATGATGAAGGTCTCCGACCCGATCATCTTCGGCCACGTGGTCAAGGCCTTCTTCAAGCCGGTCTTCGAGAAGTACGGCCAGGACCTGGCCGCCGCCGGACTGTCGGCGAACGACGGCCTGGGCGGCATCTTCGCCGGCCTCGAGTCGCTGCCGAACGGCGCCGAGATCCGCGCCGCGTTCGACGCCGCGCTGGCCGACGGCCCGAAGATGGCCATGGTGAACTCCGACAAGGGCATCACCAACCTGCACGTCCCGTCCGACGTCATCGTCGACGCCTCGATGCCCGCCATGATCCGCATCGGCGGCCACATGTGGGGGCCCGACGGCGAGGAGGCGGACACCCTCGCGGTGATCCCCGACTCCTCCTACGCCGGGATCTACCAGACCGTCATCGACGACTGCCGCGTCAACGGCGCCCTCGACCCGGCCACGATGGGCTCCGTGCCCAACGTCGGCCTCATGGCGAAGGCGGCCGAGGAGTACGGCTCGCACGACAAGACGTTCGAGATCGCGACGGACGGCACCGTCCGCGTCGTCGACGGCTCCGGCGCCGTGCTCATCGAGCACGCCGTCCACGCCGGTGACATCTGGCGCGCCTGCCAGACCAAGGACGCCTCGATCCGCGACTGGATCAAGCTGGCCGTCACGCGGGCCCGCCTGTCGGAGACGCCCGCCGTGTTCTGGCTGAACTCGCGGCGCGCGCACGACGCCAACCTGATCCGCAAGATCGAGCAGTACCTGCCGGAGCACGACACCGAGGGCCTCGAGATCCACGTCATGGACCCGGCGGAGGCCACGGCGTTCTCGCTCGCGCGCATCCGCGAGGGCCTGGACACCATCTCGGTGACCGGCAACGTGCTGCGCGACTACAACACCGACCTGTTCCCGATCCTCGAGGTCGGCACGTCGGCCAAGATGCTCTCGATCGTGCCGCTGATGAACGGCGGCGGCCTGTTCGAGACGGGCGCCGGCGGCTCCGCGCCGAAGCACGTGCAGCAGCTCGTCGAGGAGGACTACCTGCGCTGGGACTCGCTCGGTGAGTTCTTCGCGCTCGCCGCGTCCTTCGAGCACCTCGCGGTGACCGAGGGCAACGCCCGGGCCCAGGTCCTGGCCGACACCCTCGACCGGGCCACCGGCACGTTCCTCAACGAGGACCGTTCGCCGGGCCGCCGGCTGGGCACCATCGACAACCGCGGCTCGCACTTCTACCTTGCCCTGTACTGGGCGCAGGAGCTGGCCGGGCAGTCGGACGACGCCGAGCTGGCCGCCACGTTCAAGCCGCTCGCCGAGGCGCTGGCCACGAGCGAGCAGGCGATCGTGGAGGAGCTCGTCGCGGTCCAGGGCAAGCCGGCCGACATCGGCGGCTACTACCGTCCGGACGACGCCAAGGCGTCCGCGGTGATGCGCCCGAGCGCTACCTTCAACGAGGCCCTCGCGTCTCTCTGACGCTCGCCGAGAGCTGGAGGGCTGTGATGAGGGGGTGGGTGGGAGTCCGGACTCGGACTTCCACCCGCCCCCTGCTCGCGCGCTCGACGAGGATCAGGCTCGCCGTGGGCACGGTCGGGCTGGTGCTCTGCCTCGCCGCCGCATGCTCGGCCAACGCCGTGGAGGTCCGGCGCGCAGGCGGACCGGACTCGAACGGGGTCATGTCGAGCGCGATGGCTGACATGAAGCGTGGTGAGCCGATGTTCGTGGGGCTCATGAGCATCTGCGTGGCCGGGGCGGACGACGGGACGGTCACCGAGGTGCGGGCCATCGACGCCACCGGGGTGACGGTGACCTCGTTCACCGTGGTCCCGGGTGCGGCGGACGACGCGGCGGACCGTGGTTCGCTGACACGATCCGGATACGACGTGTCCCATCATGTAGTGAGCAGCCAGTGCGGCAGTGCCGGGCTCGACGGTGTCTCGACGCTCCTCGTGGAGCTGGAACGTGAGGTCGACCAGAGCCGCACGCTTGAGGGATTCGACGTGGACTGGGTAGCGGGCAGCAGAAGCGGAACGTTCTCCTACCTGTATCAGGTCTCCATCTGTGCGCCGGAGGACGACGCCTGCACCGCGTTGCAGTAGTCGGCACATCGGCCCGTGTGAACGGTTGCCGGCCAGGTAAGCCCCCGGCGGCACCCGGGTCCGCTCCACCGTGACCTTGGTCGCTCCGCCCGAAAAAGAGGCGGGGACTGTCGGTGTCTCGTCGTAGCCTCGGGAAACGATGATCGACGCACCCCGCACCCCCGAGACCACGCCCGTTCCTGAGGCGTCGCCTCGTCCTGCGCCGACGCCGCCGACCGACCCGGCCCGCCGGCTCGACTGGCGGCGGCTGCGCGGCCCGGCCGCGGTCGTGGCGCTGCTCGCGCTCACCGCGGGTGCCGTCGGCCTGGCGCTGGGCACGGTCGCGGCCGGCCGGCTGGCCGCCGACGCGACGGTGGTCGGGCTGGTCCTGCTCGCCGCGTGCGTCGTCGGCGGTGCGGTGTTCGACGGCGTCGGCCAGGTGACCTGGGCGAGCGTCGTGGACCGGGCCGAGGGCAAGCTCCGCAGCGACCTGCTCAGCGCGGCCCTGCGGCAGCCGCTTGCCACGCTCTCCGAGCAGGCGGTCGGCGAGGTGCTCGACCGGGTCGACGACGACACGCACGCCGTCGGCACCCTCGTGCGCCGCCAGCTCTGGGGCGCCGGCCGCACGGTGGTCGGCGTCGTTCCCATGTGGATCATCGCCGGTATCACCTGGTGGCCGGCCTGGCTGCTCTTCCCGGTGCTGGGCGGCATCGTCGCCCTGCTCACCCGGCCCCTGCTCGGCGAGATCGCGCGCCGCAAGGTGATCGAGGAGGCCGCCTGGACCGACCACGCCGCCGCCTTCGAGGAGGCGGTCGCCGCGCGGAACGACCTGCGCACCAGCCTCGGCCAGGCGTTCGCCGTGCGGCGCGTCGCGCAGCTCTCGGCGATCGTCCACGAGAAGTTCCGCGCGGTGGTGCGCGTCGAGGAGCGCCTGCTGCGGCGGGCCGGCCTCGTCATGTACGCGCTGCTCGCCGGCACCGCGGTCACCTGCGCGGTCGTGGCCGCCGGGGGTGGCCTGTCGGTGCAGCAGCTCGTCACGCTGTTCCTGGTCACCGCGATGTTCGTGGGGCAGATGGACAACCTGGTGCACCACCTGCCGGACATCCAGGAGGGCCTCGGCGCGGTGCTGCGCATCCGGCAGATGCTGGAGGTCGAGCCCGAGCCCGAGGGCGGTGACGACCTTCCCGAGGGGCAGCTGGGCCTCGAGCTGCGCGACCTGACCTTCGCCTACGACGAGGGCACGTTCGCCCTGACCGGCGTGGACCTCATGGTGCCCGCCGGCGAGACCGTGGCCCTCGTGGGCCGCACGGGCTCCGGCAAGTCGACGCTGGCCGCGCTGCTGTCGCGCGCGGTCGAGCCCGAGCGGGGGTCGGTGTTCCTCGGCGGCGCCGACGTGCGCGACCTGGACCTGCAGAAGCTGCGCGGCGCCGTGGGCGTGGTCACCCAGCGCACGGAGATCATCGCCGGCACGCTCGCGGAGAACATCGCGCTGTTCGCCGACGTGCCGCGCGCCGACATCGAGGCCGCGGTCCGCGAGCTCGGCCTGACCGACTGGACAGCCGGTCTGCCCGACGGTCTCGACACGCTCCTCGGCCCGGGCGGCACCACGCTGTCGGCGGGCGAGGAGCAGCTCGTCGCGTTCGCCCGGCTCCTCGTGCGGCACGTCCAGCTCGTCGTGCTCGACGAGGCGACCGCGCGGATGGACCCCTTGACGGAGGCGCGCGTCGTCGCCGCGTCCGACCGGCTGCTCAGCGGTCGTACCGGTGTGCTCATCGCGCACCGGCTCGGCACGATCGAGCGCGCCGGCCTGGTGGCGGTCCTCGATCGCGGTCGCGTGGTGCAGCAGGGCCCCCGGGCCAGGCTCGCCCGCACGCCCGGCCCGTTCCGCTTGCTGCTGGAGGCCGGCGCGAGCGACGGGTCGCTGGACGAGACGGCAGCCGAGCCCACGCCGGCCACCGCGGCCGAGGCGCGTGCCCAGACGGTCACGGCTTCCGCGGCCGTCGACCCCCGCACCGCCGCGCCCGACACCGCCGAGCCCCGCACGGCCGAGCCCGACACCGCTGAGCCCGACACCGCCGAGCCCGACGCGGTCGGCGGCCGCCGGCGGACCGGGACGCCGCCCGACCTGACCCCGCCCGGGGACGGACCGAGCCTCGCGCGCGGCGTGCTGCACGCGCTGTTCGTGCGCCCCAGGTGGGGCCTGTTCGGTGCGGTCCTGTTCCTCCTGGCGAGCCTGGTCGCGGCCCAGGGCGCGGTCAGCGGGTTCCTGTGGGGCCGCACGGTCGAGATCGTCGGTACCGGCGAGCTCCCTGTCGGCCTGCTGGTCGCGCTCGCCGTGCTGCTGCTCCTGCAGCCGCTGTTCATCTCCAGGGCGCTGGGCGTGTACCCGCGCTGGTGGGTCGAGGTGCTGCTGCGCATCCGGATGTCGGTCATGCACGGGCAGACCCGGCAGTACCGGCTGCCCGCCACGCCGCCCGGCGAGGTGGTGGCCCGGTCCATGGACGCCGACCGCTTCGTGCGGTACGCCGACCGCTGGGTCGACTTCGTCAACGGCCTCGCGATCGTGGCGGTCACGGCCCTGATCAGCGGCACCTGGACCGCCGGTGCCGTGCTGCTCGCGGTCATGGTGGTCTCCGCGGCGGCCTCGGCCATCGGCCGACCGATCGCCGGCCGCTCCGCCGCCGGGTCCTCGGCGGCCCGTGCGCGGTTCGGCCGCGCCCTCGTCTCGGCCCTGGACTCGGCGCGCACGGTGAAGCTCGCCGCCCGCACGCCCGACGTGCGCCGGCACCTCGGCGAGGTGGACTCCGGGCGGGTCAAGGCCGCGATCTTCGAGCACCGGGTGCAGGCGGTGCTCGACTCGGTGCCGCTGGTGACCCTCTACATCGGCGTCGTCGTCGCCTGGGGGTTCCTGCTGGTGGGCACCTGGGACCTGGCCACGACGCTGCTCGTCGCGAACGCCGTGACCGGCTTCGCGTGGTTCGGGGTCGTGGCGGGCGCCGTGGTCACCGAGGCGCCCGGCACCCGCGCCTGGCAGGTCGCGACCGCCCGGTTCGCCGGCGGCACCGACCTCGTCTCACGCCAGCAGGGCGTGGACCTCGTGACGGGTGTCGCGCCCGCGCCGGAGCCGACGGAGCGCGAGCCCCTCGACCGCCTGGAGCTGCGCAACCTGACCGCGGTGCACGACGACGGCACGATCGGCGTCTCCGACGTCGACCTGGAGATCCGCCGGGGCGAGCTGGTGCTGCTGCTCGGTCAGGTCGGGTCGGGCAAGTCGTCCCTGCTGTCGGCGCTGGCGGGGCTCATGGAGCACACCGGCCACGTCCGCTGGAACGGCACCGAGGTGACCGACGCCCAGGCGTTCCTGCGCCCCGGCCAGGTGGCGCACGTGGCCCAGGTGCCGCGGGTGCTGTCCGGATCGTTCTCCGACAACGTGCAGCTCGACCACGCGCGCGAGATCGACGGTCCGGTCCAGGGCGCGCGCCTGGAGCAGGACATGCGCGACGCCGGCGGTCCGCATGCCCTCGTCGGGCACCGTGGCGTGCGGCTGTCCGGCGGCCAGGTGCAGCGGCTCGCGCTCGCGCGGGCCCTGGCGGCGGACACGGAGCTGCTGCTGGCGGACGACGTCTCCAGCGCCCTGGACGCCTCGACCGAGATCGAGCTGTGGGCCGCCCTGCGGGAGCGGGGCACCACGGTGGTCGGCGCCACCTCCAAGCGCGCGGCGCTCGCCCGCGCCGACCGCGTGGTGGTGCTGGTCGACGGCGCGGTGGCCGACGTCGGCCCGTGGGCGGGCCTCGCCCCGCGCTGGAGCCACCTGGCGGGCTGACGTCGCGGGCTGATCCGGCCCGGTGAGCTCGTCGCCGGCATCCCTCGGGGTGCCGGCGATGAGTTTGCCGGGCCGTCGTCGTCGGAGGGGGAGAGCCGCAGCCCGCCAGTGAGCAGCGCGGCACCGAACGAGGAGACCCCCCATGGCGAAGATCGTGTCCAGCCTGTTCATGGCGCTCGACGGCGTCGTCGAGCCGGACAAGGGCAACTGGCACTTCCCGTACTTCAACGACGAGCTCGGCGCGGCTGTCGACAACACGCACAACACCGACGTCTTCCTGTTCGGGCGGGTCACCTACGACTCGTTCGCGGGCGCCTGGCCGGAGCGCGAGGAGGCCGGCGGCGAGGACGCCGGGTTCGCCAAGCGGCTGGGCGACATCCGCAAGATCGTCGCGTCCCGCAGCCCGCTCGACCTCACCTGGCGCAACTCCGAGCAGCTCCAGGGCGATCTGGTCGAGGCCGTCACCGCGCTGAAGAACGACCCTTCGATCCAGAAGATCGGCCTGTCCGGCTCGATCTCGGTGGTGCGCCAGCTCCTCGACGCCGGCCTGCTCGACGAGCTGCACCTGTTCGTGCACCCGGCCACGGCGGGCGGCGGCCTGCGGCTCTTCCAGGACGGCGACCCGTCCCGGCCCATGAAGCTCCTGTCGGCCACACCGTTCCGCACCGGCCTGCTGCACCTGGTCTACACGCCGGACCCGAACCCGCCGACGGGCGGCTACGAGGAGGCCGTGGGCCAGCTCCCCGACGAGTGACGGCAGGGAGCCCGCGTCAGTGCGCCGGCTCCACCCGGTGCGGCAGCACGAACACCAGCAGGAACGCCACCACGGCGAGGCTCGCGCTGGTCGCCATGGCCAGGGTCGCGCCGTGCGCGAAGACCTCGGCGACGACCTCCGGTGTCGGGCGCCCGGGCGGGAACGTCAGCGCGCCGAAGAGCACCGAGCCGACCACGGCGATCCCCGCCGCCGAGCCGATCCGCTGCATGGTGCCGATCACGCCGGACGCCGCGCCGGCCTCGTCGCGGTCCACCGTCGCGACGATGAACTGGGCGTTCGGCGCGATGAACAGGCCGCTGCCGATGCCGCCGACCAGCAGCGGCGCCGCCAGGTGCCAGTGAGTCAGGTCGCCGGTCGGAACCAGCCAGAGCACGAGCCACACCGAGACCAGGCCCGCGGCGACCATGCCCGTGCCGATCACGAGCACGGTCCGGCCCAGGCGGTGGGACAGGCGCTCGCTCTGCGACGCGCCCAGGATCGAGCCGATGGCGAACGGCACCGACACCAGGCCGGAGGCCAGCGCCGAGTGCCCCAGCCCGGACTGCCAGAAGATCGAGATGGTGAAGAAGATGCTGGTGAACGCCGCGAAGTAGACCAGCGCGAGAATCACGCCGCCGGTGAACGCGGCGTGGGAGAACAGGTGCGGCGGCACCAGCGGGCTGCCGCTGCGGGCCGCCACCCGGCGCTCCCAGAACGCGAACGCGACGAGCAGCAGCAGGCCGCCCACCAGCGACGTGAAGGTCCACCACGGCCAGCCGGCGTCCTCGCCCTCGATGAGCGGCACCAGGATCGCGACGAGCGCCACCGAGATCAGCAGCAGCCCGACGACGTCGACGCCCCGCGCGGCGCCGCCGACGACGATCCGGGGCAGCAGCGCGATCGCCGCGGCCACCGCGATCACGCCGATCGGCAGGTTGACGAAGAAGATCGAGCGCCAGCCCTCGTTCTCACCGAATGCCTCGATGAGCAGTCCGCCGATGATCGGCCCGAGCGCGGTCGAGAAGCCGATGGCCGCGCCCATCACCGCGAACGCCCTGCCGCGGGTGCGGCCGGTGAACATGAGCTGGATCAGCGCCGTGACGGCCGGGAAGAAGATGCCGCCGCACAGGCCCTGGACCACGCGCGCCACGATCAGCTCGGTGGCCCCGTTGGCCAGGCCGCACCAGAGGCTGGCGAGCGTGAACCCGGCCAGGCCCACGACGAACACCCACTTGTGGCCCACGCGGTCGCCCACCCGCCCGGCGGGGATCAGGGCCAGGCCGTAGGCCAGCGCGTATCCCGAGATGATCCAGGAGAGCGTGCCCTCCGACGCGTCCAGGGAGGTGCGGATGGTCGGCAGCGCGACGTTGACGATGGTCGTGTCCAGCAGGGCCATGGAGACGCCGAGGATGAGCACCGCGAGGGCGAGCCAGGAGCTGCGCGGGGGTGCGCCGGAGGCGTCGTCCGCGGCCGCGGGCACTGGGGAGGTGGTCACAGACAAGAGCCTAGGGTGGCGCCATGGAACTGACCTTTCGTGAAGCCGAGCGGGACGACCTCGAGCGGATCGTCGAGCTCATCGCCGACGACGCCGTCGCGGCCACCCGGACCGGCACCTACGGCGCGGCGCACGTCGCGGGATTCGAGGCCGTGAGCGCAAGCCCGGACAACGAGCTGGTCGTCGCCGAGGCCGGCGGCGAGGTGATCGGCGTCATGCAGCTGACGTTCATCCCCGGGATCTCCCGCAACGGCGCCTCCCGGCTCCTCGTCGAGGCGGTGCGGGTGGACAAGGCGCAGCGCGGCCAGGGCATCGGCCGCCGGATGATGGAGCACGCCCACGAGCGCGGCCGGGAACGCGGCTGCGTGCTGGCCCAGCTCACGTCGGACAAGCAGCGGCCCGAGGCCCACCGCTTCTACCGGAACCTCGGCTACGCGCAGTCGCACGAGGGGTTCAAGCTTCCGCTCTGACAGCGGCGGACATTTCGCGGGCCGCACGAATCGGTCACTCCGGACGCTTGCTGCAAGGTTCTGCAAGCGTTACAGTCGCGCTCGGACCACACGGGTTCCGGACGACGAAGGGGTCATCCATGTCTCGCACCGCGCGCCCGCGCTCGGCTCATCCTCGACTGGCCCGTGGGCTTGGCGCGCGGCAGCGCGCGGGGGCGGGGCTGGCCGCCGTCGCCCTGCTGGCCTCCCTCGGGCTCGCGGCCTCGACGTCGGCCGCCGCGGCCGGGGCCGTGCCGCAGGCCGCCCAGGACCGCACCGCGGCCCTCGTCGGCAGCCTCCAGGACGAGCTCGGCTGCGCCGCCGACTGGGACCCGGCCTGCGCGGACACGGAGCTGGTGGCCCAGGGCGACGGCACGTTCGTGGCGGAGTTCGCGATCCCGGCGGGCACCTACGAGTACAAGGTCGCCCTGGACGACACGTGGGACGAGTCCTACGGGCGCGACGGCGGCGCCGAGAACGCCCCGCTCCACCTCGACGGCCCGGCCCGCGTCCGCGTCTCCTACGACGACACGACCCACCGCACCGCCCTGACCCCGCTCACCCTGGCCGGGGACTACACGGAGGCGGACGACACCCTCGTCCACGACCCCGTGCGCCAGGCCGGCGGCGACGAGCGCTTCTACTTCGTGATGACCGACCGGTTCGCCAACGGCGACCCGGCCAACGACACCGGCGGCCTGGACGGCGACCGGCTCACGACCGGTTTCGACCCGACCGACAAGGGCTTCTACCAGGGCGGCGACCTCGCGGGCCTGCGGCAGAACCTCGACTACATCGAGGACCTGGGCACCACCGCCATCTGGCTCACCCCGAGCTTCCTCAACCGCCCGGTGCAGGGCTCGGGCAGCGACGTCAGCGCCGGGTACCACGGCTACTGGATCACCGACTTCACGCGGATCGACCCGCACCTGGGCACCAACGCCGAGCTCGAGGCGCTGATCGACGACGCCCACGCGCGCGGGCTCAAGGTCTACTTCGACATCATCACCAACCACACGGCCGACGTCGTCGACTACGCCGAGGGCACCTACGACTACGTGGACCAGGCCACCGCCCCGTACACGGATGCCGCCGGCAACCCGTTCGACCCCGCCGACCACGCCGGCACGGGCGACTTCCCCGCGCTCGACGCGGCCACGAGCTTCCCGTACACGCCCGTCGTCGACCCGGCCGACCAGGACGTCAAGGTCCCGGCCTGGCTCAACGACCCCACGCTGTACCACAACCGCGGCAACTCGACGTGGGAGGGCGAGTCGGTCACGTACGGCGACTTCAGCGGCCTGGACGACCTCATGACCGAGCACCCCACCGTGGTGGACGGCTTCGAGGAGATCTACAAGGCGTGGATCGACCTGGGCATCGACGGGTTCCGCATCGACACGGTCAAGCACGTGAACTTCGAGTTCTGGGAGGAGTGGTCCACCGAGATCGCCGAATACGCCCGGGACCGGGGCAAGGACGAGTTCTTCACCTTCGGCGAGGTGTACGACGCCGACGCCGCCAAGACGTCCCCGTACGTGCGCCGCACCGACATGAGCTCCGTGCTCGACTTCTCGTTCCAGTCCGCCGCCACCAGCTACGCCAGCGGCAACAGCGCGCAGCGGCTCGCGGACCTGTACGCCTCCGACGACCTCTACACCACGCCGCACAGCAGCCCGTCCGCTCTGCCGACGTTCCTCGGCAACCACGACATGGGCCGCGTCGGCTACATGCTGGCGGGCGCCGAGAACCCGCTGGAGCGCGACGAGCTGGCGCACGAACTCATGTACCTGACCCGCGGCCAGCCCGTCGTCTACTACGGCGACGAGCAGGGCTTCGCGGGCACCGGGGGCGACAAGGACGCCCGCCAGACCCTCTTCGCCACGCAGGTCGACGAGTACGCCGACCAGCCCCTGGTGACCGGCGAGCAGGCCGGCAGCGTGGACCGCTACGGCACCGACGCGCCGCTCTACGAGCACATCGCCGCCCTGGCCGACCTGCGCGAGGAGCACCCGGCCCTGGCGACCGGCGCCCAGGTCGAGCGCTACGCGGAGGACGGCGCGGGCGTCTACGCCTTCTCCCGCGTCGACCGCGAGGAGAAGGTCGAGCACCTCGTCGCCGCGAACAACGCCGCGCAGCAGCGCACGGTCACGTTCGACACGCTCACCCCGGGTGCCGCCTACGCGCCGCTCTACGGCACCGACGCGACGGTCACGGCCGACGCCGACGGCGCGGTGACGCTCACCGTCCCGGCCCGCTCCGCGGTCGTGCTGGTCGCGGACCGGACCGTGGTCGCCGACTCGGCCGGCGTCGCCGCCGTCGTCCCCGGGACGAGCGCCCGGCCGGGCGCCGCAGTGACCGGGGTGGCCCCCGTGGCGGCCGGGGTCGCCGACGCCTGGGCGGAGACCTCCTTCGCCTGGCGCGCCGTCGGCACCGACGAGTGGCACCACCTGGGCACCGCCGAGGACACCTCCCCACGCGTCTTCCACGACGTGTCGGCGAACGGCGCCGACCTGCCCGAGGGCACGCTGGTCGAGTACCGCGCGGTCACGCGGGACGCCGACGGCGACCGGTCCGCCGCCAGCTCGTACGCGTCGGTGGGCGTGGACGTCAGCGGCGTCGTCGACGACCCCACCGACCCCGACATCGACCTGGTCACCGTGCCCGGCTCGCACAACAGCGAGATGGGCTGCGCCGGCGACTGGACCCCGGACTGCGAGGCCGCGCGCCTCACGCTCGCGGACGACGGCACGTACACCGGCATGTTCGAGCTGCCTGCCGGGTCCCACGAGTTCAAGGTGGCCGTCAACGGCTCCTGGGCCGAGAACTACGGGGCCGACGGCGTGCGGGACGGCGCCAACGTCGCCTACTCCACCGGCGGCGGGCCCGTCACCTTCACCTGGGACCCGGAGACCAAGGTGCCCTCCGTCCAGGTCGGTACGCCCGGCACCCCGGGGGAGGGGCAGCAGGCCGCGCACTGGGTCGGCCAGGGCCTCGTCCTGGTCCCGGCGGACGACTTCGGTTCCGGCGACACCTGGGCGCTGGAGACGGAGGCGGCGTCCTACCCGCTGGTCCCGGCCGGCGGCACGGGCGACGTGCCCGCCGACGTGGCCGAGGACTTCCCCCACCTGGCCGGGTACCTCGCCCTGGAGGCCGAGGGCCTGAGCCGGGCCGCGGCGACGTCGGCCCTGACGGGGGCGCTGCGCCTGACCCGGCACGACGGCGAGACCCTGACCGCCGTGACCGGCGTGCAGATTCCCGGCGTGCTGGACGACCTGTTCGCGACCGACCGTACCCTCGGCGTGACGTGGAACGGCAGCAGGAACGCCTCCTTCGCGCTGTGGGCCCCCACCGCCCGCGCCGTGACGCTGCAGGCCTGGCCCGCGGGCACGGCGCTGGACGCCGCGCCGCGCACCTTCGCCATGACCCGGCAGCAGGACGGCGCCTGGACGCTCGACGGCGGTCGTACCGACCGCCGGCTCGACTGGCAGGGCACCCGGTACCGCTACGCCGTCGAGGTGTACGTGCCGAGCACCGGCCAGGTCGAGACCAACGTCGTGACCGACCCCTACTCGGTGGGCCTCACGCTCGACTCGACCCACTCGGTCGCCGTCGACCTCGACGCCGCCGCCTGGCGGCCCAAGGTGTGGCGCACCACGCCCGCGCCGCGGGTGGAGCGGGCCGTGGACCAGACGATCTACGAGCTGCACGTGCGTGACTTCTCCAGCTCCGACGAGACCGTGCCCGCCCGCCTGCGCGGCACCTACGGCGCGTTCGGGGTCAAGGGCTCGGACGGCATGAAGCACCTGCGCTCGCTGGCCGACGCCGGGCTCACGACCGTCCACCTGCTGCCCACGTTCGACATCGCGACGATCCCCGAGAACCGCGCCGACCAGGCCACCACGGGCGACCTGTCCGGCCTCGCGCCCGACGGCACGGAGCAGCAGGCCGCCGTCGCCGAGGTGCAGGGGCGCGACGCCTTCAACTGGGGCTACGACCCGTACCACTTCATGGCGCCGGAAGGTTCCTACGCGGTCGAGGCCGACGGCGGGGCACGCGTGGCCGAGTTCCGCTCCATGGTCGGCAACCTGCACGGTGCCGGGCTCCAGGTGGTGCTGGACCAGGTGTTCAACCACACGGCGGCGTCGGGCCAGGACCCGAGGTCGGTGCTGGACCGCGTGGTGCCGGGCTACTACCACCGCCAGAACGCGACCACCGGCGCCGTCGAGACGAGCACCTGCTGCCAGAACGTCGCCACCGAGCACGCCATGGCCCAGAAGCTGATGGTGGACTCCGTGGTCACCTGGGCCCGCGACTACCACGTGGACGGGTTCCGGTTCGACCTCATGGGGCACCACTCCCGCGCGAACATGGAGGCCGTGCGGGCGGGGCTCGACGGGCTCACGCTGCGGCGCGACGGGGTGGACGGCAAGAGCGTGTACCTGTACGGCGAGGGCTGGGACTTCGGCGAGGTCGCGGGCAACGCCCGGTTCGAGCAGGCCACGCAGGGCCAGCTCGGCGGCACGGGGATCGGCACGTTCAGCGACCGGCTGCGCGACGCCGTGCACGGCGGCTCGCCCGTGGACGGGTCGTCCCTGTTCACGCAGGGCTTCGGCACCGGCCTGTTCACCGACCCGAACGGCAACGAGGCCCGGCTGGAGGACCCGGCGTCGGTCAACGACGGCGGCGCCGACGAGGCGGCCGACCTGGCGCACCAGACCGACCGGGTCAAGCTCGGGCTGGCCGGCAACCTGCGCGCCTACGAGGTCACCACCTCGTCCGGGGAGCGGGTCCGGGGCGACGAGCTGGACTACCGGGGCGCGCCCGCGGGCTACGCCGACTCGCCCGAGGAGGTCGTCACGTACGTGGACGCGCACGACAACGAGACGCTGTTCGACCTGCTCGCGCTCAAGCTGCCGGCGGACACTCCGATGGCGGACCGCGTGCGGATGAACACGGTCTCGCTGGCCACGGCGGCGCTGTCGCAGTCGCCCTCGTTCTGGCACGCGGGCACCGACCTGCTGCGCTCCAAGTCCTTGGACCGCAACTCGTTCGACTCCGGCGACTGGTTCAACACGATCGACTGGTCGGGGCAGGACAACGGGTTCGGCCGGGGTCTGCCGATGGCGGCCGACAACGAGGACAAGTGGCCGTACCAGCGGCCCCTGCTCGCCGACGCGGCGCTCAAGCCGGACGCCGACGACATCGGGTTCTCCGCGGCCCAGGCGCGCGAGCTGCTGGAGCTGCGGCACTCGACCGAGCTGTTCCGCCTGGGCTCGGCCGAGCTGATCCAGCAGAAGGTGACGTTCCCCGGTTCCGGGCCGGACGCCGTGCCCGGCGTGATCACCATGTCGGTCGACGACCGCGCGGGCCGGACCGACGTCGACCGGAAGCTGGACGGCGTGCTGGTGGTGTTCAACGCGTCGCCGGACGAGGCGGCCGTCGCGGTGCCCGAGCTGGCGGGGCGGGACTACGCGCTGTCCCGCGTCCAGGCGCGGGGTGCGGACCCGGTGGTGCGGGCGACCGGCTGGGACGCCGCGACGGGCACCGTCACGGTGCCGCCCCGCACGGTGGCGGTCCTGACGGACCCCCGGGGCCGCTGACCGACCACTGAGCAGCCGCTCACCAGGCGGGCGGCGACCGTGACGCCTGAAGTCACGGTCGTCGCCCGCCTGGTGAGCGGCTGCTCAGCGCCTCCTCTCGGCAGCGGTCGGTGACAGCGCTGACATCTCTTCGGCGGAGTCCCTTGACTCGGGCCCGCCAGGGGTGAATCGTGTGCGTCAGTTGGCCCGGCGGCGTTGCCGGGTTCGCACGACGCAAGGGAGCTTCATGCGCACGGCACGATTCCTCATCGCACCCGTCACTGCAGCGGCACTCGCCCTCTCGCTCGGTGCCTGCGGCTCCGGCGGAGGCGGCTCGGACTCCTCCACGATCAAGGTGGCCTACCAGAAGTTCGGCAACTTCACGCAGGCCGACGAGCTGTTCAAGGACGTCAAGGCCGACTACGAGAAGGCCAACCCCGGCATCACCGTCGAGCTGGTGCCCATCGAGGCGCAGCAGAACGACTACTTCACCAAGCTCGCCCTGATGAACCGGTCGCCCAGCACCGCGCCGGACGTCATGTACGAGGACACGTACATGATCAAGTCCGACGTCGAGGCCGGGTACCTGGCGCCGCTGGACGACTACCTGGCCGAGTGGGACGAGTGGGACCAGTTCGTCGACAGCGCCAAGGAGGCGGGCGCGGGCGACGACGGCAAGACCTACGGCGTCTCCATGGGCACCGACACGCGCGGTCTCTGGTTCAACAAGGACGTGCTCGCCAAGGCGGGCCTGCCCGAGGACTGGGCGCCGAAGTCGTGGGACGAGCTGCTGGAGGCGGCCCGGGCCATCAAGGAGTCCGACCCCGACGTGGTCCCGTTCAACATGTACTCCGGCAAGCCCCAGGGCGAGGCCGCGGTGATGCAGGGCTTCGAGATGCTGCTGTACGGCACCGGCGACACCCTCTACGAGGACGGCAAGTGGGTGCTCGGCTCCCAGGGCTTCGTCGACAGCCTCGACTTCATCACCACCGTGTTCACCGAGGGGCTCGCGCCGACGCCGCAGCAGGCGCTCGACACCAACATCGGCAACACCGTGCAGGCCGAGTGGCTGCCCGAGGGCAAGGTCGGCATCGCGCTCGACGGCTCGTGGGTGGCGGGCAACTGGCTCGAGTCCGGCGTCGCGCCGTGGCCCGAGTGGTCCGAGAAGATGGGCACCGCCCCGATGCCCACCCAGGACGGCGCCGACCCGGGCGCCGTGAGCATGTCGGGCGGCTGGACCCTCGCGATGGGCTCCGGCTCCAAGAACCCGGACGCCGCGTTCGAGTTCATCTCGATGGCGCTGAACCGCGAAAACTCCCTCTGGTTCGATGTCGCGAACAGCCAGATCGCGGTGCGGACGGACGTCGCCGAGGACCCGGAGTACACCGCGACGAACCCGACCACCGAGTTCTTCACCGGCCTCGTCGACGTGACCAACTTCCGGCCCGCGACGTCGGACTACCCGAAGGTCTCCAACGAGATCATGGTCGCGATGGAGGCCGTGATGACCGGCCAGCAGACACCGGAGGAGGCGGCGGCTGCGTACGACGAAGCGGTGACGGGCATCGTCGGCGAAGAGAACACGGTCCAGGGCTGACCTGATGGCCGTCTCGTCCCGCGGCGTGGCGCGGGTGGTTCCGCTCGCGCCCGCCGTCGTCCTGCTCGCGCTCTTCATGCTCGGCCCCGTGATCTGGTCGTTCTACGGCTCGTTCACGAACACCGCGCTCACCGGGCCCACCGCCCTGAACCCGGAGTGGATCGGGTTCGACAACTACGTGGCGCTGATCGGCGACCCCGACTTCCCCAAGTCGCTGTGGCTCACCGTCGTGTTCGTGTTCCTCTCCGCCGTGGTGGGGCAGAACGTCATGGGCATCGCCCTGGCCGGCCTGCTCCGCTCGGCGGTCAAGCCGGTGCGCTCGATCGCCTCGACGGTCGTCGTGGCCGCGTGGGTGCTGCCCGAGATCGTCGCGGCGTTCGCCGCGTACGCGTTCTTCCACTCCGAGGGCACGCTCAACACGCTGCTCGGCGGCATCGGGATCACGGGGCCGGACTGGCTCTACTCCACCCCGATGCTCGCGGTGATCCTCGCCAACATCTGGCGCGGCACGGCCTTCTCGATGATGGTCTACTCGGCCGCGCTCGCGGAGGTACCGCCCGAGCTCACCGAGGCCGCCCAGCTCGACGGCGCCAACGGGCTGCAGCGGCTCGCCTGGGTGACTCTCCCGGTCATCAGGCGGAGCATCTCGACCAACCTGATGCTCACCACGCTGCAGACCCTGTCCGTGTTCACGCTCATCTACGTGATGACGGGCGGCGGACCCGGCACCGACAGCTCGACCCTGCCGATCCTGGCCTACCAGGAGGCGTTCAAGTTCGCGCAGGTCGGCTACGGCACGGCCATCGCGACCGTGATGATCATCGTGGGCGGGATCTTCTCCGTGATCTACATCCGCGCGCTCCGACCGGAGGTGGACTGATGACGGACACGATGACGAGGCCCGCCGCGCCGGCCCGGAGCGGCCTCGGCACGCTGGCCGCGCCCCGCGGCACGGCGACCAAGGTGGCCGCCAACGTGGTGCTGCTGGTGATCGCCCTGTGCTTCGTGCTCCCGATGGCGTGGGTGGTGGTCGCGTCGTTCGACGCCCAGGCCACGCTCTCCTTCGGGCTGCCCGACGCCGTGACCACCGCGAACTTCGCGGCGATCATGACGCCGGAGCTCACCTGGCTGCCGCTGTGGAACGCGTTCGTGCTGTCCGCGGGGTCGGGGGCCATCACGGTGGTGGTCGCGGTGCTCGCGGCCTACCCCTTGTCGCGGTACCGCATGCGATTCGGCAAGTACTTCCTGTACTCGGTGCTGTTCGGCACCTGCCTGCCGATCACGGCGATCATGGTCCCCGTGTACGCGCTGTTCGTGCAGCTCAACCTGCTCGACTCGCTGCCGGGAACCATCTTCTTCATGGCGGCGACGTCGCTGCCCATGGCGATCTGGATGACCAAGAACTTCATGGACTCGGTGCCGATCTCGCTGGAGGAGGCGGCGTGGACCGAGGGGGCGTCCGCGATGCAGGCGCTGCGCCGCGTGGTGCTGCCGCTCATGCGGCCGGGCATCGCGGTGGTGTTCATCTTCGTGTTCGTGCAGGCGTGGGGGAACTTCTTCGTCCCGTTCGTGCTGCTGCTCTCCCCGGAGAAGCAGCCGGCGGCCGTGAGCATCTTCGCGTTCTTCGGCCAGTACGGGTCGGTCGCCTACGGACAGCTCGCCGCGTACTCGCTGCTGTACGCCGCGCCAGTGCTCGGCCTGTACGTGCTGGTCACCCGCATCTCGGGCTCGGCCTTCGCCTTGGCGGGCGCGGTCAAGGGCTGACGGGACGGCCGCCGCCCGGTCAGCGGAAGACGACCGTGCGGCGGCCGTCCAGCAGCACCCGGCGCTCCGCGTGCCAGCGGACGGCGCGGGCCAGGGTGCGGCGCTCGACGTCCTCGCCGATGCCCACCAGGTCCTCGACCGTGCGGGAGTGGTCCACGCGCTCGACGTCCTGCTCGATGATCGGGCCCTCGTCGAGGTCGCCGGTCACGTAGTGCGACGTGGCGCCGATGATCTTGACGCCGCGGTCGTGCGCCTGCCGGTACGGCCCCGCGCCCTTGAACGACGGCAGGAACGAGTGGTGGATGTTGATGACCTGCCCGCTGAGGTCGCGGCACAGCTCGTCGGACAGGATCTGCATGTACCGGGCCAGCACCACGAGCTCGGCGTCGGTCTCCTTGACCAGGCCGCGCAGCGTGGCCTCCGCCTCGGCCTTGGTGTCCTTGGTGACGGGCACGTGGTGGAACGGCTTGCCGTAGAACGCGGCGATGTCCTCCAGGTCGCGGTGGTTGCCCACCACGCCGACCACGTCGATCGGCATGCGCTGCGACCGCTCCCGGTACAGCAGGTCCACGAGGCAGTGCGCGGCCTTGGAGACCATGACGAGCGTGCGGATCCGCCGGCCCACGACGTCGAGCGTCCACGTCATCTGGAACCGGCCCGCCACCTGCGTCATCGCGGCGGTGAGCTCGTCGCGCGACGCCGTCGACTCGACCTGTACGCGCATGAAGAAGAGGCCCGACGCCGGGTCGCCGAACTGCTGCGACTCCGTGATGTTGCCGCCGTGCTCCGCGAGCATCCCGGCCACCGCGTGCACGATTCCCGGCTGGTCCGGGCAGGACAGGGTCAGGATCCAGTGGGTGGCAGCGGTCGCGTCGTTCACGCGGTCAGGCTAACCCGGCGCGGCGACCGGCGGGATGTCGTCCCGTGAGAGCTCGCGGCGCATCACCCAGCGCCGTCGGCCGCCGCTCACGCCGCCGGTCTCGGCCGCCCGCTCGAAGCCCGCCGCCTCGAACATGCGCACCGTGCCGACGTACCCGCTGATCACGTCGACCCGCTCCGCGCCGGCGTCGACCGGGTACCCCTCGACCACCTCGGCGCCGTGGGCCCGGGCGTGCTCGACGGCCCCGGCCAGGAGGTGGTGCATCAGCCCACGTCTCCGGAACCCCGCGCGGACCACGAAGCACACCGCCACCCAGGCGTCGCGGTCGTCGACGAACGGGATGGTGCGCGTGTTCATGAGCCGCCGGTACGTGGAGCGGGGCGCGACCGAGCACCAGCCCGCGACGACGTCGTCCACGTACACCAGGACGCCGGGGCCGGGCTCGGTGGCGCACTGGTCCCGCATGTAACCGGGGCGGTCCTCCTGCGCGACGCGGCTGTCCCGGTAGGCCATGCACCAGCAGCCCTTGCCGCCCGGCTTCTTGACGCCGACCACCTCGTAGAAGTCGTCGTACCGCCCGAGGGCGGGCCGCACCTCGATGTGCTCCATGCCCCCGAACCTACGCCGGGTCACCGACACGCCCGACCGGACCGTGGTCGCCGTCGACCGGGGCGTGTCACCTCTGCCACCATGGACCCATGAGCAACTCCACCACGACGATCGCCCTGGTCGAGGACGACCATGCGGGCGAGCTCCTCACGCTGCGCCGTGCCGCGTTCGTCACCGAGGCCCAGCTGTACGACGACCCGAACATCCCCCCGCTGACCCAGACGCTCGCCGAGCTGCGCGAGGACCTGGCGCGGGACGACGTGGTGACGATCGGCGCGTGGGAGGGCCACCGGATGATCGGCTCGGTGCGCGTCGAGATCGAGGGCGAGAAGGCGACCCTCGGCCGCCTCGCCGTGGCCCCGGACAAGCAGGCCCGCGGCATCGGCACCGAGATGCTGTTCGCCGTGCTCCCTTACCTGCCGGAGCAGACCACGGAGATCTGGGTCTTCACCGGCAAGGACTCCAAGCAGAACCTCGCGCTGTACACCAAGCACGGGTACGAGGAGCAGTACGACAAGTCCGCGGGCGACCTGACCTACACCTACCTGCGCCGTGTGCTCGGCGCCGCGGGCACGCAGCCCGTGCCGCAGGAGAAGTAGGTCAGAAGCCCCACGCGTGGAAGGACTCGATCTCCATCCACGCGTCGAACCGCGGGTTCTCGCGGTTCGGGTAGGGCTTGCCGCCGTAGTGGACGGAGAGCCGGTCGATGCCGGCCAGGCCCTCGTCGGGCGTGATAGTCACGCGGCCCTGGAGGCTCACGTGCCGGTACCAGTTCTCGGAGTCCAGCACCGTGAGGGACACGCGCGGGTCCATCCGCAGGTGGTCCAGGCGCTTGCGCGTGCCGTCGAGGTTCAGCAGCACCCGGCCGTCCTCGTACAGGTACCAGGTGGCCACCGACACGGGCGCGCCGTCGGGCCGGACGGTCGCCATGACCGCGTGGTTCGGGCGTTCGAGGACCTTCGCGATGTGCTCGGGGACCGGGGGCTTGGCCACTTCGTGCTCCTTCGACGTCGGGTGTTCGCCGCAGCCAATCAGGTATCGCGGCCCAGGCCAAGCGCGTCCAGGGACCGGAGCAGCACGTCGCGGCGTCCGTGGCCGTGGTCGGCGCCGTCCAGCGACCGGCCCACGGCGCGGAGCCCGGCCGCCGTGACCGGTTCCGGCGGGAACGGGGCCGGGACCTGCCGCAGGGTGCGGAGCGCGGAGCGCTCGGTCTCCGCGGCGCCGTCGAGCACGTCGAACCGGTCCAGCGCCACCTCCGCCGCGAAGTGCGTCGCGACGACGCCGAGTCCGGCGAACCCCGCCACGTGCTGCACGCGGCCGCCTGCGGCCTGACCGAGGAACGGGCCGCAACCGGTGGTGACGCCGGCCGCGCCGGCCCAGCGGTGCGTGAGGCGGACGCCCTCGAGCTGGGGGAACGTCGTCAGCAGGTGCTCGGCGAGACGCCGGGAGGCCTCCGGCCGGTTCTCGTACGCGCGGCGCACGCGGCCGCCGTAGTGGTAGACGGCGTCGTGCCCGCCGAACACGATCCGGTCGTCGGCCGTGAGCCGGTAGCGGTGGGCCCGGTGGGCCAGGTCCCGCAGCCCCTGCCGGCCGCGCCAGCCGATGGCGCCCAGCAGCTCGGCGGACAGCGGCTCCGTCGCTATCGCGTAGTCGTACACCGGCACGGTGTGCCGGCGGTAGCGCCGCAGCAGGGCCGGGAACGCGCCCGTCCCGAGCACCACGCGGTCCGCCCGCACGGCGGCCTCGCCCGCGGGCGAGGTGGTGCGCAGGACGACGTCGCCGTGCGCGCCCCGGCCCGGCGGCACCAGCCGGGTCACCCGCGTGTGCTCGAAGATCTCGACGCCGAGCGCGCTCGCCGCCCGCGCCAGCTCGGCGGCCAGCCGCGCGGGGTGCGTGAGCGCGACGGCGTCGGGGCGGACCAGGCCGGCCTCGTAGGTGGGGCTGGCGATCTCGGCGCGCACCTTGGCCCGGTCGAGCAGGGTGTGCGGTGCGCCGGCCCGGGCGGCGGCGCCCGCTGCGTCCTGCAGCCAGTCGATCTGGTGGGGCTCCACGGCCAGGTCGACCACGCCGGTGCGCTCCCACGGGCAGTCCAGGCCCAGCTCGGCCACGGCGGAGCCGACGGCCGCCAGGTGCTCCTGGCCGAGCCGGGTCAGCGCGGCGCGCTCGTCGGCGTCGGGCCGTCCGCCGTGCGTGAGGCGTGCCCCGCAGAACCCGGGGCCGCGGCCCGACGCGGCCCAGCCGACGGACCTGCCCTCGATCAGCACCACGCGCGCGCCGGGATGGCGCTGCCTGGCCCGCAGCGCCGCCCACAGCCCGGCGTACCCGGCGCCGACCACGGCGACGTCGGCCCGCACCCGGGCCGACAGGGCAGGGTAGGCCGCGGGCTCACCCAGGTCGTCCTGCCAGAACACCGCTTGACGTGTCCTGGCCAGGGCATGGTCGACGACAGACCTGGCCGGAACGTTACGCTCGAAGACAGTCTGCCGCCGGTGCCCCATGTCGCAAATCTAGCCAATGCCCGATGAATGCTGGTTTCGGCTGGGTGAGCACTGGATGACGCCGCCGGTCAGAGCTCAGCCGGCGAGGCAGACCGTCTCGAAGCTGCGGGCTGCGTCGTACCCGAGCTCGAGCTTGTCCTGGGTGCCCTCGGGGCACTCCATCCCGCTGACGATGAGCGCCGTGACCTTGCGCGCGCCGTCCGACGAGCAGGCGAGCTCGCCGCCGTTGCCGTCCACGCAGTCGCCGCTCACGAGCTGTCCGCCGCCCTTGCCCGGGTCCCCGGGGTGGTCGTCGGCCAGGTTGCGCGCGCACACCGCCTGCGTCTCGCCGCCGGCCTGGCCGTCCTTCTGGAAGACGACGTCGGTGCCGGCCGGGCAGTGCAGCTGCGCCAGCGACACCGCGTCCTGGATCTCGAGGATCGAGACCGTGGCGTCGGGGTCGTCGCACAGCAGGGGGCGGTAGGTGTCGGCCCCTGCTGTGGCCGAGGGCGACGGGTCGGGTCCGGCACAGGCGTCGACCGCCCACGCGGCGGCGGCGTCGTCCGTGCCGTCGGGCCCGAAGAAGTGCACGCCCACGGCGACGATCACGCCGGCGGCGACGAGGAAGGCGACGACGGACCAGATCCAGTCCCGCCGACCTCCGCCCTTGCGCCGGCCTTTCTTGCCGTCGGCCACGCCGCCCCCGCCGGACGGCACGTCCGGGCCGGGCGGCTGGGTCCGGCCGGGCGGCAGCGGGGTCGCGCCGGTCCGGGCCGGGAACTGACCGGTCCGCGGCTGGAACTGGCTGGAGCGCTGGACGGGCTGGAACTGGCTGGAGCGCTGGACCGGCTCGAACTGGCCGGAGCGGCGGCGCGGGTCTGGCTGGTGCTCCGGAACGCCTGCGTCCGGTGACACGGGGGAGGGCATGGCCGCACAGTAGCGACGTCGGGGTGAATCGCAAAAGGGTCTCAGGTACTTTCGCTGCAATCCCGCGGTTCCTGGCCGGTGGCCGGACGCCTGGCGGGTGCACGGTGGGCGCGTGGTGGCCGCGCGGGACGGGCTCCGGCCGCCGCTGCTACGATCTTCGGGTCGCGACTGGCGTCAGGTGGATCACCACCGGGGAGCGACGAGTCATGCCGACGACGGGTCGTTCGCCTGGGCCCTGGGTCACCTTGTGAGAGGTGCACGCCCGGTCCAGTCGTGTCGCGGCGCGTGTGCCCTCCACCGCCGTCCGACCATTCCCCGTCCCGCATGAATCGAGGAGCCATGAGCGCATCGACCCCCGACCCGCTCGCCACCCCGCTCGCCGAGCTCGACCCCGAGATCGCCGCCGTCCTGACCGGTGAGCTGGCCCGCCAGCGCGACACGCTCGAGATGATCGCGTCCGAGAACTTCGTGCCGCGCGCCGTCCTGGAGGCCCAGGGCTCGGTCCTGACCAACAAGTACGCCGAGGGCTACCCGGGGCGCCGCTACTACGGCGGCTGCGAGCAGGTGGACATCGCCGAGAACCTGGCGATCGCCCGTGCCAAGGACCTGTTCGGCGCCGAGCACGCCAACGTCCAGCCGCACTCCGGTGCCCAGGCCAACGCCGCGGTGCTGCACGCCCTGATCAACGCGGGCGACAAGATCCTCGGCCTCGAGCTGGCCCACGGCGGCCACCTCACGCACGGCATGCGGATCAACTTCAGCGGCAAGCTGTACGACGTCGGCGCCTACGGCGTGGACCCGCAGTCCTACCGCATCGAGATGGACGAGGTGCGCAAGAAGGCGCTGGAGCACCGCCCCGACGTCATCATCGCCGGCTGGTCCGCGTACCCGCGTCACCTCGACTTCGCCGCGTTCCGCGAGGTCGCGGACGAGGTCGGCGCCAAGCTCTGGGTCGACATGGCGCACTTCGCCGGTCTCGTCGCGGCGGGTCTGCACCCGTCCCCGGTGCCGTACGCCGACGTCGTCTCCTCGACCGTGCACAAGACGATCGGCGGGCCGCGCTCCGGCTTCATCCTCTCCAAGGAGGAGTACGCCAAGAAGATCGACTCCGCGGTGTTCCCGGGCCAGCAGGGCGGCCCGCTCATGCACGTGATCGCCGCCAAGGCCGTCTCGTTCAAGGTCGCCGCGACCGAGTCCTTCAAGGACCGCCAGGAGCGCACGCTGCGGGGTGCGTCGATCATCGCCGAGCGCCTCTCGCAGCCCGACGTCGCCGCGGCCGGAGCGTCCGTGCTCACCGGCGGCACCGACGTGCACCTGGTGCTCGTGGACCTGCGCAACTCCCAGCTCGACGGGCAGCAGGCCGAGGACCTCCTGCACGACGCCGGGATCACCGTGAACCGCAACGCCGTCCCGTTCGACCCGCGCCCCCCGCGCGTCACCTCGGGCCTGCGGATCGGCACGCCGGCGCTCGCCACCCGCGGGTTCGGCGACGCCGAGTTCACCGAGGTCGCCGACATCATCGCGACGGCCCTGAAGGACGGCGCCGCGACCGACGTCGACGCCCTCTCGGCGCGGGTCGAGAAGCTCACCGCCGCGTTCCCGCTCTACCCGGGGCTCTGAGCCGATGACCGCACAGATCCTGGACGGGAAGGCCACGGCCGCCGCGATCAAGGCGGAGCTCAAGGACCGCGTCACGGCACTGCGCGAGCGCGGCGTCGTGCCGGGGCTCGGCACGCTGCTGGTCGGCGAGGACCCCGGCTCGCAGTGGTACGTGGCGGGCAAGCACCGCGACTGCGCCGAGGTCGGCATCGCGTCGATCCGGGAGGACCTCCCGGCCACGGCCACGCAGGAGGAGATCGAGGCCGCGGTACGCCGGCTGAACGAGGACCCGGCCTGCACCGGGTACATCGTCCAGCTCCCGCTGCCCCAGGGCATCGACACCAACCGCGTGCTGGAGCTCGTCGACCCCGACAAGGACGCCGACGGCCTGCACCCCACGAACCTGGGGCGCCTGGTGCTGCGGGTCAACGAGGAGATCACGTCCTCGCTGCCCTGCACGCCGCGCGGCATCATCGAGCTGGTGGAGCGGCACGGCATCAAGCTCGCCGGCAAGGAGATCGTGGTGCTGGGCCGCGGCGTCACCGTGGGCCGCCCGATCGGCCTGCTGCTCACGCGGCGCGCCGTCAACGCGACGGTCACCCTGACGCACACCGGCACGCAGGACCTCGCCGCCCTGGTCCGGCGGGCCGACGTCGTCGTGGCCGCCGCGGGCGTCAAGGGCATCGTGTCCGGTGACATGGTCAAGCCGGGCGCCGTGCTCATCGACGTCGGCGTCTCCCGCGAGATCAACCCGGAGACGGGCAAGTCGCGGGTCGTCGGCGACGTCTCGCCCGAGGCCGCCGAGATCGCGGGCTGGGTGTCGCCCAACCCGGGCGGCGTCGGTCCCATGACGCGGGCGATGCTGCTGGCGAACGTGGTGGAGTCGGCGGAGCGCTCGCTGGCCTGAGCTCGGGTTGACCACAGCGGTTGCTGCCAGGCGGGCCCGCTCACTGGCAGCAACCGCTGTTCTCGGCGACCCGGGCTGCCCGCGGCGATGAGTTGCGGGTTGCCGCGGCGTCTGAAGAGTTGATGCTGGGGCCGAGGACGGCCCCGACCGACTCAGGAGGACATCATGGTGAGTGTGCGGACCCATCTCTGGTTCGGGAACAACAGGGCGGGCGAGGCGGCCGCGTTCTACGCCGAGCACATCCCGGGCTCGTCGGTCGAGCGGGTGGTCAAGGCGCCGGAGAACGCTCCGGGTGCCGAGGCGGGCACGGACTTCGTCGTGGAGTTCACGGTGGCGGGCCAGCCTGTGATCGGGCTGAACGCCGGACCGCACTTCACGCTCGACGAGGCGTTCTCGTTCTACCTGTCCGTCGAGGGGCAGGACGAGGTCGACCACTACTGGGACGTGCTGACCGCCGACGGCGGCGAACCCGGTGCCTGCGGCTGGTGCAAGGACAAGTTCGGGGTGTCGTGGCAGGTGATCCCCAAGGAGCTCGAACGGCTCAGCGGCTCGTACGCGACGCCGGCCGAGATCGCCACGATGAACGCGATGCTGACGATGGGCAAGATCGACGTCGCCGCGCTGCAGGCCGCGCACGACGCCGCGTAGGAGGCTCAGCGCGGCCGGCGTCGCACGACCAGGGCCTGCTGCTCGGGGAACCTCCAGTCGTAACGCACGGCGAGCAGCCGCACCAGAGCGGTGAGCACCACGGCGGCGACGGCGGCCCAGAGCGCGGGGACCCCGAGCGCCACGAGCGCCACGAGCAGTGCGGCGCCGCTCGCGGCAGCGACCGCGTAGAGCGACCCGACGTGCAGCAGGGCGACCGGGAGGTTGAGGGTCACGTCGCGGAGCACGGAGCCGCCGACGGCCGCCGCCGCGCCGACGAACACCGCCGGGACGGCAGGCACCCCGAGGGCGAGGGCCTTCGAGGTGCCGATCGCGCCGAACAGGCCGATGACGACGGCGTCCAGCGGGATGATGACGGGGTCGAGGCGGTCGAACAGCCGCCGCAGCGACAGCCCGACCAGGGCCGCGACAGCCGCGACGAGCACGTACCAGGGCCCGTAGATCACCACGGGCGGCTCGCCGAGCAGGATGTCGCGCAGCAGGCTGCCGCCGAGCGCCACCCCGATGCCGACGAGCACCGTGCCCAGCACGTCGATGCGGCGGTCGGTGAACGCGCCGGCGAACAGCGCGCCCTGGAGCGCGCCCAGTGCCACCGCCGCGAGCTCGGCCCAGAGCGGGATGCCGAAGGGGATGATCGTGTCCATGCGGGTGCTCGTTCTCCGTGCTCGCCGCGCACCGCATGGTGCGCGGCGGAACGGGTTCAGCGGGCGGTGGTCCGCGCGGCCTCGAGGATCACGTCCGTCACGGACTCCGGCTGGGAGACCGTCACGGCGTGCGAGGCGTCGACCTCGACGAGCGTGGCGCCCGCGCGCTCGGCCATGAAGCGCGAGAGCTCCGCGGGGACGGCGAGGTCCTTCGTCGCCGAGAGCACCCACGACGGGATCGACTTCCAGGCGGCGGTACTGGCCGGCGCCTCGAAGGCGGCGAGCCCGAGCGGACGCTGCGTGGCGGCCATGTGCTCCGCCGTGGTCGCGTCGACGTCACCCGCGAACAGCTCGTGGAACTGCGCGGGGTCGATGTAGAGCTCCGTGGCCGTCGTGCCCTCGGGCGTGGTGTACGGGAACGGCTGCGCCGCGCCGCCGAGCCTGGCCCCGGGGAACTTCTCGACGAGGTCGACCAGGCTCTCACCGGGCTCCGCGAGGAAGCTTGCGACGTAGACCAGGGCGGTCACGTTCGGGTTGCCCTCGGCCGCGTGGCTCATCACGTGCCCGCCGTAGGAGTGGCCGGCGATGACGACGGGTCCGTCGATCGTCGCGAGCACGTCACGCAGGTACTGCGCGTCCTGCTCCAGCTCGCGGAGCGGGTTGGCGACCGTGATCACGCGGTGGCCGGCCTGGCGAAGTGCCGTGATCGAGCCGTTCCAGCTCGACGAGTCGGCGTAGGCGCCGTGGACCAGGACGATGGTCTGCTTCGTGGCGGTGGTGTTCATGATGCCCTCTCTCTGGGATCGGTCCTGCTTGGTCGAAGACCTGGTGTCTTCGTTCCCCCCGCGTAACGCATCCGGCATCCAATATATTGCATGCCGGATGGCCGAGCAAGAGTTCGCCGATGAGCAGACGCCGGCGGGGCGCGTGATCCGCCTCTGTCAGAGGTGGCCGTTAGGCTCTCCCGGTGCCCCTGATCGTCGCCACCGCCAATGTCAACGGGATCCGTGCCGCCGTCCGCCGCGGCATCGAGTCCTGGATCGCCACCCGCACGCCGGACGTCCTGCTGCTGCAGGAGGTGCGGGCGCCCGACAAGCTGGTCCGTGAGGTGCTCGACGGCTGGCACGTCGCGCACGCGGAGAGCGAGGTCAAGGGCCGCGCCGGGGTGCTCGTCGCGTCCCGGCTGCCGCTCGGCGACGTCCGCACGGGGCTCGCGACCCACGGGCCCGACGGCGCCGCGGAGACCGGCGCCGACACCGGCCGCTGGGTCGAGGCCGACGTGCGCCTGCCCGACGGCGGCACGCTCACGGCCGTCTCCGCCTACCTGCACTCCGGGTCCACCAACCCGGGCCAGGAGCACACGATGGTGGCCAAGTACGCCTACCTGGAGAAGGTGACGGCGCGGCTCGCCGAGCTCTCCGCGGCGCAGGTCCCGGCGGTCGTGGCGGGCGACCTCAACATCGCCCACCAGAACGTGGACATCAAGAACTGGAAGGGCAACCAGAAAAGCGCCGGCTTCCTCCCCGAGGAGCGAGCGTACGTGACCCGCTGGCTCGATGAGCACCGGTGGACGGACCTGGGCCGCTCCCACGCGGGTGACGGCCCCGGCCCGTACACGTGGTGGTCGTGGCGCGGCGCGGCGTTCGACAACGACTCCGGCTGGCGCATCGACTACCAGCTCGCCAACCCGGCCCTCGCGGGCGCCTGCCGCAAGGTCGAGGTCGACCGGGCGCCCACCTACGCCGAGCGCTGGAGCGACCACGCCCCGGTCGTGGCGACCTACGAGCTCTAGTAGCGGATCGCGTCGATCACCTTGACCCGCACCGCGTAGATCGCCGGGATCAGGCCGGCCAGCGCCCCGATCCCGACGGCGCACGCCATGCCGACCAGGGCGGCGTCGAACGGGAAGCCCGGCAGGTCGTCGAGCGGCCGGCCGAAGATGCGGTCGATCGGGATGTTCTTGATCACGGCCACCGCGATCACCACGCCGACCACACCCGCCACGGTGGTGGCGACCACCGACTCCATGAGCACGCCGAAGAACACCCGCCCGCTGGTGGCCCCGAAGGACCGCCGGATGCCGATCTCCCGGATGCGGTAGCGCACGGTGACCAGCGCGATGTTGAGCAGCCCGAGCCCGCCCAGGAGCAGCGCGAACCCGCCGACCCCGAGCACCAGGTACTGCAGCACGCGGTCGACCACCAGCGCGTCCGCCATCGGCTTCTGCACGTCGAACGGGACGCCCGCCGCCGCCAGGTCGCGGGGCAGCACCTCGGCGAACCGGTCGGCGAGCTCCGGCGGGACCCAGAACCGGTAGCTGTCGGCCATCACCCGGTCGGGGAACCAGCGCACCGCCTGGTCGAACAGCATCAGGGCGCGCGGTCCCTCGTCGTTCCACTGCACGGGCACCACGCCGATCACGGTGGCGGCCACGGGCGACTCGCCCTCGAGCACCACCTTCGGGTGCGTGGTCACGGGGGCGCCGTCGGCGTAGGCGTCCAGGAAGGCTTGGTTCACCACGAGCACGGGGGCCAGCCGCTCGGCGTCGGACTCGGTGAACCAGCGGCCCGCCTCGAGGTCCTGACGGGTGATGATCCCGCTGTCGACGTCGACGGCCGACCACTCGACGTAGGTCCCGCTCTCCCCGCCGCGTACCGCGAGGTCGGTGGTCGCGCGCACGGAGTGGTACGAGATCTTGTGCCGCTCGGCCACGGCGTCGACGATCGCGTCCACCTCGGCCGGCGTCGTCCCGGCCTCGGCCGGACCCATCGACCAGGCCTCCAGCGTGGTGTCGCGGCCCGACATGCGCTCGTTCTGCTCCTGCATGGCCTGGCCGAACATCGTCACGGCGGCCGTGATACCGGTGATCGCGGTGACGGCGCAGGCGACGCCGACCAGCGCGAGCAGCACGCGGACCCGGTGGATCCGCAGCTCGTCCCAGGCCTCGACGATCGCGCCCACGACGCCGGTCATGCGGGAATCCCAGCAGACTCGGACTCGGACTCGGACATCGGCGTTGACTCGGCCACGGCCGCGGGAGCGTCGAGGTGGATGGGCACCAGCACGCCGTCGGCCAGCCGGAACTGGCGGTCGGCGCGCGCCGCGATCGCCAGGTCGTGCGTGATGGTCACCAGGGCAGCCCCGGTCTCGCTCGCGGCGTCGTCCAGGAGGGTCATGATCGCCTGCCCGGTCTCGACGTCGAGCGCGCCCGTGGGCTCGTCGGCGAGGATGACGCGCGGCCCGCGCACGAGCGCGCGGGCGATGGCGACCCGCTGCTGCTCGCCGCCCGAGAGCTTCTCGGGCCGGGTGTCGAGGCGTGCGCCCAGCCCGACGCGTTCGAGGGACCGCGTGGCGAGCCTGGTGCGGTTCCAGAACTGCTTGCCGCGCGCGTACAGCAGGGGCGCGGCGACGTTCTCGAGCGCCGTCCGGCCCTGCAGCAGGTTGAACTGCTGGAACACGAAGCCGAAGTCGTCGCCCCGGCGGCGGGCCAGGGCCCGGCTCCGCAGCCGGCCGACGGGCTCGCCCTCCAGGAGGTACTCGCCGGAGGTGGGTGAGTCGAGCAGGCCCAGGATGTTCAGCAGCGTGGACTTGCCGGTGCCAGAGCGGCCGACGATCGCCACGTGCTCACCGGGGCCGACCGTCAGGTCCACCCCGCGGAGGATCTCCAGCGTGCTCCCGTCCGGGAGCTCCACGTGCCGGGTGACGCCCTGCAGGTCGACGAGCGGGGTTGCGGTCATCCGAAGCACTCCTCCTCGAACGCCTGCGTGGTCTCCATGTCGCCCTCCATCGCCGCCTGGTCGTAGGCGGCCATGTCCTCGCAGTCGACACCGCCCTCCGTGCCGTCGTCGACGGGCGTGAACTCCAGGATCTGCTCGCCGGCCTTCAGGCCCTTGGTGACCTCGACCTGCAGCCCGTCGGTCAGCCCCAGGGTCACGTCGCGGGGCTCGGGCTCCGCGCCCTCCTCCTTGACGGTCCACACCCGGCCGGTCTGGGAGGTGCCGAGCACCGCGCTGACCGGCACCACGACGACGTCCTTGGCGTTGCCGTTGGTGATCTCGATCTCGGCGCCCAGGCCGGAGAACGCCGTGACCTTGGGCGGGATGGAGCAGTGGACGGCGCCGGTGGCCGCCTCGGGCGCGCCCGCCGCCTCCTCGCCGCCCGCCGCGGCCGCGCCGCCGGGCGCCTCGCCGATCGTCAGCCCGGTGCACGTGAACGGCGCCGGCCCACCCTTGAGCGTCACCTGCGCGGAGCCCTTGGCGCCGACCAGCCGGTACTGCTGGTCGGCGGTCAGCGTGCCGGAGACCGAGAGGGTCCCGGGCGAGATCGTGCCGATGACCTCGCCCACGGCCACCGCCTGGTCCTTGAGCGTCGTGACGTCCACGGTGCCGGACACGGGCGCGAGGGCCGAGGTCCAGGTGACCTTGGGCTCCTGCTCGGTGACGGTCTCCTCGCCGGTCTCGTCGTCGACCTCGACCACGGGCTCGACGGGCTCCTCGCTCTTGATCCACAGGACGCGGGTGCCCTTGTCGACCTTGGCGTCGTCGACCTGGATCTCGGCGATGACGCCGTTCGCGGTGGCCTTGATCTCGACCGGCGGGTCGGTGACCACGGACGCCGGCACCGTGACCGCGTTGGTGACGGAGCCCTTCTCGACGGGGATCACCGCCTCGGTGATCTCGCCCGTGGGCTGCAGCGCGTCCGGCGGGTCGAGCTCGGCGCCCTTGAGCGCCAGGACCACGAGCGCGGCGGCGATCACGGCCCAGATGATGATCCGGGCGGTGGGGAAGACGTACTGGCGGACAGCACCCATGGGGGCTCCTCGCGGCGGGGACGGTGAGAGGGCAGCCCGCTGGACACTAGTGCAGGTACCGGCCGGAAGGGGATGAAAGTACGGGGTGAAGCCAAGCCTTTGCGGACGAGGGCCCCGCACCTGACGGTGCGGGGCCCTGGCGGTGCGGCCGTGCTCAGCCGGCGGGGGCCGACGGCGGTGCCAGCAGGAACGCGGGGGCCGTCAGTCCGGCGTCGGCGAACGCGTCCGCGACCGCCTGGGCGACCGTGTCGACGTCGGACAGGCGGACCAGCGCGATGGCGCTGCCGCCGAACCCGCCGCCCGTCATGCGCGCGCCGAGCGCGCCGGCGGCCATGGCGGAGTCGACGACGAGGTCGAGCTCGCGGCAGGAGACCTCGTAGTCGTCCCGCAGCGAGACGTGCGAGGCGACCATGAACGGGCCGACGTCGGTCGCGCGGCCCTCGCGCACCAGGTCGGCGAACCGCGCGGTGCGGTCGATCTCCGAGACGACGTGGCGCACGCGGCGGCGCAGCACGCCGTCGGGGTCGTGGGGCTCGAGCTCGGCCAGCGCGCGGTCGATGCCCATGCCGCCGAGCGTCGGCGCGATCTCGCGCAGCGACTCCAGGCCCAGCAGCTCCGCGGCCTGCTCGCACGAGGCGCGGCGGGCGCCGTACTCGCCGGAGACGTGCGAGTGCTCGGCCTTGGTGTCGACGACCAGGAGCGTGAGCCCGGCGGTGTCGAGGTCGAACGGTACGGGCACGCCCGACTCCAGCGGCGTCAGGCCCGGCCGGAAGTCGAGCAGCAGGGCGTAGCCCTCGCGGCAGCGCAGCGACGCCGACTGGTCGAGCCCGCCCGTGGGAGCGCCGGCGATCTCGTTCTCGGCGCGGCGGGTGGCGTCGACCAGCTCGGCGCGCCCGGCGTCGGACGCCGTGAGGCCGAGGCCCGCCACGGCGTCGAGGGCCACCGCGACGGCGGCCTCCAGGGCCGCCGAGGAGCTCAGGCCGGCGCCGAACGGCACGCACGAGTCGACGGCGGCGTCGAAGCCGCCGACCTTGTGCCCGGCCTCCGCCAGGGCCCAGGCGACGCCGGCGACGTAGGCGCCCCAGCCCTGCACCGCGCCGGGCGCGACGTCGGACAGGCGAGCCTCCCAGACGCCCTCGGCCTGCGCCGACACCAGCCGGACCAGGTCGTCCTCGCGCGGCCGCAGCGCGATGTAGGTGCGGTGCGGCAGCGCCGTCGGCAGGCAGAGACCGGCGTTGTAGTCGGTGTGCTCGCCGATGAGGTTGACCCGCCCGGGGGCGGACCAGACGCCCTCGGGGGAGCCGTCGAACGAACGGGTGAAGAGCTCGTCGACCCGGTGCGCGCCGTCCTCAGCGGTCCAGGCCTCGAGCCAGTTGATGGTGGTCACGTACCTGATTATTGCCCGTTGAGCGCGCCGGGCCGACCGCCGGTCAGGCAGCGAGACCGGCGCGCTCGCCATCGGGACGCCGTGTCAGGCGCCCTGGCGCAGCACCCGGACCGCCCCGGCGGGCACGTCCGCGTCGCCCGCGACCTCCTGCCCGGTGAGCAGATCGGTGGCGGGCGCCTCCAGGGGCAGCTTCACGTCGCCGTCGGTGTGGTTGATCGCCACGGTGAAGGTGGCGGCGTCGCCGTGGCGGCGCACCACCTCCAGCCCGTCCACGGTGCCCGACTGCGCCAGGCCCGCGCCCGCGTAGACGTCGGTCATGACCGTGGCCAGCGTGTCGACGTCGAGGGCGGTGGACACGTACCAGCCCGTGCCCGCGCCGTGCCGGTGCCGGGTGATCGCCGCGCCGCCCGGCTTGGGGCCGTCGACGTAGGTGCCCACCGGCTCGGCGCCGTCGAGGACCAGGTCGTCGGCCCAGACCGTGCCGTTGAGGTCGGTGGTGCCGGTGCTCGCGGCCCCGGCTCCCGCCGCCCCCGCCCGGTACGCGACCGTGAGCGAGTCGTCCGCGCGCAGCGGCAGGAACTCCTCCACCCACACGCCGAGCGCGTCGCGCAGCGGGGCCATGAAGCCGCCCGGGTGCACGGCGTCGTGCTCGTCGACGATGCCGCTGAAGTAGCTCACCAGCAGCGAGCCGCCACCCTCCACGTAGGCGGTGAGGTTCGCGGCGTCCTCTGCCCTGAGCAGGTACGACGCCGGGGCGACGACCAGCTTGTACCCCGACAGGTCCTGCCCCGGACGGACCAGGTCGACCGTGTGGCCGTCCCGCCAGAGCCGGTCGTAGTAGGCGTCCACGCGCTCGCGGTGACGCGCGCCCTCGCTGGGCCGGAACTCCAGGTCCTGCGCCCAGAACGACTCGTAGTCCCAGACCAGGGCCACGTCGGCCCGCACCGTCGAGCCGCGCAGCTCGGTCAGCCTGCCGAGGTTCGCCCCGAGCTCGGTCACCTCCCGCCACACCCGCGAGCCCGTGCCGGCGTGCGGCAGCATCGCGGAGTGGAACTTCTCCGCGCCGGATCGGGAGGCGCGCCACTGGAAGAACATGATCGCGTCAGCGCCGCGGCCCAGGTGCGCGAACGAGTTGCGGGCCAGCTCCCCGGGCCGCTTGGCGACGTTGCGCGGCTGCCAGTTCACGGCCGACGTCGAGTGCTCCAGCAGGAGCCACGGCTTGCCGCCCGCGACCGACCGCGTGAGGTCAGCCGCCAGCGAGAGCCCCACGTAGCCGCGCGGGTCGGCCGCCCGGAGGTAGTGGTCGTTGGAGACGAGGTCGACCTCCTTGCCCCACGCGAACAGGTCGGTAGCCGGGCAGCTCGCGGCCATGAAGTTGGTGGTCACCGGGGCGGAGGAGTGCTCGCGGACGGCGTCACGCTCCGCGATGAAGCAGGCGCGCAGGGCGGCGTCGGAGAACCGCGCGAAGTCGAGCTGCTGCGCGGGGTTCACCGCCTCGGGGGCGGCCGCCGGTACCTGGACGTGCTCCCAGTCGGCGTAGTGCTGGCCCCAGAAGGCGGTGCCCCAGGCGGCGTTGAGCGCGTCGAGCGAGCCGTACCGCTCGCGCAGCCACACGCGGAACGCGCGCTGGGCGTGGACCGAGTAGTCCAGGGCCACGGGCGCGCCGTACTCGTTGTGCACGTGCCAGCCGGCCAGGGCCGGGTGGGTGCCGTACCGCTCCGCCAGGGCCGTGGTGATGCGCAGCGCGGCCTCCCGGTAGGCAGGAGCGGTCGGCGCCATGAGCCCGCGGCCGCCCGGGCCCATCGGCGTGCCGTCCCGGTCGACCACCCGGGCGTCCGGGTGGGCCGCGTACAGCCAGGCGGGCGGGGCCGCCGTCGGCGTGGCGAGCAGGATCCGTACACCGCCGTCGTGCAGCAGCCCGATGATGCGGTCCAGCCAGCCGAAGTCGAACTCGCCCGGGCGCGGCTCCAGCAGCGCCCAGCTGAAGATGCCGAGGCTGACCAGGTTCACCCCTGCCTCGTTCATGAGCCGCACGTCCTCGGCCCAGACCTCCTCGGGCCACTGCTCGGGGTTGTAGTCGCCGCCGTAGCCGATCCGCTCGACGTCGGTCAGCCAGCCGTCGAAGCGCGGTCCGGGGGCGAAGCTGGAGGTCTCAGGCATGAGGATCCTTTCAGGGGTGTATCTGGTGGAACTCGGTCAACGGCCGGGCAGCACGTGAACCGTCGCCGTGACCGGACCGTACTCCGTCGTCCCGGCGACGGTGAACGTGCCCGGGGCGGCGGTCGCGTCGTCGGGCACGGCCTGCCAGACGACGGCGGTGCGCGCCGTCCGGCGGTCGCCCGGCGACAGCACGTCCACGGTGCGGGGCAGCCGCACGTCGTCGTCCACCCGGGTGACCACGCGGACGTCGTCCTGCAGCACGTGCGTGACGTCGCTCTCGCGGAAGACGTCGAGCGACGCGTTGGCCTCGGGGAACCAGCCCGAGCCGGTCTCGACCCAGGTGAACATGGGCTGCCAGTTCGCGGGCTCCCACACCAGCACGCCCTGGACCCGGTTGCCGGGCACGTCGTTGGCGACCTGGAAGACGCGCTGGATCGCGTCGGCCTGGCCCTGGACGGTCACGGGGAACGGCGAGTTGGGCAGCGGCGTCGGGTCGCCGGGCGGCCAGCTCTCCGCCGGGTAGGCCGTCTCGGCGACGTCGAGCGCGTACCGCGGGAACGCGTCGGCGATGGTGTGCAGGTTGTGCTCCAGCTCCTCGGGGCTGCCGTGCCACTCCGGGTAGTAGGACAGGGCCAGCACGTCCGGGGCGGCGTCGGCGGCCTCGAGCCGGGTCAGGAGCTGGGTCCAGAACTCCATGGTCTTGTCGAGCCGGCCGGTGTCGACGATCGCGTGGATCTCGACCTCGGACTCCGGGGACGACTCGCGCACCGCCTCGATGCCGGACGCCATCAGCGTGGCGAACCGGTCCCACTGCTCGGTGTAGAGCCGCTGCTCGGCGGGGTCGTCGCTGCGCCAGTAGTCCCACAGCAGGCCGCCGCCGGGCTGGGACTGGTAGACGTCGGCCTCGTCGGTGAAGTACTGCGGGGCGGTGGTGCCGATGATCCGCGCCTCGCTGCCGTACAGGAACCCGTTGATCACCTCGTTGCCCACCGCGACCTTGGCCGGGGTGGTGCCCTGCTCCTTGAGGCGGGTCAGGTAGTCCGCGGTGAAGTCGTGGACCTGAGCGGTCAGCTCGTCGAACGGCAGCTCGGCCCAGGCCCGCGGCTTGGGCTGCTTGCTCGGGTCGGCCCAGCTGTCGGCGTAGTGGAAGTCGATGCCGAGGCTCATGTCGCGGTCGACGATCTCGCGGGCGACCGTGAGCGACCGCTCCGGCCCCTGGTAGGCCGGGTCCGTCTCGACGCCGGTGGTCTCGTCGCGCGGGTCGTTCCAGATGCGCAGGCGCAGGTGCTCCATGCCGCGGTCCTGGACGACGTCGAGCAGGTGCGGGCCGGGGTCCGGCTCGCCCGCCAGGGCCGCCTCCGCGTCGAGGTAGTACGGCTGGTCGCGTTCCTGGTCGGCGTAGGACAGGTCGGCGCCGAGCCTCAGGTCGTCGCGCAGATAGTTGTAGGCGTGGATCTCGGCGACGCCGGGTGCTCGGCCGGCGTCCGTGAACCGGACGCGCACGTAGCGGGTGCCGTCGCGGTCGACCAGGGCGGTGACCCCGGCCGCTCCGCTGCGGCCGTCGCGGTGGTCGGCGACGGTGGTCCATCGTCTGTGGTCGGCCGAGGTCTCGACGACGTAGCGGGCGGGTGTCGCCTCCGCGAGCACGACCTCGATCTTGTGCAGACCGTCGTAGGCGCCGCCCAGGTCGAGGGTGAGGGCCTGGTCCTTCTTGCCCTTCCGGGTGCTGGCCGACGGCGTCCACGCGGTGCTCTCGTCCCCGTCGACCGCGCGGCCTGCCGCCGCATCGTTGCTGGTGGCGTGGGTCGTGACCCAGTCCTTGCCGGCCAGGTCGGTCTCGACGGGCTCGATCACGGCCTCGCCGTAGCCCGCCGCCGGCGGTCCGACGGCGAGGCCCGCCGTCGTCAGCGCGACGGCGAGGGCGGCGCTGCCCGCGAGGGCGCGCCGCCGGTGTGTGCTCTGCGTCATGAGGACTTCCTTGTCCAGGTCGGGAACGGTCCCGGTCGGATCGTTCGTCCGGAGTACCCGGAGACAACGGTAGGTCCTCGGCGCGCGGGTGGGAATACGCTTGCCTGGGCGATCCGCTCAGGGCCGGACGGCGGCCAGCACCTCCTGCTCCTCGGCACGGGTCAGACCCGTGACCTTGGCGTCCGGCGTGGCCTGGAGCCAGACGAGGGTGTCCCGCGCGGTCTGGTCGATCGGCCGGATCGTCAGGCCTGCAGCCAGCGAGGACGTGACGTCGTGCGTCATGAACCCGCCGTCGACCAGGTCGCCCGCCCAGAACGGGATGGACCGCGGCCCCGACCACTGCGCCACCTCGTGCTCGGCGAGGACCTCCGGGGCGACGGCGACCAGCTCCGGGTCCGCTCCTGTGCCCTCGGCCACCTGCGCGAGCAGCTCGGCGCGGGGCAGCGGCGGGCAGACGGCGTCGAAGTCGCCGGTGGTGCCCTGTTCCGCGGCCGTGACGATCCACTCGGCGAGGTCGCGGACGTCGACGAGCTGGACCGGGTCGTCCACGGGCTCGGGGACCAGTACCGGCAGGCCGTCCTGGGCGGCCTGGGCGAACCGGGCCGGCCAGTAGGTGAACCGGCCGCTCGGGTCGCCTGGCCCGACGATCAGGCCTGGCCGGATCACGAGGGCCGCCGCCGTGCCCGTGCGGACGATGTTCTCGCAGGCCACCTTCATGGCGCCGTACAGCTCGGGGCCGGCGCTCGGGTCCTCGTCGGTCTCGACCGGGTCGAGCAGGGGCAGCGTGGCCGGCGTGCCGCCGACCGTGGCGGTGTCGGCGTAGACGTTGACGGTCGAGACGAAGGTCCAGTGGGCGTCCGGGAAGGCCGCCACGGCGCCGCGCACGTGCGACGGGATCCGGGAGACGTCGACGACGGCGTCGAACTCCGTGTCCGTCAGCTCGGCGGGTACCGCCTCGGCGCGGTCCCAGCGCACCAGCGTGGCGCCGTCCGGCACCGTGCCGCTCACGCCGCGCGCCGCGCACACGACGTCGTGGCCGTGGGCCAGGGCGGCCTCCGCCACCGCACGGGACAGGAAGACAGTTCCGCCGAGCACCAGGATTCGCATAGTGCCCACCGAACCGCATCGGGGGCGGCGGGGCACGCGGATCTGCTGCTGGCGAATCTTCGACGGGTGTACGACCGACCGCGCTCCCTGGCGCATCCCCTTCGAAGCCTAAGTTTCTTCGCTTTGAGCCGCCCCAAAGCGAAGAAAACTTGGGCCTCGAAGGAGGAGCCGGCCGAGGCGAGCGGCCCGCCCGGTGTTCACCCGGGGGCGGGCCCCTCCGAGGTGTTCGTGCGGAGGCTCGCCTACGGCCGACGCCGCTGAGTCACGCCGGGTTGATCCCCAGCTGCATCCCCGCCAGCCCCCGCTTGCGGGTGGCCAGCGCGGAGGCGACCTCGCGCAGCACCTTCGCCCCGGGCGAGTCCGGCGCCGTCAGGACCACGGGGGTGCCGCTGTCCCCGCCCTCGCGGACGGCGACGTCGAGCGGCACCTGCCCGAGCAGCGGCACCTCCTTGCCGATCACCTGGGTGAGCCGCGCCGAGACCTGCTCGCCGCCGCCCTCGCCGAAGATCGGCAGGCGGGTGCCGTCGGGCTGCTCCAGCCACGACATGTTCTCGACCACGCCCACCACGCCCTGCGACGTCTGGGTCGCCACCGACCCGGCGCGCTCGGCCACCTCCGCGGCCGCGGCCTGCGGCGTGGTGACCACGAGGATCTCGGACGACGGCAGCAGCTGCGCCACGGAGATGGCGATGTCGCCCGTGCCGGGGGGCAGGTCGAGCAGCAGCACGTCGAGGTCGCCCCAGAACACGTCCGCAAGGAACTGCTCCAGCGCGCGGTGCAGCATCGGGCCGCGCCAGACCACCGGCTGGCCCTGCGGCACGAACATGCCGATCGAGACCACCTTGACCCCGTGGGCGATGGGCGGCAGCAGCATGTTGTCGACCCGGGTCGGCTGCCGGTCCACGCCGAGCATCCGGGGGATCGAGAAGCCGTAGATGTCGGCGTCGATCACGCCGACCGACAGGCCGTCGGCGGCCAGGGCCACCGCGAGGTTCGCCGTGACGGACGACTTGCCGACGCCGCCCTTGCCCGACGCCACCGCGAACACCTTGGTCATCGAGCCCGGCTGCGAGAACGGGATGACGGGGTCGCCCACACCGCCGCGCAGCATCGAGCGCAGCGAGGACCGCTGCTCGGGCGTCATCACGCCCAGCTCGACGTCGACGCCGGACACGCCCTCGACCGCCGTCGCGGCCGCCGTCACGTCCTTGACCAGCGTCGACTTCATCGGACAGCCCGCGACGGTGAGATCCACGCCGACGGCGACGTGCCCGCCCGCGGAGACGTCGACCGACCGGACCATGCCCAGGTCGGTGATGGGGCGCCGGATCTCGGGGTCGAGCACGCCGGTCAGTGCGTCGCGGACACGAGCCTCGAGCGCGGGGGAGTCGACTGCGGTCATGAATCGATCTTAGGCGGGGCCCGGACGCTCCCGTATCGGCGGATGTCGGCGGGGTCTTTGCAGTGCCCGTCAGTTGGTGGCGGTACGCTGCCTCACCACCAGGGGTGAGGAGGCCCGATGACTGAGCCACGCGTGCCGGCGCGAGTTCGGCGTGTCGCCTCCGAGGACCAGGCACGCGAGCTCGCCGCCGAGCTGCAGCGCCAGGGTCGCCGCTGGCCCGTGGTGGTCATCTCGACCCCGGCCGGGCACTCCGTGCCCTTCGTGGACCCGCAGCGGGTGCTCGACGACGTCGCCGGGCTCGCCGAGGTCGTCGTCATCCCCACGGGCGACGTGTCGTGGGAGTTCTCGTCGGGCATGCCGCCCGACACGCAGGTCTACGGCGGTGCGTCCCGCGTCTACGGCACCGAGCTGGAGTGGGTGCACCAGCCCCGCCGCTCGCCGTTGCACTTCGCGTACTCGCCGGACGAGGACGCCCACGTGCGCGAACGCCTGGTCGGCGACGTCATGCGGTTCGCGGTGCGTGCCGGGATCGTCGGCGCGGCGCGGTCCGCCCCGGACGCGACGACCATCGAGGGCCGGGTGCTGGGCGTGCTCGGTACGCGAGCCCTGGTCAGCACGGACGACGGCGGCCAGGTCACCGTCGCGGAGGAGCTCGTCCTGGCCGACGTGCCGCTCGCCCGCGTCCTCGCGCCCGGCATGCGTGTCACCGGTGTGCTCGACCCGGTCCGCCGGCTCCTCGACGTGCGCGGCATGCTGCCCGACGGCGACGCGTTGCGCCGGGCGGTGCACCTCGCCTACCGCGTGGGCCAGGTGGTGCTGGGCCGGGTGGAGAGCGTCGAGGACGAGGCGGTGCGCATCGCGCTGGCGCCCGGTGTCCACGTGCGCGTGCGCCGCGCCGACATCACAGGCAACGACCTGGACCTCCTGAGCGACCTCTTCACGGTGGGCGAGGTGATCCTGGCCCGCCGGGTGCCGGCGCCCCTGGACGGCCTGGCGCTGCGGCTGGACGACGTCGACGAGTCCGAGGACCGGCCCGTCCCCGCCATCGCGCTGCTCGACGGCGGGCCGCCGTGGCTCGAACCCCCGGAGCCGGAGCCCGAGCTGCCCCGGCTCGACGGCCCGCTGGTGGTGGGTTCGCTGGCCGAGCCCCACGAGCCCGTCGACCTCGGCGGGACCAGACCGGCCAGGTCCACCGGCCCGCCCACCCCTGCCGACCTGTTCGGCCTGCGCCCCGCCGACGTCGGACCGGTGCCGACGCCGGCCGGCGGCCAGCGCAAGCCGACCCCGGGCGACGTGGCCGCCTGGCACGCCGGCGGGCACGACGCCCTGCCCTCGCCCACGGCGGCCGAGGCGTCGCCGGAGCCGGCCGGCAAGGCCGCCCGTGACCTCAGCCTGTCCCTCGACGCGGCGCGATCCCGGGTGGGCGCGCTGGAGAAGGAGCTGCTGGACGACAAGGTCCGACGGCGCCAGGTCGAGCTGGAGGTCGACCGCCTGCTGGGGCGTGTCGGCGAGCTCACCGAACGGCTCGACCGCAGCGAACGCCGGGCGGAGCAGCAGGCCACGGCCCTGCGCAAGGCCCGGCAGGAGGCCGCGCGCCTCCGCCGCCGGCTCGGCGACGCCGGCGTGGAGGTACCCGAGGAGCGGTACTTCGCCGACGACGAGGAGCAGCTCCGGTTCGAGGTGCTCACCGAGTGGGCCCGCGCGATCCCCGCGGCGGAGAAGGCCGGGCGCCCCCTGGCCGACTACACGCTCGGCCCGCGGTTCCTCGCCTCCCTGACCGAGGTCGAGGGCGTGAGCCGCGACCGCGTGGTCTGGACGCTCGTCATGGTGCTGACCGGGCTCGCGCTCGACATGAACGGCCTGCAGGTGCACCGCCTCCGCACGGGCGCCGGCGGCGACGACCCGTTCCGGCACCGGGACGACGGCGCTGTGTGTTGGCGGGTGTCGCTGCAGGTCAACACGCCGTCGGCCCGCAGGCTGCACTACTGGAAGCTGCCGGGCGGCGCCTACGAGCTGTCGCGCGTGGTGCTCCATGACGACGTGGAGCCCTGACCGCGGTCCTTCTCGTCCAGCTCCTCCAGCAGGTTGCGGATCTCCGACCGCACGAAGTCGCGCGTCGCGACCTCCGAGAGGGCGAGACGCAGCGCCGCCATCTCGCGGGCCAGGTACTCCGTGTCGGCGAGGTTGCGCTCGCCGCGCTGCCGGTCCTGCTCCGCCGTGACGCGGTCGCGGTCGTCCTGCCGGTTCTGCGCCAGCAGGATCAAGGGCGCGGCGTAGCTGGCCTGCAGCGACAGCATCAGGGTCAGCGCCGTGAACCCGTTGGCCGCGCTGTCGAAGCGCAGGTGCTCCGGGGCCCAGATGTTCCACGCGAGCCAGAGCAGGCAGAACACCGTGAGGTAGATGAGGAACCGTGGCGTGCCCAGGAACCGGGCGATGGCCTCCGTGGCCTTGCCGACGGCGTCGTCGTCCAGCCGGAAGCGGGGGACCAGGCTGCGCCGCTGCGCGAGGGGGGTGTCGAGACGGTCAGGCACGGTCGCCCCTCCGTCGTGCGGGGCGTGCCGCCGGGGCCGACTGCGCGGCGATCGCCTCCATGCGCTCGTCGTCGCTGCCGCGCCAGTTGTCCGGGAGGATGTGGTCCAGCACGTCGTCGACCGTGACCACGCCCAGCAGCCGCCGCTGGGCGTCGAGCACCGGGAGCGCGAGCAGGTCGTACGCCGCGAGCAGGCGCGTCACCTGGCCCACCGACGCGTCGTGGGTCAGCCACTCCGTCTCCGTGTCCAGCACCGACGCCACCGCCGCGTGCGGAGGCTCCCGCAGCAGCCGCTGGAAGTGTGCGACGCCGAGGAACCGCCCCGTCGGCGTCTCCAGCGGCGGCCGCACCACGAACACCAGGGAGGCGAGCGCGGGCGGCAGCTCGGAGCGCCGGATCTGGGCCAGAGCGGTGGCGATGGTGTCGTCCGCGCCCAGGATCACGGGCTCCGTGGTCATCAGACCGCCCGCCGTGTCCTCGGCGTACTCCAGCAGGCGGCGGACGTCGGCCGCCTCGTCCGGCTCCATCAGGTTCAGGAGCTGGGCGGCCTGCTCGCCGGGCAGCTCGTTCAGCAGGTCGGCGGCGTCGTCCGGCTCCATGACCTCCAGCACGTCGGCCGCGCGGTCGCGGTCCAGGCCCGACAGGATCGACACCTGCGCGTCCTCCGGGAGCTCCTCCAGCACGTCGGCGAGGCGCTCGTCGTCCAGCGCGACGGCGATCTCCAGCCGGCGCGCCGCCCCCAGGTCGCGGATCACGTCCGCGAGGTCGGCCGCACGCATGTCCTCGTACGCCTCCAGCAGCCGGGCGGCACCCTGCTCGGCCGACCGGCTGGTGAGGTCCTGCACGGCGTCCACCGGCACGGTCAGGGTCGAGCCCCGCCGGAACGGGGCCGCCCCGCGCGTCGACCGCCGCCGGACGAAGAGCTGGTCCACCAGCCAGTCACCGGTGCGCTGCTGCGCGATCGAGACGTCCTCGATCGTCACCTCGCCCGAACCGTCCTTGAGCTGGACCCGGCGGTCCAGGAGCTCGCCCAGCACCACCGACTCCATGGCCCGCTGCTCGAACCGCCGCATGTTCACCAGGCCCGTGCTGATCACCTGGCCCGCGTCGATGCTCGTCACCCGCGTCAGCGGGAGGAAGACCCGCCGCCGGCCCGGGACCTCGACCACCAGACCCACCGCCCGCGGCGCGCCCTTCGCCCGGACCAGCACGACGACATCACGGACCCGGCCCACCTGGTCGCCGATGGGATCGAAGACGGCGGTGCCTGCCAGACGTGCGACGAAAACCCTGGTGCTGGCGCTCACGCTGGTCAGCCTACGACCCGTGTCGGGGCGTCGCTCCTCGCCACTATCGTCCGGGTAGGGGAGACTATGGGGTATGAGCATGTCTCGCCCGGGTGCCGTCCCGAAGGTCCCGACCCTGCCGGCCGGTGACGAGGTTGCCGCGTACTCCACCTACCTGGAGGCGCAGAAAGCGGTCGACTACCTCTCCGACAACAAGTTCCCCGTCGAGAACGTCACCATCGTGGGCACCGACCTGCGCATGGTCGAGCGTGTCACGGGGCGGCTCACCTACGGCCGGGTGGCGCTCGCGGGCGCCCTCTCCGGCGCGTGGTTCGGTTTCTTCGTGGGCCTGCTGCTCACGCTCTTCGCGGGATCCTCAGGGTTCCAGGTGATGTTCGCCGGTATCGCGCTCGGTGCGGGCTTCGGCCTGCTGTTCTCGATCCTGTCGTACTCGTTCACGGGCGGACGGCGCGACTTCACGTCGTCGTCGCAGATCGTGGCCGCCGCCTACGCGATCCTCTGCGGCCACGAGCACGCGAGCGACGCACGGGCGCTGCTCGTGCAGTCGCCGGGCGGCCTGGGCAAGGCCCGCGGCGCCGCCTCGGTCGGGGTCCCGGCCCCGGCGGCGCCCGCGCCCGCGGCTCCGGCCCCCGGTGTCGCGCCGACGGCGCCCGCCGCGCCGGCGACGCCCCGGACCCCGGACCCGCGCTGGGTCACGCCCTCGGGCGAGCCCCGGTACGGCGCGATGCGGCCAGGTGCCGCCGGTGCCGCGCCGGCCGACGCGCCGGTCCCGCCTTCGGACGACCCCTCCGACCCGCCGGCCGAGGCCGGCGAGCCGGACGACGCCCCGACGTCGCGCACGACGCCCCAGCAGGGCAACCCGTACGCGCCGCCGACCGACGACCAGAAGTAGGTCAGCGCAGCGAGGCCATCCAGGCCTCGACGTCCTCCGGCCGGCGGGGCAGCGCCGCCGAGAGGTTCTCGTTGCCGTCCTCGGTGACCAGCACGTCGTCCTCGATGCGCACGCCGATGCCGCGGAACTCCTCGGGGACGGCGAGGTCGTCGGCCTTGAAGTAGAGGCCCGGCTCGATGGTGAACACCATGCCCGGCTCCAGGGTGCCGTCGAGGTAGAGCTCGCGGCGCGCCTGCGCGCAGTCGTGCACGTCGAGGCCGAGGTGGTGCGACGTGCCGTGCACCATCCAGCGGCGGTGCTGCTGGCCGTCCTCGTCCAGCGCCTCGGCGGCCGTCACGCCGTCGGGCAGGAAGCCCCACTCCTCGAGGCGGGCCGCGATGACCTCCATGGCCGCCGCGTGGATGTCGCGGAACTTGGTGCCCGGCGTGGCTACGGCGAACGCGGCATCGGCCGCGTCCAGCACCGCCTGGTAGATCTTGCGCTGCACGTCGGTGTACTCGCCGTCCACGGGCAGGGAGCGCGTGACGTCGGCGGTGTAGAGGGAGTCGACCTCGACGCCGCCGTCGAGCAGCAGCACGTCGCCCGACCGGACCTCGCCGTCGTTCCGGATCCAGTGCAGGGTCGTGGCGTGCTCGCCCGAGGCCGCGATGGTCTCGTAGCCCACGGCGTTGCCCTCGAGGCGCGCGTGCCCGTCGAAGGTGGTCTCGACGACGCGCTCGCCGCGGCGGTGCTCCTTGGCGGCGGGCAGCGCGCGGACGACGGCCTCGAAGCCCTCGATGGTGCGGGCCACGGCCTCGCGCATCTGCTGGATCTCGTACTCGTCCTTGATCAGCCGAAGCTCGGACGTGGCCTCGACGAGCACGTCGTCGGACAGGAGCTGCTCGTCCTCGGTCTCGCCGGCCTCCAGCCGGAGCTCCTCGACGAGCGCCTCGATCGCGTCGTCCGCGCCGGTCACCACGAGCAGGCGGACACCGCCGTCGCCCACGTCCTTGGCCAGGGCGTCGCCCAGCTCGTCGATGTGGCGGGCCTCGATGCCGGTCAGGGTCTCGATGTCGGCCAGCGACGGGCGGGCGCCCACCCAGAACTCGCCGTACCGCGCGTCGGCGTAGAACTCCTCGTTGTCGCGCGGGGCGAGGGGGCGCACGTAGAGCACGGCGTGGTGGTTGGAACCGGCGTCGCCGGCGCCGTCCTCCACGGGGTGCAGCACCAGCACGGCGTCGGGCTCGCGGTCGGTGCCCAGGCCCGTGAGGTGCGCGAACGCCGAGTGCGGCCGGAACCGGTAGTCGGTGTCGTTCGACCGGGGCTTGAGCGAGCCCGCCGGGATCACGAGACGCGCGCCGGGCAGACGCTCGGAGAGCGCGGAGCGGCGGGCGACGGTGAACGGCGCGGCGTCCGACGGCGTCAGGCCGAGCTCGGCGCGCGGGGCCCACTGCGACATCACGAAGTTCTTGAACGCGGTCGAGGCGGGGCGGTGCGAGCGGTTGGAGCCGCGGTCCGCGGTCCCCTGCTCGTCAGGCTGAGAAGTGGTCGTGGGCTCGCTCATGCGCCCAGTGTTTCACGCACGCCGACCGAAGTCGGCAAGCGCCCGGGTGAGCACCCGGTTGAACGCGGAGGGGGCCTCCGTGTTCACGTCGTGCCCCGCGCCGGGGACGACGACGAGTGCACCGTCGCGGGCGGCGGCGAGGTGTCGCTGCTCCCCGATGCGCATCGCGTCGCGCGCACCGTTGACGAACCAGACCGGCACCTGCGCGGCGCGCACGTTCGCGATCGAGGAGCGTCCGGCGAGGTGCGTCAGCGCGTCCGTGACGACGTCCCAGGTGGGCCGGTACATCTCGGCGGTCTGCAGCGGCGCGATCTCGATCTGCGCCAGGTCTGCGCCACCCGGGGCGCTCCGCAGCGGGCGGAACGGCAGCGTGGGCACCGAGAGACGTGCGCGGTGCACGGTCGGGTGCACGACACGGCCGGTCAGGCGGCGGGAGAGGTAGGCGGCGTTCGCCACGGTCCTCGCGACGTCCCGGTAGAGCCGCACGGGCTTGCCCTTCGGGTCGGACGTGCAGCCCGCGGCCAGCACGCCCACCAGGCGGTCGGTGGCCTCCGGCCGCGCGGCCCAGGCGAGCGACGTGTAGCCGCCCAGCGACAGGCCGACCAGGGCCACGGGCCCGGACGGGAGGGAGGCGACGGCGTCGTCCACGGCCTCGAAGGCGCCGTCCATGGTGAACCGGTCGTGGCGGCGCGACCCGTGCGCCGGCAGGTCGACCGCGACGGCCTCGTGGCCGGCCGCGCGCAGGTGCTCGACCTGGTTCTCCCAGATCGCACCGGAGCTGCGCATGCCGTGCACGAAGACCACGCTCGTAGGGGTGGTGTGCTCAGGCTCGTGGTTGCTGCTCATCGCCTTCGATGATGCGGGATCGGCTTGGGCACGCGGCGTACGACGGCGGAACACGGCGTGAACGTGCTGTGTGGGCTTGCTGTCGCGCCGCCCGCGGCGTGCTGCACCTCACCACGTCCCGGTGCGTCCCCGGGGCCCGGGGATCTCTACCCTTGTGGGGTGATCGACCTCCACACGCACTCCACCGCGTCCGACGGCACCGACTCGCCAGCGCGCCTGGTGGAGGTCGCCGCCCGCGCCGGCATCGGCACGCTGGCCATCACGGACCACGACACGACGTCGGGCTGGGCCGAGGCGGCCGAGGCCGCCGGCCGGTTCCAGGTGAGCCTGGTCCGCGGCGCCGAGATCTCCGCGATCGCCCGGACACCGGGCTGGGGCACCGGCGTCCACCTGCTGGCCTACCTGCACGACCCGACGCACCCCGACCTGCTGGGCGAGACCGAGCGCACCCGCGCGGACCGCGAGTCGCGGGCCCGGCGCATGGTGGACCTGCTGGCCGAGGACTTCCCGATCACCTGGGACGACCTGCTCGCCCAGACGAAGCCCGGCACCACGCTGGGCCGCCCGCACCTCGCGGACGCGCTGGTGGTGGCGGGCGTCGTCCGCGACCGGGACGAGGCGTTCGCCACCATCCTGCGCCCTGGCACCCGCTACTACGTGGGCCACTACGCGCCCGACGCCGTCGCCGCAGTCCGGGCCGTCCGCGCGGCGGGCGGTGTGCCGGTGCTCGCGCACCCCGGGGCGGACGCCCGCGGCCGGATCGTGCCGGACTCGACGATCGAGGAGCTCGCCGCGGCGGGGCTGGCGGGGCTCGAGGTGGACCACCGCGACCACACGCCCGACACGCGCCGGCGCCTGCGCGACCTCGCCGAGTCGCTGGGCCTGCTGGTCACGGGGTCGAGCGACTTCCACGGGGCGGGCAAGCAGAACCGGATCGGCGAGAACACCACGGCGCCCGCCGTGCTCGAGGCCATCGCGGACCAGGGGGCGCTGGAGGTGCTCGGGTGAGCTGGTTCGACGTCGCGCTGTTCACCGAGGTGTTCGTGACGCTGTTCGTGATCATGGACCCGCCCGGGACGGTGCCGGTGTTCCTCGCGCTCACCTCGCGGATGACGGCGCAGGACCGCAAGCGGGCGGCGCGTACCGCGATCTTCGTGGCGTTCGGCGTGATCGTGGTGTTCGCGCTGTTCGGCCAGCTCCTGCTGGAGCACATGGGCATCTCGCTCGCGGCGCTGCAGGCGTCGGGCGGCCTGCTCCTGCTGCTCGTGGCGCTGGAGCTGCTCATGGGCAAGATGGACGCGGGCGAGACCGACTCCGGCGGGTCCACCAAGAACGTGGCCCTGGTGCCGCTGGCGACGCCGCTGCTGGCCGGGCCGGGCACGATCGTCGCCACCATGGTGTTCGTGCAGCAGGGCGTGAGCGCCGGCGAGTCGCCGGTGGGGCACTACGCCTCGATCGGGGTCGGCATCGTCGCGGTGTGCATCTGCACCTGGGCCGCGATGCGGTTCGCGGGGCTGGTGCACCGCGTGCTCAAGGACTCCGGCGTCACCCTGGTCACCCGGATCGCGGGCGTGCTGCTCGCGGCGATCGCCACGCAGATGATCGCGAACGGCGTGATCGAGTTCGTGCGCACGGTCTGACCTCGTCCGGCTGGGGTGCGGCTCAGACGTCGATCGTCTCCAGGGTGACCCGTACCGGCTTCTCCGGGACGAGCTTCTCGGCCTGCCGCACCTTCTTCTTCATCGGCAGCACGTAGCCGCCGTTGCTGTCGCTCGGGAAGACCGACGTGGTCCAGGTGGTCGCCCCGACCGTGACCCGTACCCGGATCGAGCCGAACCCGCGCGGCGGCAGCGGGAGGTCGGCCAGCTCGTCGGAGTGCTCCGGGGGCACGGTCACGAACCACCAGGAGTCGGTACGCACCTGCCACTGCCACAAGGGGGCGGCGAACTCGATCTGCACGCTGCTGAGCCTGTCAGAAACCCGGGAAACTGTCAGACCCACAGGTCACCGGGGTGACCTGTGGGTCTGACACGTTCAACGGCTCCAGATCAGGAGTCGGCCTGGGTTCCTTCGGCCGGGCGCCCGCCGCGCGTGCGGCGACGGCTGCGGCTCCGGCGGCGGCGCTGACCGTCGTCCTCGCCGCCCGACGCCGGGCGGTCGGCGGGGGCGCCCTCGGAGCCGGCTGCCGGGCCGGCGTCGGTGCGGGAGGCCGAGCGGGAACCGCCGTGCGAGCCGCCGCCCTGACGACCGCCCGAACGGCTGCCGCCGGGGCGACCGCCGCCCGAGCGCGAGCCGCTGTTGCGCTTGCCCGTCTCGCCCAGGTCCTCGAGCTCCTCGGCGTCCAGGCCGGCGAGGTGCTGCGCGGACCGCGGCAGGCGGCCCTTGGTGCCCTCGGGGATGTTCAGGTCCGCGTACAGGTGCGGCGACGTCGAGTAGGTCTCGACCGGCTCCGGGAAGCCGACCTCGAGTGCCTTGTCGATGAGCGACCAGCGCGGCACGTCGTCCCAGTCGACGAACGTGACGGCGGTACCCGTGTTGCCGGCGCGGCCGGTGCGGCCCACGCGGTGCAGGTAGGTGCGCTCGTCCTCGGGGCACTGGTAGTTGACCACGTGGGTCACGTCCTCGACGTCGATGCCGCGGGCGGCGACGTCGGTCGCGACGAGCACGTCGATCTTGCCGTTGCGGAACGCGCGCAGCGCCTGCTCGCGGGCGCCCTGGCCCAGGTCGCCGTGGATCGCGCCGGCGGCGAAGCCACGGGACTGCAGCTCCTCCGCGACCTTGGCGGCCGTGCGCTTGGTGCGCGCGAACACGATGCTGCGGCCGCGGCCCTCGGACTGGAGCAGACGCGCCAGCACCTCGACCTTGTCCAGGGCGTGGGCCCGGTACACGACCTGCTTGATGTTCTTGACGGTCGCGCCCTCGTCGTCCGGCTCGGCGGCGCGGATGTGCGTGGGCTGCTTCATGTAGCGGCGGGCCATCGAGACGACGGCGCCCGGCATGGTCGCGCTGAACAGCATGGTGTGCCGCTGCGCGGGGGTGCGGGCGAGGATCTTCTCGACGTCGGGCAGGAACCCGAGGTCGAGCATCTCGTCGGCCTCGTCGAGGACCACGGTCGCGGCGCGCAGCAGCGTGAGGTGCCCCTGGTTGAGGAGGTCGATCATGCGACCGGGCGTGCCCACCACGACGTCGACGCCGGACTTCAGCGCGTCGATCTGCGGCTCGTACGCGCGGCCGCCGTAGACCTGCACGATGCGGACGCTGCGCTTGGCGGACGCGGTGGCCAGGTCGTTCGCGACCTGGACCGCGAGCTCGCGGGTCGGGACCACGACGACGGCCTGCGGCTTGCCGGGGGCGACGAGCTCGTCGTAGCCGGGCTCGCCCGGGGCCACGACGCGGTGCAGCAGCGGGACGCCGAAACCGAGCGTCTTGCCGGTACCGGTCTTGGCCTGGCCGATGATGTCGTGCCCGCTCATCGCGACGGGCAGCGTCATGGCCTGGATGGGGAACGGGTGGGTGATGCCCGAGTCCAGCAGCGCGGCGACGATCTCGGGGCGGACGCCGAAGTCCGCGAACGTCACGTTCTGCGCCTGGATGGCGGACGGGGAGGAGTAGTCGGGCCCCGAGGCCACGGTGGGCTCGGGGTCGGTCACGGTGGCCGCGCTCGCGGCCGGGGTGTCGGTGGTAGTCACTGGCGCCTTCATCTTCTCGCGGCGCGGTGGGCCCTCATGGCCCGGCGATCGCGCCTTCGTGCGGCAGCCGATCGTGAAAATCATCGCGCGCCGGGCGGGGAGGCCCAGGCTGCGCGTCCTGTCGGCGGCCTCACGGAGGAGGTCGGAGCACAGGCTCGGGGGTCGGAACGTGACGACCGGGCAACCGATGTACGTCGTTCATGGTACGCGCAGGATGTTTCCGTGTGGTTAGCGAAACGCCTCCCGCACCCCGTTAGTAACGAACGCCACGTGGCGGAGGGCCCTCGCGGGCCCCGTCCGCCACGTGGCGTCGGATACCGCAGGGATCAGACGGCGCCGAAGCCGACCTTGCGCTGCTCCTCGGAGCCGATCTCGACGTAGCCGATGGCGCTGCCAGGGATGATCACCTGGCGGCCGCGGGAGTCGGTGAGCTCGAGGGGGCCGCCGGCCAGGGCCTTCTTGACGGCCGTCGCGACGGCGTCCGCGCTCTCGTCGGTCTCGACCACGACCTCGCGCGGCAGGTGCTGCACACCGATGGTGACGTCCACGTTTACTCCAGTTCGGTCGGGGATTGCGCCGTGTGCCCGGTGGTCCGGGTACCCGGCCTGACGATCCTAGTCACGCACCGGGGCGGTCGGCCCGCGGTTTCGCCGTGAGCCGATACGTGTCCACATCCTGTGGACGACATCGTGGGCCCGCGAGCCGGTGCGTGGCACCATGGTCGGCGTGAAGAGCCCGCGGCAGGACCCTCGGCGCGCCATGCTCGCGCTCGGTCTCTGCCTGGCGCTCGGCCTCGGCGCGGGCGTCGCCGTGACGATGAGCACCGAGCCCGAGGCGTCCGCGGCCGCCGTGGCCGGAGTGGTCGAGGACAACCTCGGCGTCGAGGCGGGCGACGCGATCCGGGACGCGTACGAGGCGGCCAGGTCGGGCGACCGCACGGCGCCGCCGGTCCCGGCCGTCCCCCTGGACGCCGGCGCGGCCGTCGAGGCCGAGGCCGCGCCGGAGCTGGACGCCGCCGACGCGACCGGCCTTCCGTCACCCGCGGCGTCCGGCCTGCCCTCGGCGGACGCGCCGTCCGCCGGCAAGTCGGCCCCGCCGGCGCCCGCCACCGTCCCCGAGCCGACGCCGGAGCCCGGCTCCGGTCTGCTCGGTACGCGGGTGAGCGTGAAGCCGGAGCTGTCCGGCAAGCTCGTGGTGGCGAGCGGGTCGCGCGCGGCGCCGGCAGAGGGCAAGGTCTGGCGGGTCCAGATCGCGGTCGAGAAGGGCCTGCCGGTGGATCCGGAGGCGTTCGCCGAGGCCGTGCTGGCGACGCTGAACGACCCGCGCGGCTGGAACGGCGCGGACGGGTCGACCTTCGCCTGGACCGACTCGGACCGCTACGACGTGCGCGTCGTGCTCGCGAGCCCCGGCACGACCGACCGGCTCTGCCTCCCGCTGGACACGATCGGCGAGCTCTCGTGCGGCATCGAGGAGACCGCCGTGCTCAACTTCAAGCGCTGGGCCACGGGGTCCGAGGCGTGGAAGAACGTCGGGAACTACCGGCACTACCTGGTGAACCACGAGGTGGGGCACGTGATCGGGTACCACCACGACCTGTGCCGGGGCAAGGGCGAGCACGCCACCGTGATGGTGCAGCAGACCAGAACGACGAGCGGCTGCATCCCGCAGCCGTGGCCCGCCCCGGACGCGGGCTGAGACCGGGATCACTGCGCCCCCACCGGGGGTGAACCGGACATTCGCGACGCCTCCGCGCGGGGCGTCGGGGAGTGTCAGTGGCTCGTGGTTCGATCGTCCGCGTGACACCGACCCTCACCCTCGCACCTCGGCTGGCGCCGCCCGGGACCCGTCCCGCCGGCGCCACCTCCGTGCGGCTCGACGACAGCCAGGCGGCCGCCGTCGAGTCCGCACTGAGCCGGCCCGCGACGCTGGTCCTGGGGGCCCCGGGGTCGGGCCGGACGACGGTGGCCTGCGAGGTGGCGGTCCGGGCGCTGATGTCCGGGGTGCAGCCGGAGCGGGTCCTGGTCCTGGCGTCGTCGCGTCGTGCGGCGGCGCGGCTGCGGGACGAGGTGGCGGCCCAGGCCGGCCGCACGGTCGGCGCCCCGATGGTGCGCACGGCGTCGTCGGCCGCGTTCGCGGTGCTGCACACGCGCGCCGCGGCGCTCGGGCAGCCCACGCCGACCCTGGTCTCCGGCCCCGAGCAGGACCTCGTGCTGGCTGAGCTGCTCGCCGGGCACGTCGCGGGCGAGGGGCGGCCCCTGCGGCTGCCGGTCGGGCTGCCGGAGGAGTCGCTGGGCCTGCGCGGCCTGCGCCAGGAGCTGCGGGACCTGCTGATGCGGGCCGCCGAGCGTGGCCTCGGGCCGGTCGAGCTCGACGAGATGGGGCGTGCCCACGACCGCCCTGAGTGGATCATGGCCGCGCAGCTCTACGAGGAGTACCTCGACACGATGGCGCTGCGGCTCGCCACGCCCGACGCCGGGCCGCGGTACGACCCCGCCGTCGTGATCGACGAGGCCGCGGAGTCCCTGCGCTCCTGGGAGGACGAGGTGCCGGGCGCGCCGCGGCCGACCTGGGACCTGGTCGTGGTGGACGACTACCAGGAGGCGACGGCCGCGACGGTCCGCCTCCTGCGCGTGCTGCACGACGACGGCGCGCGGCTGGTCCTGCTGTCCGACCCGGACTCCGCCGTCCAGACGTTCCGCGGCGCCGCGCCGGGGCTCACCGGCCGCGCCGCCGCGCCCGCCGGCCCCGGGCGTGCCTTCGGCGCGTTCGACGCCGAGACGGTGGTGCTCGGGACGGTCTGGCGTCAGCGGCCGGAGCTGCGTGCCGTGACCCGCGCGGTGACGAACCGGATCCCGGTGTCGGCGAGTGCGCTGCACCGCCGCGCGACGGCGCGTGCGGACGAGAAGCCCGCCGCCGAGGACGCGCCGCCGGCCGTCCAGGTGGCGGTGCTCGCGGGCGCCGCTCAGGAGGCGGCGTGGATCGCGCGCGAGCTGCGTGCGGAGCACCTGCTGCGGGGCACGCCCTGGGAGCGCATGGCGGTGATCGCGCGCAGCGGCACGCGGCTGGGGGCACTGCGGCGCGAGCTGGTCTCGGCGTCGGTGCCCGTGGCGCTGCTCGGGTCGGACCTGCCGCTGCGCGACGAGCCCGCCGTGGCGCCGCTCCTGGCCGCCGTGAAGACGTGCGCGGGCGCGCCGCGCGGGAGCCTGGAGGCACTGATCGCCGAGGAGCTCGACGGCGACGAGCCCGTGCTGGACCCGGAGACGGCGGCGCTGCTGCTCATCTCGCCGATCGGCGGGCTCGACGCGGTGGCTCTCCGGCGCCTGCGGCGCGCCCTGCGGGCGGAGGAGCTCTCCGCGGGTGGCGGCCGCACCTCGGACGCGCTGCTCGTCGAGGTGCTCGCGGACCCGGCACGCGCGGCCCTGCTGCCCACGCAGGTCCGGCGCGGACCGCTCGCGGTGGCCCGGGTGCTCGCCGCGGGCCGGGAGGCGGCGGGGGAGCCGGGCGCCACGGCGCAGACCGTGCTCTGGGCGGCCTGGGCCGCGACCGGCCTGGCCGAACGGTGGAGTGCCGCGGCCCTGGCCGGCGGCCCCGCGGGCCTGCGGGCCGACCGGGACCTCGACGCCGTGCTCGCGCTGTTCCGTGCGGCCGAGACGTTCGTTGACCGGATGCCGGGTGCGCCGGTCGGCGCCTTCGTCGACTACCTGGCGTCGCAGGACCTGCCGGCCGACTCCCTGGCGGCCTCCGCGCAGGGCACGGGCGCCGTGGAGGCGCTCACGCCGCCCGGCGCGGCGGGGCGGGAGTGGGACGTGGTCGTCGTCGCCGGCGTGCAGGACGGCGTGTGGCCCGACCTGCGGCTGCGCGACTCCCTGCTCGGCTCCCAGGCGCTCGTCGAGCTCATCGCGGGCCGGTCCGAGGATGGCCGGGTGGTGGGCGCCGAGGCCCGCCGCCAGGTGCTCACCGACGAGCTGCGCGCCTTCGCCGTGGCGGTCTCGCGCCCCCGGCGGCGGCTGCTCGTGACCGCGGTGGAGGACACCGAGGAGTCCCCGAGCGTGTTCTGCGACCTCGTGTCCCCCCGGGACGACGGCGGCGACGGGCCGGACCCGCGGCGGGTCCCGGTCGGCCCGCCGCTCGACCTGCGCGGGGTCGTGGCCGCGGCGCGCTCGGAGCTCGTGCGGACGGCGGCCGGACCTGAGCCGGCACGCGGTGCGCAGCCCGCGGCGGCGCTGCTCGCCGACCTCGCTGCGGCCGGCGTGGCCGAGGCGGACCCGAGCACCTGGTACGGCGTGGCCGGCGTCTCGAGCGAGGTGCCGCTGTGGGGCGCCCGGGACACGGTGACCGTGTCGCCCTCCAAGGTCGAGACGGTGACCACCTGCGCCCTGCGGTGGGCGTTCGAGTCGGCGGGCGGCACCAAGCCGGACGCCACGCACCAGACCCTCGGCACGCTGCTCCACTCGATCGCGCAGAGCCACCCGAAGGGTTCGCTCACCGACCTGAGGACGGAGCTGGACCGCCGCTGGCCCGAGCTCGCCCTGCCCGACGGCTGGCCGTCGCTGCAGCTGCGCAAGCGTGCCGAGCGCATGGTGGAACGGCTGGCGGAGTACCTGGGGGACTCGGGGGAGCCGCTGCTCGTCGAGGCCGACTTCGACCTGCGGGTGGGGCGCGCCCGGCTGCGCGGCCAGGTGGACCGTGTCGAGGACGCCGGCGACGGCGGCGTGACCGTGGCCGACCTCAAGACCGGCAAGACCGCGGCCAGCAAGGACAAGGCGGCGGAGAACCCGCAGCTCGGCGCCTACCAGCTCGCCGTCGAGGAGGGTGCGCTCGACCTGCCCGAGGGCACGGTCAGCAAGGGCGCGAGCCTCGTCTACGTCGGCACCGAGACGGTCTCGGCGAGCGTGCGGAACCAGCCGGCGCTCGCCCCCGACGCCGAGGGCAACAGCTGGGCGCGCGACACCGTCGAGGGCGCCGCCGACACCATGGCCGCCGCCCGGTTCGCGGCCCGGAACAACGACCTGTGCGAGATGTGCGCGGTGCGGCGGTCCTGCCCGCTGCAGCCCGAGGGACGGAAGGTGGTCGAGTGACCGGGCACGAGCCGGAGATCCGCCTGTCGGCCCGGGCCATCGCACGGCTGCTGGGGCGGCACGAGCCCACCGACGAGCAGGTCCGCGTCATCGAGTCCCCGCTGGAGCCCGCCCTCGTCGTCGCGGGCGCGGGCTCCGGCAAGACGGAGACCATGGCCGCGCGCGTGGTGTGGCTGATCGCCAACAAGCTGGTCCACCCCGAGCAGGTGCTCGGCCTCACCTTCACGCGCAAGGCCGCGGGCGAGCTCACCCAACGCGTCCAGACCCGGCTCGCCCAGCTCAACCGTGCGCTCGGCGAGGAGTCGGGCGAGGCGCTGGCGGGCCTGGACCTCGACCGCCCCACCGTCGCGACCTACAACGCCTACGCCGCCTCCCTCGTGGCCGACCACGGCCTCCGCCTCGGCGTCGAGCCGAGCGCCCGCCTCCTCGGTCAGGCCGAGCAGTGGCAGCTCGCGTCGCAGGTGGTGGAGTCCTGGGACGAGGACCTCGCCACCGACCGGGCCGTCAGCACCGTGACCGCGGCCGTCGTGGCGCTGTCCGACGCGCTGGGCGAGCACCTCGTGGACCCCGCGGACGCCCGCGCCCGGCTCGCCGACATGGCCGAGCACCTCGAGTCCGTGCCGCTCGGCCCGCGGCAGAAGAGGCGCACCAAGGACGTGGACAAGCTCATCGGCTCGATCGCCGAGCGGGCCCGGTTCGTGGACCTCGTGGTCGAGTACCGCCGTCGCAAGCGCATCGCCGAGGCGCTCGACTTCGGCGACCAGGTGTCGTTCGCCGCGCAGCTCGCCCGCGAGGTGCCCATGGTGGGCGCCGCCGAACGGGCCCGGTTCGAGGTGGTGCTGCTCGACGAGTACCAGGACACCTCCTACGCCCAGGTCGAGCTGCTCTCCGGCCTGTTCGGCGGCGGGCACCCGGTCACCGCTGTCGGCGACCCGCACCAGTCCATCTACGGGTGGCGCGGCGCCTCCGCCGCGGGCCTCGCACGCTTCCCCGACCGCTTCCAGCGCGACGACGGCGTCCCCGCCGCCGTGCACTACCTCTCCACGTCCTGGCGCAACGACGCCGCCGTCCTCACCGCCGCGAACATCGTGTCCGGGCCGCTGCGCTCGCGGACCGGCGCGGCCGCGACCGTCGAGGTACCGCCGCTGGACCTGCGGCCCGGCGCCGGCGAGGGCGTGGTGACGGCGCACGTCGCGGCCACTCTGGAGGAGGAGGCCGAGGCAGTCGCCGAGTGGGTGGCCGAGCGGTGGCGTTCCGGCGCCCACCCGGACGGGCGGGCCACGGCCGCCGTGCTCTGCCGCGCGCGGGCCCAGTTCCCCGCGATCGAGGTGGCGCTGCGCCGCCGCGGCCTCCCGGTCGAGGTGGTCGGCCTGGGCGGCCTGCTGTCCACGCCCGAGGTGGTCGACGTCGTGGCGCTGCTGCAGGCCGCGCACGACCCGTCGCGCGGCGACTCCCTGCTGCGCCTGCTTACCGGCCCGCGCCTCAACCTCGGCGCGGCCGACCTGCACGCGCTCGGGTCCTGGGCGGCCGACCTGGCCCGGCTGGACGACCCGCGCCGGGCAGCGGCCGCCTCGGCCGAGCCCGTGCCGGACGACGACCTGCGCGTGGTCGAGGGCGACATCTCCGACCACCGCTCGATCGTGGACGCGCTCGACGACCTCCCGCCGGCGGGCGAACCGGCGCGCGACGGCCGCGTGCTGTCGGAGGACGCGCACCGCCGGCTGGCGGCGCTCGCCCGGCTGCTGCGCGACCTGCGCGGCCTCACCTACCTCTCGCTCCCTGAGCTGGTCGTCCAGGCCGAGCGCGCGCTCGGCCTCGACGTCGAGGCGGCCACCGCCCTCGCGCTGGCCGGCGCCGGGGTGGGCGGCGCGGTGAGCGACCGCGGGCGCGAGCACCTCGACGCGTTCCGGGACGTCGCGGCGTCGTTCGCGCAGTCCTCGGACACGGCGACGCTCGGCGCCTTCCTCGCCTGGCTCGGCGTCGCGGGCGAGCGGGAGCGCGGGCTCGACATGCCGGTGCACGAGCCCGACCCGGACGCCGTCCAGGTCATCACGGCGCACGCCGCGAAGGGTCTGGAGTGGGACGCCGTGGCCGTGGCCGGCCTGGCCGACGGCGCGTTCCCCACCTGGGACCGCGGCTCCAGGTCGGGCGAGTCGTCGTCCGGCTGGCTGTCCGACCTCGGCGAGCTGCCCTACCACCTGCGCGGGGACGCGGACGACCTGCCCCGCTTCGACTGGGAGCACGCCTCCGACACCAAGGATCTCGTCGCGCTGCGGGACGAGTTCAAGGCCGAGTGCGGCGAGCACCGCCTCGCCGAGGAGCGCCGGCTGGCCTACGTCGCGTTCACGCGGGCCCGGCGCGAGCTCTTCCTCACCGCCTCCTGGTGGGGCACGGCGAGCCGCCCGCGCGGCGTCTCCCCGTTCCTCGCCGAGCTGGCCGACGCCGAGCTGGTCAAGGCGGACCTGTGGGCCCCGATGCCGGAGCCCGACGCCGAGAACCCGCGCAACGCGGAGGAGATCACGGCCGTGTGGCCGGCCCCGGACGGGGGTTCGGACGAACGACGGCCTGACCAGCAGCCCACCGCCCGCGACGTCCTGCGCGCCACGGCCGCACTCGTGGACGAGGCGGCCGACGAGCGCCTGGTCGCGCTCGCCGCCATGCGCCTCCCGGCGGACGCGCTGACCGCGCCGCAGGGCGTCCTCGCCGACGCGGCCGGCCACGACCTGGTCGACCTGGCCCGGATGCTCCTGGCCGAGCGGAACCGGCACGCGGACCGCGAGGTCGCGTTCCCGGCGCACGTCTCGGCCTCGGGGCTGGTGCGGCTCGCCGCGGACCGCGACGCGTTCGCCCTCCAGCTCCGCCGGCCCGTGCCGGTGCAGCCCACCGTGCACGCCCGGCGCGGCACCCGGTTCCACGAGTGGGTGGAGCAGTTCTTCACGTCCGCCACGCTGCTCGACGTCGACGACCTGCCCAGCGCCGAGGACGACGACCTCCCGGAGGACACCGACCTCGACAAGCTGCGCGACACCTTCCTGGGCTCGGAGTGGTCGGCGCGGATGCCCGTCGCGGTCGAGGTCGACGTCGAGACGCCGGTCGCCGGCGTCATGCTGCGCTGCCGCATGGACGCCGTCTTCAAGGACCCGGCGACGGGTCCGGACGCCGTCGTGGTGGTCGACTGGAAGACGGGCCGCGAGCCGCTCGACGCGACGGCGCGCGCCGCGCGCGAGGTGCAGCTCGCCGTGTACCGGCTGGCGTGGTCCCGCTGGACGGGGCTGCCGCTGGAACAGGTGAGCGCGGCCTTCTACTACGTGGGTTCGGACACCACGGTGCGCCCGGACAGGCTCCTCGACGAGGCCGAGCTCGAGGCGCTGATCCGGGGCGCCTGACCACCGGCGACGGCGGAGTCAGTCCTCGATCGGCCCGCCGAACCACTCCTCGATCAGGGAACGCGCGATCGAGGTGTGCCCGGGCAGGCCCAGGTGCCCGTCCGCGACCGCGGTGGCGACCTCGTCGCGGGTGAACCAGTCGGCCTCGGCGATCTCGTCCTCCTGCCGTACCAGCCCCGTGGTGGTCGCGCGGGCACGGAAGCCCAGCATGAGCGAGGCCGGGAACGGCCACGACTGGCTGCCACGGTACTCGATGGACGCCGGGTCGACGGCGACGCCGACCTCCTCCGCCGTCTCGCGCGCCACCGCCTGCTCCAGGCCCTCCCCGGGTTCCACGAAGCCGGCCAGCACCGAACGGCGGCCCAGGTCCCACTGCGGGCCGCGGGCCAGCAGCAGGCGGTCGTCCGCGTCGGTGATCGCCATGATCACCGCGGGGTCGGTGCGCGGGAAGTGGTTGGACTCGTCCGCCGGGCAGTGCCGCACCCAGCCGCCCTGCCGCACCTCGGTCCGCGTGCCGCACAGCGGGCAGTGCGTGTAGACCGCGTGCCACTGGGCGAGGGCGACCGCCTCGACCACCAGCCCCACCTCCAGGTCGGACGCGTCGAGCGAGCGGATGCCCGTCCACCCGGCGTCGAGGTCGGGTTCCGGCACGGGCTCGGCCCCGGCCCGGCGGTCCGGGTCGTCCAGCAGCGCGGCGAGGTGGGCGACGCCGTCGGCCTCCCCGAGAAAGAGGTGCGTCCGGACGGCCAGGTGCGCGACGTCGTCGGGCGCGAAGAAGGCGAGTCGCTGCTCCACCGTGGCGACGCGGGTGCCGCGCACCACCAGCACCCGCGTGGCCGGTTCCTTGAGCAGGTCGTCGAGGAGACCGGGCTCGGCGCGCCGGTGCGCGGCGCGGTCGTGGGCGGCGCGGGCGAAGGGGAGGTCGAGAGAACGCACGGGACGACGTTAGTCGCCCGCGGGAGCGCGCGATGCCAGACGTCTCGGGCGGAGACGCCGGACACGCCACGGTCCTGCCCCGTCGAGCGCCGGGCGCTGCTCTAGGGTGAGCACGTGTCCCGCACGCCCCTCGCTCTCGCCGCCCTCTCGACCGCCGCAGTGCCGGGTCTCGACGCCCGGTCGGTGCGCGTCGGAGACCTCGCCGGCGACTACGACGTCGCCGTCGTGACCGGCGCGGACGACCAGGAGTGGGTGGTGCGCGCGCCCCGCACGACGGTGGCCGGGGCCGCGCTGGAGGCCGAGATCGAGCTGCTCGATGCGCTCCGGCTCTACATCGACACGGGCGTGCTCCCGTTCGTGGTGCCGCAGGTCGCGGGGTACGCCCTCCTGCCGGAGGGCGGCCGCGCCGTCGTGCACCGCAGGATCATCGGCGACAACCTCGACGTCGAGGTCCTGGAGCAGGGCCCCGGGCTGGCCGCCGACCTGGGCCGGGCCATCGCGGCCATCCACGAGCTGCCGACGTCGGTCGTCGAGACGTGCGGGCTGCCCAGCTACACCGCGTCCGAGTACCGCGAGCGTCGGCTCACCGAGGTGGACGAGGCCGCGAAGACCGGCCGCGTCCCGCCCACCCTGCTGCGCCGCTGGGAGACCGCCCTGGAGGACGTGTCGCTGTGGCGGTTCAAGCCCGTCGTCACGCACGGCGACCTGGCCCCCGACCAGCTCCTCGTGGACCGGCAGCGGGTCGTTGCGGTCTCGGGCTGGGCGGAGGCCCGGGTCGCGGACCCCGCGGACGACCTCGCGTGGCTCATCGCCGCGGCGCCGATGGAGGCCGTGGACTCGATCATGGAGGCCTACCAGCTGCGCCGCACCGAGCTGAGCGACTCGCGCCTCGCCGAGCGCGCGATGCTCGTGGGCGAGCTGGCGCTCGCACGCTGGCTCCTGCACGGCGTGCGGCACCGGCTGCCCGAGGTTGTCGAGGACGCGACGTCGATGCTGGAGGACCTGGACGAGGCGACCCTCGACGAGGCCTGACCGGCGTCAGGCCGCGAGGGCCTGCTTCACCTGGGCGAGGCTCGGGTTGGTCGCGGCGGAGCCGTCCGGGTAGACCACCGTGGGCACGGTCTGGTTGCCGCCGTTGACCTGCTCCACGAACGCGGCGGCCTCGGGCTGCTCCTCGATGTCGATGACGGTGTAGCCGATGCCCTCGGAGTCGAGCTGCGTGCGCAGCCGCCGGCAGTACCCGCACCAGGTGGTCGAGTACATGAGGACGGTCCCGTCCTCGGGAATCGGCGTGGTCGTCTCGGACATCTGTTCTCCTTGTCGGTGGTTGCTGCGAGAATCGCAGACGATGCTCACCCAGACCAACTCCGCCGACGGTTCGAATCATCCTGGACCGATGAGCCCCGACGCGATCCTGACCGCGCTCGATCCCGAGCAGCGCGAGGTCGCTCTCGCGCTCAACGGGCCCGTGGTCGTGCTGGCGGGGGCGGGTACGGGCAAGACCCGCGCCATCACGCACCGCATCGCGTACGGCGTCCGCATCGGCGCGTACAAGCCGACCAGCGTGCTGGCGGTGACGTTCACGGCGCGTGCCGCGGGGGAGATGCGCACCCGTCTGCGGGGCCTGGGCGTCCAGGGGGTGCAGGCCCGGACGTTCCACTCCGCGGCGCTGCGGCAGCTCGGCTACTTCTGGCCGCGGGTGGTCGGCGGCGCCCCGCCGCGGCTGCAGGAGTTCAAGGCCCCGATCGTCGCCGAGGCCGCGCGGCGCGTCGGCCTCAGCGTGGACCGCGTGGCGGTCCGCGACCTGAGCAGCGAGGTGGAGTGGGCCAAGGTCTCGCTGGTCGCCGCGGACGACTACGAGAAGGCGGCGTACCGGACCGGCCGCGAGGCGCCGTCGGGCTACGACGCGCAGGCCGTGGCCCGCCTCATCACGGCGTACGAGGACGTGAAGACCGAGCGCGAGGTCATCGACTTCGAGGACGTCCTGCTCATGCTCGCGGACATGCTCAACAGCCACAAGATCGTGGCGGACGAGGTGCGCTCGCAGTACAAGCACTTCGTGGTCGACGAGTACCAGGACGTCTCGCCCCTGCAGCAGTTCCTGCTGGACCAGTGGCTGGGCGGGCGCAGGGAGCTGTGCGTCGTGGGCGACCCGTCGCAGACCATCTACTCCTTCACCGGCGCCACCCCGCGGCACCTCCTCGACTTCCGGCGCACCTTCCCGGAGGCGCAGGAGGTGCGCCTCGTGCGTGACTACCGCTCCACGCCCCAGGTGGTGAACCTCGCCAACGAGGTGCTCAAGCGGGCGGGCCGGGCGGGCGGCGCGCACCAGGCGCTCGAGCTGATCGCGCAGCGCGAGCCGGGCCCGGCGGTCGCCTTCACGGCGTACGACGACGACGAGGCCGAGGCGAAGGGCATCGCCACCCGGGCCGCGCGCCTGATCGGGTCGGGCGTGAAGCCCAGCGAGATCGCCGTGCTGTACCGCACCAACGCGCAGTCCGAGGCGTTCGAGGCCGCGTTCGCCGACGCCGGGGTGGGCTACCTCGTGCGCGGCGGCCAGCGGTTCTTCCAGCGCAAGGAGGTGCGGGACGCGCTGGTGCTGCTCCGGGGCGCGGCCCGGTCGGCCGACCCGGCGGCGTCCATGCCGGACCAGGTGCGCGACATCCTCGCCGCCGCCGGCTGGGCCGACCAGCCGCCGTCGGCCCGCGGCGCGGCCCGGGAGCGCTGGGACGCGATGCAGGCGCTCGTCTCGCTGGCCGACGACCTGGCGGCGGCCGCGACGCCGGAGAGCCCCGCGACCGTCTCCGGGCTCGTGGCGGAGCTCGACGAGCGGGCCTCCGCGCAGCACGCGCCGACGGTCGAGGGCGTCACGCTCGCCTCGCTGCACGCGGCGAAGGGCCTGGAGTGGGACGCGGTGTTCCTCGCGGGGATGAGCGAGGGCCTCATGCCCATCTCGCTGGCGGAGACCGACGACGCGGTGCACGAGGAGCGCCGGCTGCTGTACGTGGGGATCACCCGGGCCCGCGAGCACCTGGACGTGTCGTTCGCCCGCTCGCGCAACCCGGGCGGGCGGGCCACACGCAAGCGCACGCGGTTCCTCGACGGGCTCTGGCCGGACGAGCCGCGCGCGCCGCGCGCGGCTCGCGCCCGGACGGCGCCGAAGGGCCAGGCCCGCACGCAGCTCACCGGCGAGCACGACGCCGCGCTCTTCGACGCGCTGCGCGAGTGGCGCCGAGAGGTGGCCCGGGAGACCGACAAGCCCGCCTACACGGTGCTCACGGACGCGACCCTGGCGGCCATCGCGGAGATCCGACCTTCGGGCACGACCGAACTTGCTCGCGTGAACGGGATCGGTCCTGCGAAGATCGACAGGTACGGCCCCACGATCCTCGCGATCGTGGCGAACGCACCGGCTTCTTGAGCCGTTTCGGGCCCCTCCCGGGGTGGTCCGAAAAACTTCTCAAGAAAGTTTGGAAAAAGAGTTGGCTCGCCAAGGCGGCCCGGCATAGTGTTCACATGTCCCTGACAGCAGTGGGCGAGGCCGAGAGGCTTGGCCCGGATTCGAGTGAGGAGGTGGGTGCATTGGAGATGAACATGATTCCGCAGACGGATCTGCAGGTGTGCAAGCACGTGCTCGGCTACGAGCCCGTCCCGGCCACTGGCGCAGCTCTGCCTTTCCGCGCGCGCACTCACCGCGGAGGCGTCAAGCCGTCCGCTCTCGCACCCGACTCCGCATCTCCAGGAGACTCACCGGTCTGACGACCGAAGAGTTCCAGGCCGCGGAGTCCACCTAGGACCCGCGGCCTTAATTCTTGCCCGGAGACCCGGCCCCACCTCGGCCGGCCCGGCAAGGATCTAGCCCCTGGGTCCTGCACCACCAACGTTCATCGACGACGTTCCTTCAGGACACAGGAGACAACCGTGCGCCTCACTGCGCTCCTCGACACTCTTCCCCAGGGCGGCTCGGGCCCCTGGGACCCGCCTCAACACCCCGCCACGAGCGGGACCGGTTCGGACTCGGCGGAGTTCAACCGGCTCATGGACACACTGCTGCCGTGCCGTACCAACGACCCGGAGCTGTGGTTCGCCGAGCACAGCACCCAGGTGGAGCAGGCCAAGGCCCTCTGCCGGACGTGCCCCCTCATCGAGGGCTGCCTCGCGGGCGCCCTCGACCGTAACGAGCCGTGGGGCGTCTGGGGCGGCGAGGTCTTCGTGGACGGCGCCGTCGTAGCCCGCAAGCGCGGCCGTGGCCGGCCCCGCAAGTCGGAGAACGTCGCCGCCGCATGACCCGCGGGTCAGGCCGCCCGGACCGGCAGGACCACGCACCCGCACCGCGGGTGCGGCTCCGCCGGCCGGGCGCGGGGGATCCCCGCCGGGAGCGAGATCTCCAGGCACGCACCGACGGCCGCCGGCCGGTGCCCGTCCAGCTGGGCGAGCACCTGGCCCGCGGCCGTCGCCGCTGCCACGGCGGCGAGCGTCGCCTCGTGCGTCGGCTCCGGCGTCTTGCGGAGCTGGGCCGCCAGCGCCGGCCACTCCCGGTCGGCGTCCGCGTGGGCGAGGTCCACGCAGCTCACGCAGGCTGACCGGCCAGGCCGCACCAGCGGGCCCACCACGACGTCGGCCTCACGCACCACGACCGGCAGGTGCGGTACCCCGAGGCCCAGCAGCCGCTGGTACCGCGCCGGGTGCGCCGCGTGCGGCTCGGTGACCACGACGACGTCGAGCGCCGCAGGGTCCAGCCCCGTGCCGCCCCTGGCGTCGACGTCCACCCGGACCCCGACGCGCGGGGAACGGTCCGCGAGCAGGGCCTGGACGGCCAGGTCGCGCGCCTCGCCCACGTCGGCCGCCCGTAGGCCGCCCAGCCCGACGTCGGTGGTCTGCACCGGCAGCGGGTCGCACAGCACGAGGCCGCCCACCCCCGCCGTCGCGAGGTGCAGCGCGACCGCCGTACCCAGCCGCCCGAGCCCGACGACGCCGACGACCCGCCCGGCGCGCTCCGCGAGCGTGGCGAGCCCGGCGCCGTCGGGCCGCAGCATGCCGAGCGCGGTCGCGTCCGCCGCCCCGTCGGCCGGGGCGGTCACCACGCCGACCGCTCCCGGGACGGGGACGAGCACGCCCGCCCGGACCAGGGCGCCCATGATCTCGTCCCGCCGCTCGGCGGGCACGCCGCACCGCGCGGCCGACTGCTCGACCGTCACGTGCCGCCGCTCCGCGATCTCCTCCAGCCACGATTCCTCGGCCGGCGTGAGCCCGGACAGCACGAACGACCAGCGCGGGTCCGAGCCGCACTGCACCTGACCGCCGCCGCGGGTGAGCACGGGCGTGCCGGGCCGGAGCCGCAGGGCGGGGGTGCGCTTCATGCCCACCACGATGCCTGACGGCGGCGCGCCGGGGCCGTTGTCCACAGGCCCGGAGGCATATCCAAAGCATCGAGCGGTCCGGAAGTTCCCGGCTGCGCCCAGAGCCAAATGGACGGCGCAACCCTTGCGGACCCGGTTACGGTGAACACTATGAGCGACCAGCACCAGCCCGGCGATACTCCCCAGTCGTGGGAGGAGATGCTGCGCTCCATGCTCGGCGACGGCGCAGACGAGGTCATGGCGGAGATGCGCGAACGCGGCATCGACCCGACGGCGCTCGGTGGCGCACCGGACCCGGTGATGATGCAGTACGCCCTGGCCCAGGTGCAGAAGATGCTCTCGGCCGAGGGCACCGGACCGGTCAACGCCGACGTCGCGCACGACGTCGCGCGGCAGGTCGCGGTCAGCGAGGGCGACCCGTCCCTGACCGGCAAGCAGGCCAAGGACGCGACGGACGCGCTCGGCGTGGCCGAGCTCTGGCTCGACGCCGTGACCGACCTCCCGCCGGCGGGCGGCACGCGACGCGCGTGGAACCGGTCCGAGTGGGTCGAGGCCACGCTCCCGGTGTGGAACGAGCTCGCCGCGCCCGTGGCGTCCTCCGTCTCGGAGGCGCTCGCCACGGTGCTGCGCGACCAGCTCCCGGAGGGCGTGGACGACGGCGAGGCCGTGCCCGGCATGCCCGCCGGCGTGCTGCACGGTCTGGGCGGCTCGATCGACCCGGCCCAGATGATGCGCCGGCTCGGCTCCGCCGTGTTCGGCATGCAGGTGGGCCAGGCCGCGGGCACGCTCTCGCGCGAGGTGTTCGGCGCCACCGACGTCGGCCTGCCGCTGCTCGACAGCCCCGACACCGTGCTGCTCCCCACCAACGTGGCCGAGTTCGCGGACGGCCTGGATGCCCCGCTGGAGGAGGTGCGGCAGTTCCTCGCGGTGCGCGAGGCGGCCCACGCGCGCCTGTTCACCCACGTCCCGTGGCTCCGCTCGCACCTGCTGTCGATCGTGGAGCGGTACGCGCGCGGCATCACCATCGACCTCGACGCGCTCGAGGCCCAGGTGCGCGACATCGACCTCGCCGACTCCGACGCGCTGCGCAGCGCGCTGTCGGGCGGGGTCTTCGGCCTGCAGAACACGGACGAGCAGAAGGCCGTGCTCCTGAACCTGGAGACGACGCTCGCGCTGGTCGAGGGCTGGGTGGACGAGGTCAGCGCCATGGCCGCGCTGCCGCACCTGCCGCACGCCATCCCGCTGCGGGAGATGATCCGCCGCCGGCGTGCCGCCGGCGGGCCCGCCGAGCAGACGTTCTCGACGCTGGTCGGCCTGGAGCTGCGGCCGCGCCGGTCGCGCGACGCCGCGACCCTGTTCTCGATCGTGGCCCGCGCCCAGGGGCCCGCCGGGCGGGACGCGGTGTGGGACCACCCGGACCTGCTGCCCGGCACCGAGGACCTGGACGACCCGTCGGGCTACCTGGTGCGCCGCGAGGCGGCGGAGAACGAGCATGCCGACGTCGACGCGGCGCTCAAGGAGATCTTCGGCGACGAGGGGCAGAACCAGGACGACGCCGACAAGTAACCCGGCGGAGGAGCTCAGTCCTCCTCGTCGTCCGGGGTGGCCTGGCCGTTGTCGTCCTGGGTGAACGAGGCGCCCTCCAGGAAGCCGCGTGCGCGGTCCGTCCGGGGGTAGACCTCGAGGATCTTCCAGAACTCGGGGCCGTGGCCGGCGTGCAGCAGGTGCGCCAGCTCGTGCAGCAGCACGTAGTCGAGAACCCAGGACGGCATGCCTTGCAGCCGGGTGGAGATCCGGATGGAGCCGTCCAGCAGCGTGCACGATCCCCAGCGCCTGCCCTGGTTGGCCGACCACCGGACGCTGGAGGGCCGGGCCCTGCCGCCGAGGTACTTGGCGGAGAGCTCGCCGGCGCGGTCCATGAGCTCCTGGTCGGAGGGGCGACGCCGCCGCTCCTTGTCCTCGAGCCGGGCCACCATCTTCGCCACCCACTCTCGTTCCTGAGCCCGAGAGAAGCGCGCAGGAATGGCGACGATGGTCCGTCCACCGTCGCGGTATGCGCTCACCGTGGCGGTGCGACGGCGGCTCCGGCGCACCTCCACGGACGTCAGGGCGTCGTGGGCCACGGGACGACCGTACCGGTTATCGGCGTCAAGGTGGGGTATAACACACCGTTCAAGTGGAAAAACTTTGCCTACGGGGTTGTGCTCGGGTGCGATTCACGGAACCCCCAGGCAAGTGAGGAATGATGGGCCGGTGACCGACATGCGCGACCTTCAGCACGCTCCGCAGCCCGAGCCGTCACCGTTCGACGACTTGGCGGTGACCCCTGCGCCGATCACGCGCCGCACGGTCACCCTCGGGGTGTCCTTGCTGCTCACGGCCGTCCTGGCCGCGCTGGCGCTGGTCGTGCCCACGCCCTACGCGATGCGCTCGCCGGGGCCCACCGAGGACACCCTGGAGCGCAACCTCATCCAGATCGAGGGCGCCCGCACGTACGAGTCGACGGGGCAGCTGCGCCTGACCACGGTGTCGGTGCTGGGCGGGCCGGGCTACCCGATGATGGCCGGCCAGGTGATCCAGGGCTGGCTGGACCCGCGGCGCTCGGTGCTGCCGGTGGAGGCGATCTTCCCGGAGGCCACCACCAAGGAGGAGCAGCAGGAGGTCAGCCAGGCGGAGATGGTCTCGTCGCAGGAGTCGGCCACGGCCGCGGCGCTCACGGAGCTCGGTTACGACGTGCCCGCCGTGCTGGACGTCGCCGGCACGGAGCCTGGCTCCGGGGCCGAGGGCAAGCTGAAGGAGGGCGACGTCATCACGGAGTTCCAGGGTGAACCCGTGGGCACCTACGCCGACCTCATCGACGGGCTCGCCGGCACGACCCCGGGGGCGGACGTGACGCTCGGCGTGCAACGGGGCGAGCGGACCATGGACGTGACCATCACGACCGCCGACAACGGCCAGCGGGCCGTGCTCGGTGTCTTCATCGACCCGCACTACGACTTCCCCGTGGACGTCTCCATCGAGATCGAGGACATCGGCGGGCCGAGCGCGGGCACCATGTTCGCCCTCGGCATCATCGACAAGCTCACCCCCGAGGACGAGGCGAACGGCGAGATCATCGCTGGTACCGGGACCATGAGCCCGGAGGGCACGGTGGGTCCCATCGGCGGCATCGAGCAGAAGCTGTACGGCGCCGTACGCGACGACGCCGAGTGGTTCCTCGCGCCCGCCGACAACTGTGACCAGGTGGTGGGCAACGTGCCCGACGGGCTGCGCGTGGTGAGGGTGGCGACGCTGGCGGAGGCGCGCGACGCCGTGGAGCAGATCGGGCGTGGCGAGGGAGCCGACCTGCCGACGTGCTCCTGACGCTCGCGGGCGGGATCCCGGGTGTTGACCGCATGTTGCACATCTGGAGGATGTGGGAACCTTGTGGTGGGAACCTTGACCAGAGCCTGGCCGTTCCAACTGCGTACGGCCCAACCATTCATGACGTGAGGTAACGCAGAAGTGTCCTTCGCCGCAGCACCTCGTCGCCCATCCGGCGGCGCACCCCGAGCCCGACGACGCAGTCCCCTGGGGGTGGCGGTCGTCGCGGTCGCCGTCGTCGTCGCGGCCCTGCTTCTCCTAGCGCAGTTCTGGACCGAGGTGATGTGGTTCGGGCAGCTCGGGTTCTCCCGGGTGATCTGGACCGAGTGGGGCATGCGCGGCGCGCTGTTCGCCGTCGGCTTCCTGGTCATGGCCGGAGCCGTGTTCTGGTCGTTCACCGCGGCCTACCGCTCGCGCCCCGTGTACGCGCCGAGCACCCCCGAGCAGGCCACGCTCGACCAGTACCGCGAGGCGGTCGAGCCGCTGCGCCGGGTCGTGATGATCGCGGCCCCGGTGCTGATCGGCTTCTTCGCGGGCGTCGCGGCGTCGGCGCAGTGGCGTACCGTCCTCCTGGCGTTCAACAGCGAGCCCTTCGGTGAGACGGACCCGCAGTTCGGCATGGACCTCGGGTTCTTCGTCTTCCTGCTCCCCGCGCTGCGGTTCGGTGTCGGGTTCCTCATCTCGGTGGTGGTGATCGCCGGTATCGCCGGAGTGATCACGCACTACCTGTACGGCGGGCTCCGGGTCGGCCCGGCCGCGGCCGGCGGCCCCCGCACCACCCCCGCCGCGCGCATCCACCTGGCCGTGATCGGCGCGGTGCTCCTGCTGCTGATCGGCGCCAACTACTGGCTCGACCGGTACTCGATCCTGACCAACGCGGGCGACCGGTTCGACGGCGCCTCGTACTCCGACGTGCACGCCGTGATCCCCGCCAAGGGCATCCTCACGGTGGTCGCGATCTTCGTGGCCGCGCTGTTCATCGTCACCGCGTTCCGCGGCGACTGGCGTCTGCCCGCGATCGGCGTCGGCCTCATGGTCGTCTCCGCCATCGCGATCGGCGGCATCTACCCCGCCGTCGTCCAGCGCTTCCAGGTGAACCCGAACGCGCAGGAGCTCGAGAGCGAGTACATCCAGCGCAACATCGACGCGACCCTGTCGGCCTTCGGCATCGACGACGTCGAGAAGGAACCGTACGACGCCACGACCGAGGCGGAGGAGGGCGCCCTGCGCTCCGACGCGGACACCGCCGCGTCGATCCGGCTCCTGGACCCGCAGATCGTCTCGCCGTCGTTCCGCCAGCTGCAGCAGAACAAGCAGTACTACAACTTCAACGACTCCCTGTCGGTCGACAAGTACGAGATCGACGGCGAGTCCCGCGACACCGTGATCGCGGTGCGCGAGCTGAACCTCGACGGTCTGGGCCAGGACCAGCGCAACTGGGTCAACGACCACACCGTGTACACGCACGGCTACGGCGTCGTCGCCGCGTACGGCAACCAGCCGGGCCCGGACGGGCGTCCGGCCTTCTTCGAGGGCGGCATCCCGTCCCAGGGCGCGATCAGCGACCTCGAGGGCGAGTACGAGCCGCGCATCTACTTCAGCCCGAGCACCACCACGTACTCGATCGTGGGCGCGCCCGAGGGCACCAAGGCGTGGGAGCTCGACTACCAGGCCGACGACGCGGACGACGGCGGCCAGGTCAACACGACGTTCACCGGCGACGCCGGCCCCGACGTCGGCTCGTTCGGCAGCAAGCTGCTGTACGCGCTGAAGTTCGGCGAGGAGCAGCTGCTGTTCTCCGACCGCGTCACCAGCGAGTCGCAGATCCTCTACGACCGGGACCCGCAGCAGCGCGTCAGCAAGGTCGCGCCGTGGCTGACGCTCGACAACCGGGTCTACCCGGCGGTCGTGGACGGCCGCGTCAAGTGGATCGTCGACGCCTACACCACGAGCGACGCCGTGCCGTACTCGACGTCGACCCCGCTCGACGAGGCGGTGGCGGACACGCTCACCACCCAGCAGGCCGGCGGCACCGTCGCGCTGCCGGAGGAGGTCAACTACATCCGGAACTCGGTGAAGGCCACGGTCGACGCCTACGACGGTTCGGTCGACCTGTACGCGTGGGACGCCGACGACCCGATCCTGAAGGCGTGGAGCAACGTCTTCCCGGGCGCGGTCAAGCCGATGGACGAGATCTCCGGCGACCTGATGAGCCACCTGCGGTACCCGGAGGACCTGTTCAAGGTGCAGCGCACCCTGCTCAGCCAGTACCACGTGACGGACTCCGCGGAGTTCTTCTCGGGCCAGGACTTCTGGAACAACCCGACGGACCCGACGTCGGAGGCGACCACCGCCCCGCTGCAGCCGCCGTACTACCTGACGCTGCAGATGCCCGGCCAGGACGAGTCCACGTTCTCGCTGACGTCGACCTTCATCCCTGGTGGTAACACCGACCGTGAGGTGCTCACCGGGTTCCTCGCGGTGGATGCCGACGCCGGCAGTGAGGCGGGTGCCAAGTCCGAGGACTACGGGAAGCTACGCCTGCTGGAGCTGCCACGGGACACCACCGTGCCCGGCCCCGGCCAGGTGCAGAACAACTTCGACTCGAACCCGACCATCTCCGAGCAGCTGAACATCCTGCAGATCGGCGCGTCCACGGTGCGCCGGGGCAACCAGCTCACCCTGCCGGTCGGCGGCGGTCTGCTGTACGTGCAGCCGGTCTACATCCAGTCGACCGGTGGCACGCAGTTCCCGCTGCTGCGCAAGGTGCTCGTCGCGTTCGGTGACGACATCGGGTTCGCCGACACGCTCGACGAGGCGCTGGACCAGGTGTTCGGCGGTGACTCGGGTGCCCAGGCCGGCGACGCCGGCGCGGCGGCCGAGGACGAGGCGCCCACCGCACCGCCCACGGGCGAGGGCGAGACGGGCACGGAACCCAGCCAGGAGCCCAGCCAGGAGCCGAGCGGCGAGTCCACGCCGGACAGCACCGAGGCGCCGTCGTCCGAGCTGGACGCCGCACTGCAGGACGCCCGCCAGGCCATGGAGGACGCCAACGCCGCCCAGCGCGACGGCGACTGGGCCGCCTACGGCGAGGCGCAGGATCGCCTGCAGCAGGCGCTGGAGGACGCGATCGCGGCGGAGGAGGCCCAGCAGGGCTGACGCTCCGACGCACCCTGTCAGACCTGCAGGTCACTTCGGTGACCTGCAGGTCTGACTCTTTCAGGCGAGGCAGCGGGCCACCACCACCGAGTTGATGACGTCGTCGGTGGGGTGCACCACCTCCAGCACCTCGAACCCCGGCATGGCCCCCAGGTCGACGGGCGGGTACAGCAGGGTGCGTGCCCCGCGCGCACTGCGGGCGAGCAGCAGGGCGCCGGGCCGCATCGCGTCGGCCATCCGGCGCAGGATCGCGGCCTTGGCCGACGGCGTCTCGCCCACCAGCGCCGCGAGCACCACGACGTCGTGCTCGCCGAGGCCCACGTCGGCGGCGTCGGCCTGCTCGAACCGGACCGCCGTCGAGCCGAGGCGCGCGGCGACCCGGCGCGCCAGCGCCACCGCCGTGGCGTCCCGGTCCAGGCCGACGACGGGGGCGTCGAGCGCGTCGGCGTAGCCGAGGGCGCTCAGGGGGAGCGGTCCGCTCCCGGCGACGGCGACCGACGCCGGCGTGCCGCCCCCCGCGTGGGCGATCAGCCGGGTCTCCAGGGCCGTGAGCCGGCGGTAGTTGTCGAGGTAGGGGAACGCGGCGAGCGCGGCCCGGGCGTCGGGCGCGCCGGCGATGTGCTCCGCCCACGCGTGCTCGAGCTCCGTCTCGCCGCGTGCCGAGAGGTCGCGGATGGCGTCCTTGCGGCGGTGGATCTCAGGATGCGCCAGGACGTCCCGGGCCTGCCGGTCGGGCGTCGCGAGGACCGCCTGGACCAGGTCGCCGAAGAGGGCGTTGGTGCCGGGGTCCGGGCGCAGGTGGGGCAGTGCGGCAAGCTGGTCGGTGAGGTGGACGATCCGGTCGGCGGACAGGGTGGTATCGCTCAGCTCCGTCGTCATGGGGACGATGGTTCCACGGCCGGATCGGTTCGACCGGCTGTGACCTGCGTCTCGACCGGGCGGCCCGGTTTGCACTTCGTCGCTCGGGGTGCGTAAAGTAGGGATCACCGACGCGGGGTGGAGCAGCTCGGTAGCTCGCTGGGCTCATAACCCAGAGGTCGCAGGTTCAAATCCTGCCCCCGCTACGAAATCAGGCCCGGAGATCTGCGGATCTCCGGGCCTGAGAGGTTTGTAGAACTTGAGCACCGCAACAGAAACGCAACAGATTGGGCCGCTGACCGGCCTGTTCGAGCCGGATCTGGAGTTCGAGTACGGAGTGCGCTGGAGCACTCTGGAGGAAGGCCCACACCTACGGTGCATGGACGCCTTCACCACATCTGAGAGCGGCCGGCCCGATGTGGGCCTGGAGCCGCTGCTGAGCACCGAGGACCTGGCGGATTATCTCGGGATACCCGTCGCCACCCTCCAGGACTGGCGCGTGGACCACAAGGGTCCGCGCGGCATCATCGTCGGCCGCCGCGTCAAGTACGCCGTGAGCGACGTGCGTGCGTGGATCGAGCAGCAGCGCGAGACCCGCCCCGGCGACCACACGGGCGGGCGGTGATCGGCATGGGACGACCGCGCACACCAGTGGGCACCTTCGGCGAGATCTGGCTCGCAGACCTGGACAACGGGAGCGTCGAAGCCCGCACCTGGTACCGCGACGACGACGGAAAGTCGCGCCAGGTGCGAGCCGTCGGTCCTACCGAGACGGCAGCAAAGATCGCGCTCAAGGCCGCGATCGCGACGCGGGGTAGCCGCTCCGGTTTCGGTGAACTGACCCGCAACAGTTCATTCACCGATCTGGTGGACCTGTGGCTGGAGGATCTGGACCTGGAGGACTCGATCGCTGAAAGCACCCGGGCGCTGTACGAACGGAACATGCGGCATCTCGTGATGCCAGCCTTCAAGAAGGTACGGGTCCGGTTGGCGACAGGGGAGACCGAGAGCCTGCTCTCTGGTTCTACCGCGTTCGCCGTCACGTCGGACGGGGTCGAGTGGGCGGCAAAAAACGTTCGCACCGGCATTGAGCTCGCCGCTCGTGGGGACGACGGCGTGCCACGGACGCTCATGGCCCTCCCGCCGACGAGTGGGTACCCGCTCGAGACGGTGACCGAGATGGCGTCGTCGGACGCCGTGCTGGCGTGGGAGGTGGCGGGTGACCTCCATGTGCTCGACCGGAGGTCGAAGGCGGTGACGCTGGCCGGCTCGGCTGGAGGGGTGGCGGGGATCGACGCCGACGGCCGGGCGGTGGCCTGGACGAGCTCGCGGGACACCGTTGGGACGGGGTTCCTGCTTCTCGACGGCAGGGCGTACCAGCTGGAGGGCAAGATCGTAGAAGTCGCCGTGGCGGGAGATTGGTTGGCGTGGGTCAGTGTGGACCCCGAGGGGTCCTCCCTGCGGCAGCACCTAGCTCGGATCGTGGGGGCAGGGCGTTGACATCCGGAATAACGAAGACACGGCAGTACTGCCCCTGCGCGAGGAACGCACGAAGCGCCGAGTCACGCCCTCCGACAGGCCTTTCCTAGGTGGACCCCTGAGGCTCGGCGCGTTGCAGAGGTCGCGGTTCAAGTCGATCCACGCACCGTCCACGCGAGAACGCGCAGAGCCCCGAATCCTCAGCCAATCCTCGAGGTCGTCGACCCCTAACGCCTGCGGCTGAACGCGCCGTAGACGTACTCGTCCAGGTGGAACGTGGTGTGTCGCAGTCCCGATGATCTTGCGTACGTCCGCGCCGCCGTGGTCGCAACCGACGACGGTCCTCGCGAGCCCGCCCGGCGGCGTCCCATTCATCCCTCGGACAACCACCGGTAACCGCGTGGCGGAACTGCTCGCCTACCGTCGCAGCACCGACCTCAGGAGGAGTCAGCATGAACACGGAACCCGACAGCGCACGAGCACATGCCGACGGGCTCGCGCGTGGGATAGACCCAGATGCCTTCGGCCACGACGGGCTCGGGGCCGACATCGCTCGGGCCGCCGAGGTTCCTGGTTCACCGCAGCTCGAAGCAGGGTGCGTGCGCAATGCCTACGAGGCGATTGCCGCTGCGGGTGAACGTGCCGACGCCCTGGACGATGCGACGTTCGTCTCGCTCCGCTCTGGTGCGCGGGCAGCCGCCGACGCGGCGCGCGTCGCCGACGAGATCGGGGCAGGAGCCGGCGAGGCCCTACGCGCCGCCGCACGGGCCTGGTACCCGTACGCCGTCGAGGGCGAGGACAGGTCGTGGCGAGCCGCGCTGGGGGCGTTCGGGGAGATGTGCGAGAGCGGCGCTGCCGCGGACCAAGCGCTCCTGGTACGGGCAGTCGAAGCGGCAGGCGCAGCGGTCATCCACGACGACACCGCGACGGGCCTCGCCGTGCACGCGTTCTCCGGCGAGCTGAAGCGGCGGACCTCGCTCGGCGAGGACCTCTCGACGGCGTGGGCCGGCGCCGTCCGCCACACAGGCGAAGTCGCGTCCGACTCCGTGTTCCAGACCGTGGTCGAGGCGGTGGAGGTCGTGCTGGACCGTTGAGCCAGCCGGGCATGCCGCCGCAACCTGTGCATGAGCAGCGCCGCGGCGTGAGGTCCGGCGGCGTCCTGGTGCGCCTCGACGCGGTGCTGGTAGAGCAGGTCGATCCGGTCGGTACGCAGCCAGTTGAGGGACGCGTCGGCGACGCGGCGGATCGGGTCGGCTGTTCAGCCCGATGCTCTGCCCACCCTGGATGTCCCAGCCGAACTTGGTGGCGATCACTGGAACGGCGACGAGACGCCGCCGTGGACGGTATGAGCGACCGGTTGTCAGGGTTCTGAATTCCGCACCCCGACAACCGGTCCCTACATACCGTCGTAGCATCAGCCTGCCCGGCAGAACACGTCCCGCCTCGGCAGCGTGCCGTCCACCAGGAACCTCGTGGTGGTCTCCAGGGCGCAGGCGTTGTCGTGCAGCACGTAGGCGCCGTGCCCGCTCTGGTCGACAGTCACCAGACGCGACCGGTCACCGAACTTCTCCCTGGCAAGCTGGCCGCCGCGCAGCGGCGTGGCCGGGTCCCGCTCGTTTTGCACGATCAGGATGTTCCGCTTGCCCTCCTGCGAGATCTCGGCCTGCTCGACGGGCTCGTACGGCCAGTAGGCGCACGGCGTGATGTTGGCACCCGCGGCGCCGAACATCGGGTACTCCGCCCGGTCGGCGGCCACGGTGTCCTTGTAGTGCTGCACGTCCTCAGGCCACTCGGCGTCGTTGCAGCTCACCGAGAGGAACACCGTAAGCGCGTTGTCGAGATCCCAGGGCTCCTCGGCGCCGGCCGCGGCGCGGGACCGATCCGCCTCCGTCTCCGTCGGGGCACCAACCAACGGACCGGCGGGCACATCGGCCACCAGCCGCTCCGCGGTCGCCTCGTCGTCGGTCAGGACCGACTCCCAGAGCTCGGCGAGCTTTGCGTACTGCCCCGGACTGTAGAGGTACCCGAAGGTAGCCATCCGAAAGATCACGCCGTCCACCCCGGCCATCGGCTTCTCGTCGAGCCGCTCGGCAAGCTCGAAGAACGTGGCACGGACCTGAGCCGGCGTGCGGCCCAGCTCGTAGCTGCCGTCCCGCTTGGCTGCCCACTTCGCGAAGTCGGGGAACGTCTCCTCCATGCCCGGACCCCACAGGCGCAGCACATCCTGGTTCAGGTGCGTGTCACCGATGTTGCTGTCCAGCACGACGCGGTCGGCCCGGTCGGGGAACATCGCATCGTAGGTGGCGCCCAGTCCACTGCCGTAGGAGTAGCCCAGGTAGCTGGCCTTCTCCTCGCCCAGCGCGGCCCGGATCTGGTCCAGGTCACGCGCCGTGTTGGGCGTGTTCAGGTGCTGCAGCAGCTCGGCGTCGGGCGATGCGGCGCACTGCTCGGCGATGCCCTTGACGACCTTCGCCTGCGCCTCGACGGCAGCCTCGTCCACGGCGTAGGGCGGGAGGTTGCCGAAGTGCGGGGTCTCCGCAGTGAAGCCGCAGCGCGCGGCCGTCGAGTGCCCGATACCGCGGGTGTCCATCGCGATGATGTCGTAGGCGTCCCGCACGCTCTTGGGCAGCCCATTGGACGCCAGCACTGTGGACAGCGTGAGCCCGGAGCCGGACGGGCCGCCCGGGTTCAGCAGCAGGATGCCGCGGCGCTTCTCCGGATCAGTACTGGCCATCCGCGAGATCATGAGGTCGATCTGCTCGCCGTCGGGCTCGGCGTAGTCCAGGGCCACCTGCACAGTCGCGCAGTCCAGCACGTACGGGAAGGCGTCCTCGACCACGTCGGCGGGACAGGTACCCCACTCCGCCGGCGCGGGGGTAGGTGCCTGCGCGGTCCTGGCCGCCGCCGTCGTCGTCATCGCGGTCGTTGCTGCCGCCGAGGTGGTTGTGGCGGACTGGTCGTCGGCCAGGGCGGGCACGCCGGCGGCAGCGCTCACCGAGGCCACCAGGCCCACGGCCAGCGTGACCGCGATTCCGCGACGTGCACCACTTCGAGGCAGCCACCGTCTCGGGCCTCGGGCCCCGGACGCGTCCGGTACAGGTATGACAGGTCCGTCATCGGTATGGGACAGCTTCGCGCGCTCTGGCATCATGGCCTTTCCTTCTACAGAGTGGCTTCACTCCGGGAGCAGCCGATACTGAGCGTCGACCAGCCCCCGAGGTCGGTCCGACCAGTCTTCGCGGGGTCCGGCACGTCGCCCAGTGACGAGCCGTCACCGGCGCCCAGGAGGTTCGTCGTACCGACCCGTGACATGTGTCACGCCGGCCAGGTAGGTGTGCACCACCGAGTGCTGTTCGACGTCCGGGCGACGTGGCGGCACTCGTTGGGCATGACCTCGCGGAGGTCAGATCCAGCCGCGTTCCTCCGCGAGCAGCACGGCCTGCTGGCGGGAGTCGACGGCGAGCTTTCCCAGCACGGCGGAGATGTGGTTACGCACGGTGCCGGGTGCGAGGGAGAGGGTGCGGGCGATCTGGCCGGTCGTCTCGCCGCGGCGGCCGGCACGCAGGACGTCGAGCTCACGGTCGGTCAGCGGTGAGCGTTCGTCGCTCAGAGCGTCGGCGGCGATCTCCGGGTCGACGTAGCGGCCTCCCGCCGCGACCCGGCGGATGACGGCCGCGACCTCGTCGGCGGAGCGGGATTTGGGCAGGAACCCCGCGGCCCCTGACGCCAGTGCGCGTCGCAGGACGCCGGGCCGGGCGTGGCGGGTGACGATCACGCACCGGGTGGCCAGGGTGCGGCCCAGCTGCTCGGTGACCTGCACGCCGTCGAGGTGCGGCATCTCCAGGTCCAGCAGGCACACGTCCGGCTTCAGGCGTTCGGCGTCGGCCACGGCCGCGGCGCCGTCGGCGCACTCGGCGACGACGTCGATGTCCGGCTCCAGGCGCAGCAGCGCGGCCAGGGCGGACCGGATCATGCCCTCGTCGTCGGCGAGCAGCACCCGGATCATCCAGCAGTCCTTTCCCCGGCAGGGGGCGTCCCGGCCGGATTGTCGCCGGCGGGATCGTCACCGGTGGGGTTGTCGCTGGTCGGGTTGTCGTCGGTGGGGACGGTGACGACGACGGTGAAGGTCTCGCCGTCGCGGTGCACCTCGAGGTCGCCGTCCACCTCGGACGCCCGCCGGGCGATCCCGTCCAGTCCCGCGCCGCCCGCGCTCCCGGGCAGGTCGGGGGCGTCGACGGCGACGTCGTTGGAGATCTCATAACGCCACGACCCGTCCGAGCGGGTGAGAGTCAGGCTGGCCCATCGGCCGCCGCCGTGGCGCAGCACGTTCGTGGTCGTCTCGCGGATGACGGGTCCCAGGGCGGACGCCGGAGCCAGCGCCACGTCCGGGGCCACTGTGGCCTCGGCCTCGGTGCCAGCGGCGCGCAGCAGGTCGACGGCGTTGGCGAGCTCGTCGCTCAGGGGCACGGACCGGAACCGCGTGGCCAGGTCGCGGGTGCCCTGCCGGGCGTCGTCGACGCTGGCGCGTGCCGCGCGCAGCTGTTCCATGCCCGCCTCGGGGTCGCCGGACATGAGGCGTTCGGCGAGCTCGAGCTGGAGAGCAACGACCTGGAGGTGGTGGCCCTGCAGGTCGTGCACGTCGGTCGCCAGGCGGAGGCGCTCCTGGGTCGCGGCGAGCTTGGCCTCCGAGGTGCGGGCCCGGTCGAGCGCGACGAGCACGTCCCACCACCACAGCGACGAGACGGTCACGATCGGCAGGATGGCGGACAAGAAGAGCACCTGGGGCCAGTTGGCGGCGGGAACCTCCCCCAGCGTGAGGCGGACATCGATCACACAGAGCGCGACGAGCAGCGCGGTCGCAGCCAGCACAACGCGCAAGCGGACTCCAGGCGGCCAGTTCACCAGCATGGCCACCTGGATCAGGGGCAGGACACCTACCACCCACACCCCGGTGGCGAGCCCAGCCGCGAGCCCATAGGCCGCCGAAAGCAGGAGCGGTAGGAGATGGCGCCGCCAGACCACCAGCGGCGCATCCACGGTGCGATGCCGGTAGTCGAGCAGCAGGGGCAGCGTCGCGAGCCACCACAGCAGCCCGCCAACGCCGACGGCTGCGGACGTGAGGCGGCCGAACCCACCCTCGACGAGAGTGTCCACCAGGAGGATCACGATGACGAGCTGGGAGACCACGATTGCCAGCGCGACGTACCACCAGGTCGCGCTGATGCTCCGGGTCAGCCGTAGCGCGGTACGGGCCTCGATAGCTGATGCGGCGACGGCGGAGCGCTCGGACCGGCTGCTCATTCGCCCAGGCTACGGGCATGACACATGTCATGGATGCGGCGTGCGAAGGCCCCGACAAGCAGTGACAGCCAGACACTTCTGGGCAGGCCTCGCGAGCGGTGGACTGGAGTCAGGACCGGGAACCACCCCAACGTCCACAACCGCAGGAGCACACCATGGACCTTGTCGAAACCCTCCAGAACCTCCTCGGGCAGGTGCCCGAGTTCGTGCAGCCACTCATCGTCGCAGTCGCCGGCGCCATCCCCTTCATCGAGGGCGAGGGCGAGGGCGGCGCGGCGATCGGCATCATCGGCGGAATCAACCCGGTCGTCGCCGCCATCGCCGCGATGGCCGGCAACTTCCTCGTCGTCGCCGCGCTCGTGCTGCTCAGCTCCGGTGCGCGCAACGCCGTCGTCACGCGGCACCGGACGAGGGCGGCCGCGCGGGCTGGTGGGCCGGCAGGTGACGAGACCGTCCTGATGACCGCGCCGGCCGCGGCGGACGGCTCCCGGAGTGCCGCCCGCCGCGCGAAGTTCCAGCGTGCCTACGAGCGGTATGGCGTCCCCGGCGTCAGCCTGCTTGGACCGCTGCTCCTGCCCACGCACTTCACCGCCACCATGCTCGCCGCCTCCGGCGTCGGCAAGGCCCGCATCCTGATCTGGCAGGCCGCCGCCATCATCGCCTGGACCACGCTCACCGCCCTGGTCATCACCGGCGTCATCCAGGCTGTCCGATGAACCGGCACCGCAGTCGGTCCTCAGCAGGCCCTGACTGGTCGGCATGACTCACGGTCCGTTGGACGCTCCCGAGCCGTCGGTCTCCACCCGGCTCGCGACCATCCAGGCGGATGCCGCCGCCCGCCGCCGCACACCTACAGTGGGTGCGTGCCACGTACCTACCGTTCTGCCGTACGAGAGCAAGCCGCCGCATCGACCCGGGCCGCCATCCTGGACACCGCGGAGGCGCTCTTCGCCGAACACGGCTACCCGCGAGTGACCATCGCGCGGATCGCGCAGGAGGCCGGGGTGGCACAGGGCACTGTCTACGCGTCCTTCGGGAACAAGCTCGCCTTGGTGCGCGGGCTCACCGAGCGCGCAGCGGAGGACGACTGCATCAGCTCAGCGCTCTCCGCCATCGCCAAGGCGTCGGACGGCGGCGAGATCGCCGGCCTGGCCGCACGCAGCACCGGAGACGTCGTCCGGCGGCACGGACGCCTCATGGCCGTGCTGGTCAACAACGCGGCCGACACCGAGATCGGTGAGATCTTCGCCGGCACGAACCGGTTACTGCGCGAACGGTTCCGTCTCATCGCGGCTCGGCTGGCCACCGTGGGCGCGTTGCGCCGTGGCATGACGACCGCCCGGGCGACCGACGTCCTGATGTACTACCTGAGCCCCGAGTCCTGGTTGCGGCTGCGTGGGCTCGGCTGGGGCTGGCCAGCGTGCCAGGACTGGCTCCGGCGCGAGCTGCTCTTCGCGCTGTGCGGGGACCTGGACGACGTCGCCGACGAGTCGCCCAGGGCAAATTCGATGAAGTAGTACGCTAATCAATATGCGGATACTCTTCTCAAGTACGCCCGCCCACGGTCACCTGCTGCCCCAGCTTCCGCTGGCGCGCGCCTTCAAGAACCGTGGTGACCAGGTAGCGGTCATGACCGCCGGTCTCTTCGCTCCGGTGCTGGACCCCGAGGGCATCGAGCTGCTCCCGGTCGGCCCCGGCGCGGACGTCCTCTTCGCGGAGTCGGCCCGCCGTACCGGCGTCGACGCGGCGGCAGACCCCACACCGGAGGCCGTCGCCGAATTCTTCGCCGGCACCCGGATCGACCTGACGGCGGACGATGCCCTGGCCGCCGCCCGGACCTTCGCGCCCGACCTGATCGTGGCCGAGGCGATGGACTTCGTCGGGCCCCTGGTGGCGGCGGCGCTGGAGGTCCCGCTGGCGACGCTGGCCTTCGGGCCGGCGATCCCCGCGGAGTTCACGGACGGGATCAGCCGGGTGGCCACCGTCCGCTACACGGAGCGCGGGCTCACGCCCGTCCCTGCCCGGTGGTACCTCGATCCGTGCCCGGACCTGCTCCAGCCGCCCGGCTGGGACGCCCCGCAGGCCCGGCTGCCGCTGCGGCCGGAACCGCACCAGGGTCCCGGCCCGACGGCGGTCCCTGCCGCCGTTCCCGAGCGCGGCCACGGACCCCGGGTGCTGGTCACGTTCGGCACCCACTTCTCGGACCCCGCGGTCCTGATCCCGATCCTCACCGAGCTGCGGGACGCGGGCGTGGACCTGGTGGTCACGCTCGGCCTGACCGCACGGGCCGAAGACTTCGGTGCCGCGGGCGACGGTGTCACATTCACTGGCTTCGCCCCGCTGGCCGAGCTGCTGCACGACGTCGACCTGGTGGTCACCCACGGCGGCGCCGGCACCACTCTCGGCGCGCTGGCCCGGGGCCTGCCGCTCGTCGTCGTGCCGCAGGGCGCCGACCAGTTCCTCCAGGCAGCAGTGGTCGACGCGTCGGGCGCGGGCATCGCCGTGCAGCCCGGGCCCGACATGCCGCAGGCCGTCGCCAAGGCCGTCGGAACACTGCGTACGGACACCGCATACGCCCACGCGGCCCGCGCCGTTGCCCAGCAGATCCAGGCCCTGCCAACACCCGCCGAGGTCGCAGAGCAGCTGGCCGACACCCTGAGCTGACACCACGGTCCGCTCCCCGGCCGGGTCCTGGCATGCGTGCTGCCCTGCCCTGCATCACGCCGGGCAGGGCAGCGCGCGACCCGTGCGCGCGACTCGTCGGTCAGACGGCCGACGTGCCCGTGCGCACGGTCCGAGCCGGGCGTGACCGCTTGGCGCGCTCCACGCGCCAGACCAGCACGACGACCAGGACGTTCATCACCATCAGGATGATGACGGAGGCGCCAGGCCCCGAGCCGGCACCACGGTCGACCACCGACGAGCCACCCCCGGCGAAGAGGGCGTTGACGATGCCCGCGAGCACGTTGTTGGAGACGTGGAAGGCCATCGCGGCCTCCAGCCCACCGCTGATCAGACCCATGATCGCCGTGCACGCGGAGATGACGAACACGTAGCTGACGAACCACGGGTCCAGGGACACATGGACCAGCGCGAACAGCGCCCCGGAGACAACGATGCCGAACGCCAGCGCGAGGCGCGTGCTCCGGAAGAAGGACCCGGCAGCGGGGACGACACCTCCCCGGAAGGCTATTTCCTCACCCGCCGACTGCAACGGGGTGGCCAGGAGAGTGGCCACGAGGATGGCGATGGTGGGTGCCCCGATCTCGAACGCGCTCCATCCGGTCGACTCCGGCGCGATGAGTGCCGTCACGAGGAGGGCAAGGCCGACCAGGCCCGCAGCCCCCAGGAGATAGACACCCAGGCGACGCGGGTCGAAGGCGCGCCTGTGCCGGAACACCGCCCGCCACGGCACTTTCGCCATGCCCGCGACCAGCATCGTTGAGAGCACAGCGGTGATGGCGGTACTGACGCCTGACGCGGCGATCGTGAGCGGTGTCAGTGCGGGCTTGTTCGGGTCTGCCGGGCCCTCGATCAGGACGACCGCCTGGAAGACGATGACCTGGACCACGAGCAGCATGACCGGTATCGCGATCAGGACGACCAGGGACTTCCAGGGCGCCATGCGGAAGTGGACGCCGAAAGGACGTTCGGGAATCGTCCCGGGCAACGGGCCCGTCACTGTCCGGCTCCCGACGGCTCTGGTGTGCACACGATGAAGAACCCTTCTTGAGAGGGATCGACTGATCCGCTCTCGAGCAGACACTGTGCCCCCGGGGCAGACGCAAGCGCTCCGCCCTGTGCCCCTGGACACAGGGCGCCCGCCGGTTCGTGGACTACCGCTTGCGCATCACCGGCATCTCGAACCAGCTGCTGTCCCAGCGTCTCCGCGAGCTCGAGGTGATCAACGGATCGAGCGGGTCGTGGTGCCGTCCATGCCGGTCCAGATCCTCTACCGCCCGACGGAGCGGGGCAGCAGCCTGATGCGGGTGCTGCACCCGCTTATCGAGTGGAGCGCTACGCACGACGGCTGACGCCGGGACCTTGCCCGGCGTCAGCCAGCCTTTCGCTCACTCACTCGGGTGCATCGTCCGAACCGTCCAGCGCCTCCTTGGCCCCTTGATCAGGCGCGGTTCCCATGGCCGGGCTGAGCTCGCGCGCTCGCCTCAGCACGTCCAGCTGAGCCGGGTTGTAGAGCGCCTGCAGAGCCTGGCCCACAGCGTTCCTCGCCGCCTCGGCCTCGCGGGGTGTCGCGGCCTGGGTCTCCAAGGTCACCGACCTGTTGGCGCCGACAAACGGCGCCATCCATTCGGCGAGCGCCTGACGCGTAGCGTCGTCCGCGTCCGCGGGGAGGTCGCGAAACGCTTCGTCGAGGTCCTCGTGGGGATTGGTTGCGAGGAGCTGACGCAACGCGTCCATCGACTCCTCCGAGAACAGCTGGGAGTAGATCGTCAGGAGCGCCCGGTCGTTGTCGCGCAAGGGCTGTGCGACTTCGTGGAACGCGGAGGGCACGTCGGGAGTCGCGCCGGGCCGCGACAGCACGGCCATCTCTTGCCGGACGCTTTGGATCCGTTCGACCGTCGCCTCCAGCTCGGCGTCGATCTCCTGGAAGACGGAGGGGTGCCCGTGGGCGGCCGTCCCTAGCTCGGCGACCTGCGCCAACGAGAGCCCCAGGCCCGTCAGCCGCTTGATCTGTAGCAGCCGCGTCAGGTGGCGCACCTCGTAGCGCTTGTTGTAGCCGTTGGGCTCGCGGTCGGGCTCCTCGAGCAGGCCGATCTCGTGGTAGTGGCGCACTGTCTTGACCGTCGTACCCGACAGCTCGGCGATCTCGCGCGTGCTCCACGTCATGGTGCCTCGCTTCTTTCTCGGTGCTGCTGGCCGCTAACGCTCTCGGTGGTGCTAGCCCTTAACGCTTGCGCGGCGCTCACGCATCCAGACCAGTGCGGCTACGACTCGGGAACGTCAGTGAGCCGTCGTCGCACTTGTGGCGGTGGTTCGTCCGTGATTGATCGCGGCGTCCACTGCTGCGCCGATGCGCTGCAAGGCAATCAGGTCGCGCGGTTCGAGCGAGTCGATCAGGTATTCGCGGACTGCCGCGACATGTCCCGGCGCAGCCGCGACCACGACGTCGTAGCCGGCCTCGGTCAGGGTGGTGTTGGTGCGGCGACCTGCACCGGGTATCCGGGACCTGGCAAGCAGCCCTCGCTTCTCCAGTCGCCCGACGACGTGCGACAACCGCGACAGCGAAGCTGATGTGCGCACGGCCAGTGCGCTCATCTGCATGGTCCGGTCCGGCTCCTCGGAGAGGACCGACAGCACCATGTACTCGAAGAAGGTCATCTGGGACTCGCGCTGCATCCGCGCGTCCAGGGCGGCAGGCAAGCTGATCATGATTGCAGAGTTGGCCAGCCACGCCGCCAGTTCGTCGCTGTTCAGCCAGCGCGGCTCGGCGTCCGATCCAACGGGTGCGCCACTTCCGGGCTCGGTGACCGCAGCGGATGGCGTCGTTGCGCGGGATGCCGAGCCGCCTTGCCCGGCCCTCTTGCCCTGCCGCTGAGCATCCGCCGCCTTCGCCATGCGGCCAGCCTACGGCGATCGTTATTGACGCATCAAGTTCCAGGAGGTAGAACTTGACGCATCAAGTTCATCTTGATGCGTCAAGTTCTTGTCGGGTCGACATACCGGCAGTGGGCCTGGCGAACCGATCCAGGAGAGGACCATCCGATGCAGACCACGTCGCTCGGCGGGCTTGAGGTCTCGCGCCTCGGTCTGGGAGTCATGGGCATGTCCGCGTTCTACACAGGCAAGGACGAGTCCGAGGAGGGCTCCATCCGCACCATCCGGCGCGCTCTGGACCTGGGCGTCACCCACCTGGACACTGCCGAGGTGTACGGGCGAGGCGCCAACGAAGCCCTGTTGGGCCGGGCGATCAAGGGCCGTCGGGACGAGGTGGTGCTCGCCACCAAGTTCGGTCTGATCTCCCACACGAGCCGGCCCGGGGCGGACAGCACGCCGGCGAACATCCGGCTCGCGGTGGAGGGGTCGCTGCGGCGCCTGGGCACCGACCACATCGACCTGTACTACCAGCACCGGGTCGACCCCCACACCCCGATCGAGGACACCGTCGGCGCCCTGGCCGACCTCGTCGCCGAGGGCAAGGTCCGGCACGTCGGCCTGTCCGAGGCCGGCCCGTCCACCATCCGCCGCGCCCACGCGGTCCACCCGGTGGCCGCGGTCCAGAGCGAGTACTCGCTCTGGACGCGGGACCCCGAAGCGGACGTGCTCCCGGTGCTGCGCGAGCTGGGGATCGGTCTCGTGCCGTACTCCCCGCTGGGGCACGGCTTCCTGACCGGAAACATCCGCTCCCTGGACGGCCTGGACGCCGACGACTGGCGTCGCACCAACCCGCGCTTCACCGGCGGAAACCTCGAACGCAACCTGCGCATCGTGGACGAGGTCCGGTCCGTGGCGGCGGAGACCGGAGCCACCCTCGCTCAGATCGCCCTGGCCTGGCTCCTGGCCCAGGGCGAGGACATCACCCCCATTCCCGGCACCCGACGCGTCGAGCGACTTGAGGAGAACATCGCCGCGGACGGGGTCCGACTCACCCCGGACCAGATCGGCCGGCTGAACAACCTGGCACCCGCGTCCGGCGACCGCCACGACCGCGACGGCATGGCCGCCATCGACCGGTGAAGAGCGATTCGGCAACGAGTCGAACGGCACGGCACGACCGCGCCTCAACCGCAGCAGACAGAGCAGCAGACCGAATGGAGCAGCAGATCATGGCAAGCAGTGTGATTCGTGTCGGGATCATCGGCGCGGATACGAAGGCGAGCTGGGCCGCGGCATCGCATATCCCCGCGCTGGCGGCCCAGCCGCAGCTCGTGCTGGCGGCGGTGGCGACCCGGCGGGAGGAGAGCGCACGAGAGGCCGCCGAGCTGTTCGGCGCCGAGCGCTGGTACGCCGACCCGTACAAGCTGATCAACGACCCGTCGATCGACCTCGTCACCGTCGCCGTCAAGGTTCCGGCACACCGCGAGCTGGTGCTCGCGGCCCTCGCTGCGGGCAAGGCCGTGTACTCGGAGTCGCCATTGGGTGCGAGCGTGACGGAGGCCGAGGAGATGGCCGCGGCCGCCAGTTCGCTGCACACGGCGATCGGGCTGCAGGGTAGCCTCAACCCGTCGGTGCGCCGGGCGGCCGAGATCATCGCCGAGGGCCGGCTGGGGCGGCTGCTGTCGGCACGGGTGACCGCGACGACCTTCGGGAACGGCCCAGAGTCGGTGAGCGCGTACGAGTACTTCGACAAGGCGGCCGCCGGCGCAGGCTTCATGACGATCGCCGTGGGCCATGTCCTGGACGTGATCGAGACGGTCCTCGGCGACATCACCGAGATCGATGCGCGCACGGAGCTGCTCTGGCCGGAGGTGAAGCTGGTCGATACCGGCACAACCACCACGCGCGAAGTGCCGGACCACCTCGACGCGATCCTCAAGACTTCATCCGGAGCTCCTGTCGGAGTGCAGGTCCTGGCCGGTGTCCCAGTACCCGATGCCCGGTTCAGCCTCGAGGTCCGTGGCGCCGACGGCTGGCTCAGGCTGACCGGCAACCATCCCGCCGGCGTCCAGGTTGGCGACCTCACGCTGACCTCGAACGTCGACTTCGAAGCACCCGACCGCCCTGTCGCCACGGGAACCGGTCCGGCCGCCGCCGAGATCTGGACCGGTGCCTCCATCAACGTGGGCGAGGTGTACGCGAGCCTCGCGCGCGACATCGACGAGAACACCTTTGCGACGCCGGGCTTCGCTCACGCGCTGCACAACAGTCAGCTCGTCGCGCGAGTGGAAGAAGCCGCTCGCAGCGGGCAGCGACAGTAGAACACCTCAGCAGGGGTGCGGGCGGCCACGGCGGCGGCCCGCACCCGGCTGTCGAGCGGACTCGGCGGTGACGCCTAAGGCGTCGATGAAGACGATCGCAGAGTTCGCTGTCTCAGCCGTGGGACCAGGACACCGCGTTCATCGCCACATCAGCGACCCGGCGCAGTTCCGCCTCGCTCCTGCCCGTCGCCGCCTGAACGGCGATGCCGTACGCCACCGTCGTGATGTAAGCCGCCAGCGTGCGCGGATCCTCGGTCTCCGGCAGATCACCCTCGGCCCGCGCACGCAGAAATCGGGACTCGAGGCGCGCAGCGCCATCCTGGCGCCAGTCGACGAGGACCTTCTGGGCAGTGAGCCCGTTGTCGCCGGCGGACAGCGCAGCCTGGACGCCAAGGCACCCGTGGGGTGCCTCGCGACTCGTGCTGGCAGCGGCTGCGCCGCGAAGAATGGACTCGGCGACTTCGCGTGCGGTCGGCTCGGACAGTGCACGGATTCCGTAGGAGGCTGGGCCTTCCGTGTAGCGCTCGACCGCTCGGCGGAACAGCTCGTCCTTGTTCCCGAACGCCGCATACATGCTGCTGCGAGTGATGCCCATCGCCTCGGTCAGGTCCGCCAGGCTCGCCCCTTCGTATCCTTTGGCCCAGAACACTCTCATGGCTTGTTCGAGGGCGTAGTCGGGATCGAACTCGCGGGGCCGCCCCAGCTTGGTCTGCGATACGGGCATGGCAACCATTATGCCCCCTTACGGACCAGGCAGTCCAGATAACGCGAAGGATCAGGCGTTCAAGCCGCCGTCGATGGTGAGCACGGCTTCGGTGATGAACGCCGCCGAGTCGCCCGCGACGAAAGCGATTGTGACGCCTGTACAACCCCGCGCAGCGCGATGCCATGACGCGGGCGATCGAGCTCGCGTGGGCCGAGGGCGGCGCGAACACCCAGGCCTGACGCCCCGGGCCGTGACGCCTGCCCGCACGTCGAGGGCTTGCGAATAAATCTCTGCCTGTGTAGGTTCTTTGTGGAACGATCGTTCCGGAAGTGACGTACTGGACCTCCGGACGTGACCTCGCTACCGGGCCTCCGTGAGCGAGCACGCCGAAGCGCGCCGCCGCGGAAGTGCCGCCGGCTCGATATGAGAAGGAGAAAGATCATCATGAAAGCCGCCGTCATCACCTCGTTCGGCGAACCCTCCGTGTTGCGGGTTGCGGACGCTCCGCGACCGGTGCCGGGTCCGGGTCAGGTACTGGCGCGGGTCCACGCCGCCGGGGTGAACCCTGCGGAGATCCAGGCGCGCGCCGGAGCGTTCGGCCTGCGTGCTCCCGCCATCATCGGATTCGAGTTCGCCGGCGTCGTCGAGGCGGTCGGCCCGGGCGTCGACGAGGGCGTGGTCGGCGACCGCGTCGCCGGGTGGCCGGACTCCGCCACCCAGGGCTCCTACGCCGAGTACACGGTCAGCAGCAACTTCGCGACGATCCCCGACGGCGTTTCCTTCGAGGAAGCCGCGGCTACTGTCATCGGCGCCGACAACGCGGCGAGGGCGCTGGGGCTTCTGAGCCTTCGCCCGGGTGACACTCTCGTGGTCACCGGCGCGAGCGGTGCTCTGGGCGGCGCCGCCGTGCAGTTCGCGCGACAGCGCGGTGTGACGGTGATCGGCGTCGCCGGAGCTACCAACGCCGACTTCGTCAGGAGTCTCGGTGCGATCCCTGTCGCCCACGGCCCGGGCCTGGTCGACCGCATCCGCGAAGCCGCTCCCGACGGTATCGATGCCGCGCTGGACACCGCTGGCAAGGGACTCCTTCCCGCCCTTGTCGATCTCCTCGGCGGGCCGGACCGGATCGTGACGCTCGCCGACCGCGATGCCGCACGATACGGCGTCGCATTCAGCCCGGGAGGCAGCGGGAATCGCGACCACGGCCCTGTCCAGGAAGCCCTGAACCTGATCGCCGCCGGCGCTTGGACAGCACGCATCGGCCGGAGCTTCCCACTCGACGAGGCCGCGGACGCCCATCGCCTCGTCGCCACGGGCCACACCCACGGCAAGGTCATCCTTCTTCCCTGACTCGGCCGACCGGCCATTCCACCACGACAACAATCAATTGGAGAATCCGAAATGCCTGCAGTCCTCGTCCATGGTGTGCCTGATACCCACCGGCTCTGGGACACCGTCCGTTCCTATCTTCACCGCGAAGATGTTGTGACGATCGATCTCCCCGGGTTTGGCGTACCCCTACCAGCGGGATTCACGTCGACGAAGGAAGAGTATCTCGACTGGCTTATCAAGAAGATCGAAGAAATCGGCGAACCCGTCGACCTGGTCGGTCATGACTGGGGGTCTCTGCTCACGGGCCGTCTCGCGTCTGTCCGACCAGATCTGGTGCGGACATGGACAGGCATCAGCGGACCAATCGATCCGGAGTATCCGTGGCACTATCTTGCCAAGATCTGGCAGACGCCAGGCGAGGGCGAGCAATGGATGGCGGACCTCGACCTCGAGGCGTTCGCAGCAAGCCTCAACGAGGCGCAGATGCCGCGCGACGCAGCAGACGAATCGGTCCGGCATCTCGATGCCACTATGCGAGCAAGCATTCTCGCCCTCTACCGTTCGGCGATCGAGGTCGGGGCGGAGTGGAAGCCAGGTTTGAGCAACGTGACCGCACCAGCGCTCGTGATCTGGGGCCTGGACGATCCGTTTCTTCCTCACCGCTTCGCCGACGAGCTCGGTAATGCCACACGCGCACGTGCCGTCTTCAAGCTGCGCAGCTCGCACTGGCCGATGATAGAGCGTCCGGCCGATGTCGCGCGCGAACTCGAGGCCCACTGGGCTCACACGTAAAACCTGCGCTTGGGTCACTCGGGCTCACATCCCGCGGCTGCTACGCGAACGGCAATAATTGCTCGCTCACCATGGCGAGCGAGCAATTATTGCCGTTCGCCATGGGGAGCCCGAGGGCCCAACTATTTGCCCGGAAACGAATCATCGTGACGCAGCCCGGAGAGCGTTGCCGGGCTGCACAAGGCAGGAGCATCCTCATGAAGAATTCAGCAAACACCCGGATCGGCGTCGGCCTTATCGGGGCCAGTGCCGATCGGGGTTGGGGCGGAATTGCTCACGTCCCCGCGCTGCAGGCGCTCGACGCGTTCCAGATCCGCGCCGTCAGTACGACTCGTATGGAGAGCGCGAACGCGACCGCTCGTCGGCTGGGCGCCGATCTCGCCTTCGACACACATGAGGCTCTGGTCGTGCGACCCGAGGTCGACCTGGTGGTGGTTGCGGTCAAGGTGCCGGACCACAAGCAGATCGTTTCCGACGCGCTTGCCGCGGGCAAGATGGTTTATTGCGAATGGCCGCTCGCAAGAAACCTATCGGAGGCCGAAGCGCTGGAGGGGTTTGCCCGCGAGCGGCGGCTGCGGACGGTTGTCGGGTTGCAGGGCGGCCTGCACCCGCCGATCCTCTTCCTTCGCGACCTCATCGCGCAAGGCGTGATTGGCAAGCCGCTCAGCACGAGCATCCGAGCGCATTTGACCGACGACATGTGGGTCGGCCGATATGACCCGCCGGTCGAGTACATGGCTCACGCAAAGCATGGCGCCACGCTTCTGAGCATCATGCTCGGCCACGGGCTCGAACCGCTTGCGCGCGTGCTCGGCACGTTCGAGAGTCTGTCCGCCGTCGTCGCCAATCAGCGCGGTGACGGCGTCCGCCTCTCCGATGGCGCGTCGCTGCCGAAGGACGCGCCGGATGAGATCGTCGTCGCCGGCGTTCTCGAAGGCGGGATCGTCACTTCGCTGCACTACAGTGCCGGGCAGTCTGCCGGCTCGGCGATGGTATGGGAGATCCAGGGCACCGAGGGCAGTGTGCGTGTGGAGTCGGCGTCGGGCTACATCCATTTCACCGATTTCACCATCACGCTGCGCCGCGGCAGCGAGCCTGTCCAAGTGCTACAGGTTCCCCCCGCTTATGCGGCTCCCGACCTGCAACTCGACGCACCCGCAGCGGGGGTCGCCCGCCTCTACGCCCAGTTCGCCGCCGACCTCCGAGACGGAACCGCCGATGCGCCGGATTTCGCGGTCGCACTCGATCGCCACCGGGTACTCGAAGTGATCACACGGGCCGCTGAAACAGGTCATCGGCAGCATCTGTCCCGCCCCGACCGAATGAACTCCAATCTTTGAACCCGGGAGAGGCACTGCTCGTGCTTGACAAGTTCAGTGAAGAAAGCCGTCCCACTTCGGCTCGAACCGGCACCCTCCAGGCAACGCGCCGGCTCGTGGAATCTGCCCGACCGCGCGAGCAAGAGCCACCTGCACTGGACCAGCAAGCCCCGGAGGCATCGCCGCCGCCATTGATCCAGAATCCCGCCGCCCCGGCTGACACGCACATCGACGAAGGCGTCACAAGGACTGGCGCTGCCCGGTCGAATGGATCGAGGAGACCAGTCCGACGCCGGGCTAGTGGCGGGGTTGCAGGGAGTCGCCCAGGTCCAGCACGCCCTGGGCCAGGCGGCGTGCGGTGCTCTCGCACTGCTCCTCGCGCTTCTCGATCAGGACCGCGGACCGTCCGGTGTGCCGGGCCGCGACCGCGGTCGACCCGGAGCCGGCGAACACGTCCAGCACTATGCCGCCGGGCGGGCAGGCGTAGCTGATCAACAGCTCCAAGACGCTGACCGGCTTCTCGGTCGGATTGATGCTCCCGCTCCGGTTCTTCGGGGCATTCAGCACGGACTCGACCAGGCGAGTGCCGGTCTCGACCCAGGTCGAGGGCCCGTACCCGGAATGCGTACTCGGCCCCGCGGCTACGGCAGGGATGGTGATTCCGGCCATCGAGTGCCCGATCAGCACGACCTTCTCGGCGGTGTCGAAGTCGTCCAGGTCGGCGACGGCGGCCAGGACCAGGTCGTCGAGCGTGACCTGGGAGAGGTCGGCCGGGCGGGTGCCGCATCCGGGGAGATCTGCGGCCAGGAAGGGTCCGTCCAGGTGGCCGGTCAGGGGTGCCCAGCATCGGGCGTCGTGCCCGCCGCCGTGCACGAGCATGAACCCGCCTCGCTGTGTGTCCCGGTTTGGGTGCTGACTCATGCGCTGGTCAGCTCCCCGGAGGTGTTCATGACGTGGCTGGTGGTGGCCGTGTCGAGGTCGATGGGGGTGCGCTGGTCGAACCGGCCGGGCTTGTCCCAGTACGTCGGAGCACGCCAGTCGTTGCGTCCTGCGGCCTGGACGGCGTTGTGCGCGGCCTTGCCGACCGATCCGTAGAACACGGGCACCGCGAGGGTGGCCACGGCGCGCATGTACCAGGGCAGGGTGCGGAAGATGTCGGTCTGCGCGGCGCCGGCGTTGACCACCCCGGCCAGCACGCCGGGCTCGGTGCGGGCCAGGTGCGCGGCGTAGTGGTGGTTGGCGACCTGGACCTGTGCCCGCATGCTGGCGAAGTCGAACTGCTCGAACCGGGGAAACAGATCCTGGTCGACGGGCGTGGTGGGTGCGATGCGTGCGGTCATCATCACCACGCGCGCCTGCTCGGCCTTGCGCAGGGCGGGCAGCAGGAGCTGGGTGAGGTGGTAGCGGCTGAGGTAGTTGACCGCGAAGAACAGGCTGAGCCCGTCGGGGGTGCGCACATCCCCGGGCGTCATGACGCCGGTGGTGTGCAGCGCCGCGTCGAGATGGTCGTACTGGTCCAGGACTACCCTGGCCGCGTCGCGCACGCCCGCGTGGGTGGACAGGTCGACCGCGTGGAACGACGCCCCGGTCCCCAGGGAGGCCAGGGCCTGGGCGCCCTTGGCCGGGTCGCGGCCGAGCAGGACGAGACGGTGACCCTGTTCGGACAGGTCGTGGGCGGCTTGCAGGCCGATGCCGCTGTTGCCGCCGGCGATCAGGATGGTGCTCATCGCCCGACCGCCCCCGCGACCGCCGCGGTGGGTACGGGCCGCAGGACGTAGTCAAACGTGAGGGTGCGGTAGGGCACCTGCAGTCCCCGGGCCTGGTAGTCGGCCGGGTCGTCGTGCAGCTGGGTGGTCTTGACCGAGGACTTCGGGATCGGGCCTTCGATGGTGCCGCTGACCAGCGGGTCGCCGTCGAAGTAGATCCGTAGTCGAGCACGAGCCAGGCCAGCACGCCGTCGGACAGCTCGACCGGGACCATCGGCCCCCACTGCGCCCGCCACGTGCGGTACACGGCCGTCGGGTCCGGGGCCATGGTCGCCGCGGCCAGCATCGGCAACCCTGGAACGGGGTTGGCGGCCAGGTCGTCCAGGCGGACATCAGAAGTGCCGTACAACGCAGGATCTCCTCGAACAATGGGTGGGTTCAGGGCGCACGAAGGCCACGCAGGACGAAAATCGGGATGGCAGCGCCGGGGCCAACGGTGGGCGGGCGCTCGTAAAACTGTCGGCCGGGGCCGCCGCCTGTGGCGGCCCCGGCGCTGGTCTGTCAGGACCTGGTGAGTCAGGCGCTGGGGGTGCCTAGGTGGACCGGGAGGCGGGCGTGTCCGTTGGTGATGAACCCGGGGTTGGCCGGGATCGTGGCGGGGTCCTCGGCCAGGCTCAGGTCCGGGTACCGGTCGAAGAGGGCCGGGAGTGCGGTCTTGGCCTCCAGGACCGCGAGGGGTGCGCCGAGGCAGTAGTGGGTGCCGTGCCCGAACCCGAGATGCTCCCGGGATGCGCGGGTAGGGTCGAACACGTCGGGCCGGTCGAACCGCGCCGGGTCACGGCCGGCGCCGGCGTAGTTGACCAGGATCGCGTCACCGGCGTGGATCCGGGCGCCGTCGAGCTCGAAGTCCTTCACCGTGAACCGGAGGGGGAGGTTGGCGGCGATGCCGGCCCAGCGCAGGGTCTCGTCGATCACGGCGTCCCAGGAGATCTCCCCGGCCAGCACCGCGGCCCGGTGCTCGGGGTGGGTCTGCAGCGCGTACACGGCCTGGTCGATCAGGTTGCCGGTGGTCTCGTACCCGGCCACGATCGTCAGCCGCACCGTCTCCAGCAGCACCTCACGGGTGTAGTCGTCCTTCGTGCCGAGGAGTTTGACCATGTCGCTGGTCAGGTCCACACCGGGCTCGGTGATCTTCCGGTCGACCATCGTCTCGATCGCGCCCAACAACGCCACGAACCTGGCCTGGGCGTCGTCTGGGCTGATGGAGGTGTCGAACAAGGCGTCTGCTCCCTGGCGGAACGTCTCGGCCAGATCGTCCGGGACACCGAGCAGGGCGCCGATGGCCTCGATCGGCACCGGGAGGCAGAACTCGGCGCGCAGGTCCACGGCCTGCCCACCAGAGGCTGTCGGTGCCAGGGCGTCCAGACGGTCGGCGACGATCTGCTCGACGACCGGTGCCAGACGTTTGATCCGGCGTGGCGTGAACGCCGGTGCGGCCCAGGACCGCAGGTCCCGGTGCCGGGGTGGGTCGGCGGTGAACATGCCGGCCTTGACCGCCCACATCAGCAGCGGCCAGTCGTTGGGGACGAGCCCGGCGAGGGCGTCGGCCCAGTACGCGATGTCCTTGGACACCAACGGGTTCTTGTTGCGGACCTTGAGCAGCTCGACGGCTTCGGCGTACCCGAGGACTACCCATGCGGGTAGCCCTCCGGGCATCTCGACCCGCACCACCGGGCCGTCGGCGCGGAGCCGGTCGATCTCGCCGTACACATCTTGCCCGGTCGGGTCCAGAACGTGCCGCGCGGGCGCCTCAGAAGTCATAGGTGTAACCGCACCATCACCGAAATGCCGCTGGCAAGGTCAAAGCGTCGCATTCGGCAAGGTGCGACGTCGCATTCTGAAAAATGCGACGCACTCGACCTCCACACTGTGGATCTGTGGAAGTAAAGTCAGCGGCGGCGGATTCCGTCACGCATTCATGCAATGTGATGAGGCGACAGATCGAACTGCTCGACGGCCGTCGAATTGATCCTCTGCTCCCGCGCCCAACCACTCCTGCACGGCGGATCTGCATCTCTTGGAGGACCGGAGCGTGACTCACGATCAGGACTGGGCTACGGCCGACTACGTCGTGGTCGACGTCGAGGGGAACGGGGCGCAACCGCCTCAGCTGGTCGAGCTCGCACTCGTCGCGATACACGATGGCAGCATCGGTCCCGCACGGACCTGGCTGGTTCCCCCACCGGATCCGATCACCTGGCAGGCACGCAGAGTCCACGGGATCAGCGACGACGACGTCGCAGGCGCCCCACCGGTCGAGCAGGTCGCCGAGGAGGTCCTGGAAGCCCTGGGCAACTCGGTCCTGGTGGGTCACGCTGTCCATGTCGATGTCGCCGTTCTGAGCCGGTCTCTGCCGGACTGGGCCGTGCCGGACACGATCGACACACTGAGGCTGGCACGACAGGCCTTCGGCTTGCCGTCTTACAGCCTGGGCGCCCTGGTCCGACACCGTGGCCTCGACAGCGGCCCGCCCCAGGGGATGCGGCCCCATAGAGCCGGCTACGACGCCACCGTCACCGCGCGGCTCTTCGTCGACCTCGCAACGGCCCTGGTGCCCGGCGGCGCGACCCGCGAGGCCCTCCTGCGCGCCGGAGGTCGGGCGCGGCCCCGGCTGGCTGACGAGGCACCGCCGACGCTGTTCGATCCGTTCGGCCCCCTGACGACACCGTGAGCAACCCGCCAAACCCGGCGTCCGGAGCCCCGGCTGAGCCTTGCCGTCCGGCCGTCCTGAGCATGATCTCGCTGACCTCAAGCATGGAAGAAGGCGCGCATGACCGAACCCGAACTGATCGGGGCGGACCGCCCCGAGCTCGGTCCCGAGCCGGCCGGTCCTGATCAGTGGCGTGAGCAGATGATCCTCCAGCTCCTGGAGGAGGGCGTGCTGGTCGACCCCGCGATCGAGGACGCGTTCCGTGCGGTGCCTCGGGAGGTGTTCGCACCAGCAGACGTGGACCCGCGGCAGGTGTACGAGGTGCATGACGTCGTGCGGACCCGGTTCGCGGCGGACGGCACCGCCCTGTCGTCCTTGTCGGCGCCGTACATGCAGGCAGGCAACCTGCGACAGGCGCGCGTGGAGCCAGGGATGCGGGTCCTGGAGATCGGTTCGGGTGGACCGCTGGCCTCGATGCTGACCCATCTGGTCGGACCCGCCGGCGAGGTCGTGACCGTCGACATCGACCCGGGTGTCACCGCCCGAACCCGGGCAGGACTGGAACGCATCGGGCTGGCTGACCGGGTCGAGGTGGTCACGGCCGACGCCGCCCGGCATCTAGGCCGGGGGCTGTTCGACCGGGTCATCGTGACCGTCGCCGGATGGACGATCCCACCCGTCTGGTTGGACCAGCTCACCCCGGACGGGCTGCTGGTCGTTCCCGTGCGGCTCATGCCCGGTGCGCAGCGCATCCTGACCTTCCGCCGTGACCCCGCTGGCCCCGCGGCCGCGGCGACCGGCGGCGACCGGGAGCGGTGGTCGAGTGTGGAGACAGTGCTGGGCGGGTTCGTGCCGATGCAGGGCGCCGACGTGCACGACCACCCCACCCGGGTCGTGACGGGGCCTTCGAGCGGGCAGATGACGTTCCGGTTCGCCGAGCAGGTCCCGGACGGGTTCGCCATCACCGAGCAGACCCTGCAGGAGGAGCCAGCGTTGGCCTGGTCCGGGGTGATCTATCGGGACGGGGAGCTGTGGGTCGACCTGCTGTTATGGCTGCTGCTGGTCCTGCCCGATGCCTGCGAGATCACGCTGGACGAGGCGGCCGACACCGGGCACGACCGCCCGTTCCGTGTCGGGACAGTCAAGGACGACTCGTTCGCGATCCTGGCACGCAGGGTGCTCCCCGACGGCAGCATCGAGGTCGGCTCCGTCGGCAAAGGCCCCGCCGCCGTCGCACTCACGCGACGCGTGGCCCACTCCATGCACCACTTCCACACCCACCACCGCGGCGGCGACGTCGGGTTCCACTGGTGGCCCAACCAGAACCCGCACGACCTGCCCCCGAGCGTCGAACACCCGAATGTGCGTCTCTTGGCCCGACCGCACGGGACCCTGACCGTGACCTGGCCCGCCCTGGCCTCACCGCGCGCCGCCCAGGACGACACTCTCGACCGGCCCGGGTCTTCGCGTCGTGGGCGATCGCTGAACACCCAGCCCAGGCGAGATGCCAGATGACGTACCCGGCAGCGAGCGGCTCCGCGGCTCTGTCGCAGACTGGCCGCTCGCCGATGCGATTGCATGACCCGGTCGATGTCCCGCTGTTGGCCGACGTGCTCTCGGCGCGCGACCCTGTCGCGGTCTGGTCCTGGCTGCGTCAGCAGTGGGGGGCCGTCGCGCCGGTCGGCTTGGGGTCCGGGGCACGGGCGTGGTTGGTGACCAGCTACCCGGCCATCGCTGCCCTGGCGCGGGACTCCAGCATGGTCACGGCCGAGACCACCGCCTGGAACCGTGGCTCGGGCGGGCTGCCGGCGTATCTCCGACCGGCGTTCCAGGCCGGGGAGTGGCAGAAGGTTGAGACGAGCACCGGTACGGAGCACGCCCGTTTGCGCGCCCCACTGGACGACGTGCTGGCCGCGATCGACGCTGCCGAGATCGGCCGGGTCGTGAGGAGGGTGTGCGAGGAGATCGTCGCCCAACTGATGGACCTGGCCCGGTCCGACCCGGGCGGTGAGATCGACCTGATGCACGAATATGTCGAGCCGGTGGCACGGCTCGGGTTCGGCACGCTCCTGGGGGTGGACCCTGTCACGGGCCGGCAGCTGTTCGAGCTCGCCGGCGACACCGCAGCCAGCTCAGATCCCGGGAGCCCAGGAGGCCCGGGCGGTACGCGGCTTGATGATGCGGGCCTGGGCGAGCTGAGCTTCCTGATCGGTGGGCAGGCGATGCGAGACGCGGGCGGCGGCATGACGCCGGCGGGCCTGCTCGCGGGGCACCGCGACTACCGGGGTACCCGCGAGGCGGTGCTGGGCACGTTGTCCCTGGTGTCAGGTGCGTCGGCGGGTCTGCAGGCATGGCTGGGGCAGGCACTGCTGCGTGCCCTGACTGACCAGGCGTTCGCCCGGCGACTGGCCGGCGGACGCCTGGGGACCGACGACGCGCTCGAGGCGGTCTTGTGGGACGCCTCCCCGGTCAGTGTGCTGGCCCCACGATTCGCGCTCAAGGACGGCCACCTGCTGGGCGAGGCCACCTGGATCGAGCGCGGCGATGCGTTCCTTCTCGCGGTCGGGGCGGCCGCCTGCGATCCGCACGTGCGGGGCACGGGGGCGTGGGATGGGCTGGGTAACCGTGCCCATCTGGCCTGGGGTGCCGGCTCGCACCGGTGCCCCGCACCAGGACAAGCCCGGTTGATCGTCCGCACCGCGGTCGAGACGCTGCTGCGCCACGTCGAACCCGCCTTGAGCATCGACGCCCACCAGATCACCTGGGCGCTCGACCTACGGTTCCGCCGTCCGGCCACCCTGCCGGTCACCCTCGGCATCAGCGCAGGACTGTGACCACCGGGCCGTGATCACAGGGCAGCGACCGCACGGCAACGACCGCAGGGTCGGGGCCTGCGGGAGGGGTGAAGGTGCTCCGCATGGCGCATCACCTCTTGACCACCACCGGCCGCCCCGATAGTCCGTTATGCACCGATCGCTAGGTGCGAACGTGCGAGTGGTCACCGGCAACAGATCTATCTACTACCGAGGAGAGTCGTGAGCCGTACCCTACCTACCACCCGAGTCCTGAACGCTGCGCTGGGCCCTTTCGTCACGGGCTACCGGGACCCCGCCGGGACCTGGGCGAAGGCGGCCGCGCAGGTCGAGAAGAAGGCGGGTACCCAGGACCGCCCGTTCGCCGCGGACCTGGGCAGGATCATCGAGGGGGCGGCCGAGATCCCGGGGCTGTCACCGCTGGGCTGGTTCCTCATCACCAACGAGGTCGAGCGCAAGTACGCCAACCGGTTACGCGTCAACCGTGTCCTGGCCGAGAACCCGCAGGTCGCCGACGAGCAGATCCTGGCGCCGGTGTTCGTGTGCGGGTTGCCGCGCACAGCGACGACGCTTGCCCACCGGGTCCTGGCGGAGTCGGCTGACCACCGTGGCCCGCAGACCTGGGAGCTGTCGCACACGACTCTGCACGACCCGCGGGCAGCACGGAAGGTGATCAAGCAACTCGAGCAAGGACTTTCCCTGATGGAGCTGGTCGCTCCCGGCCTCCAGCAGAAGCACCCGACCTATATCGACCGACCGGAGGAGTCGGTGCTCTTCTTCGCGCACGGGGCCCACTGGCCGCTGCAGCGCGGGCCGATGCCGTCCTACAGCGCGTGGCTCGCCGACTACGACGTGCTGCCGGAGTACGAGTTCCTGAAGCTGGGGCTGCAGGTTCTCCAACACGGGCGCGAGCCAAAGCGGTGGGTGCTGAAGTACCCGGGCCACCTGAGCGATATGGACACGATCCGGCACGTGTTCCCGGACGCGACGTTCGTGTGGACGCACCGTGACCCCGTCACGGTCATCGGATCGTTCGCCAGCCTCCTGGAGACCCTGCAGGCCATGGTCCAGCACGAGGTGGACCCTGAAGTTCTCGGACGTGCCGCGTTGGACCATCTGGTCAACCAGGTCAACGATGGCCTCCAGACCCGGATGAACCTGCCGCCGTCCTCGATCGTGGACGTGCCTTACCACAAGCTGTCCGCCGACCCGTTCACGGAGGTTCCCCGGCTGTACGCCGCGATCGGGGCGAGGTGGACCACCCGCGACCAGAAAACCTTGGCCGAGGTGATCGCCAAGCCGAAGGGCGCCCCGTCCCACCAGTACGACCTGTCCCGTTACGTCGACCGTGCCGAGGCCGAAGCAGCATTCGCGCCCTACAACCGCATGCTGGACCGCCTCGACCTACGTGACGCCACCCCGGCCGTCGAGCTGTGACCTGGCCGGCGGCAGTGAACCCGTGACCGACACCGCACACGACACCGCACGACCGGGCCGGGGGCGACCGGGCAGGGCACGAACCAGACGACACCTCTCGCACGCGGCACGCACCGGCCGACCCTGCGCCGACCGGTCTAGTCGGCGCGGCCCGCGATCCTGGCGTGGATACATGGTTCGGCTGCTCCCGGCGGTCACCCCGTTCACGATGGTCGCCGTCGTGCTCAATCGGCTCAGTCGAGAAGCCGCGCCGGTTGGCGTCGCGGACCGGGCCGCGTTTTCACTTGCAAGTATCGACAGAGTACGCCGATGCCCATGGAATTCCGCGAGAGTCGCCGCCGTTGATGAATATCTGGTTGTATCCGTACAGCCACAATTCAGTTCTTAGTGACCCATGATTAACACCCACGAAACCGCCAGAAAACCCGCTTATATGCGTTTTCGCGCAACCACCAAAAGCCCACACTCGATAGTATGGCTCGTCAGCTTGGATCGCGCAGAAATTGTCACCGCACATCGACTTGTGCATCACGTCAAAGTATGCATTATCCCAGTTAAGGCGTGGGCTCAGGCAAACTCGACCATCTTCTTGCAAGGTCGCGATCTTCTCACGACTGGAAACGAATTCGCCCTTGTTGTAAGCGCACTGGTCCCACTTGATCTCCGCGGAAGCCGGGCCCGAGGAGACGATCCCGATTCCCACGGTAAGCAGCACGCAGAAGATGGCCGCGACGAACCGTCCCCCGGTTCCCCGCAATTGCCAAGTTGTCGATTGATCACCCATCGCCACACCCCTTCTCTGGAGAGTTTTACAAAAGCGACGGTACGTAGCGAGGCGCGTGGTTACCAACGCATTCGGACAGGGCCGAATGTTTCGGCCACGCCCGAATGGACTTTCCCCCGAAGGCTCGCCCCCATACCGGTGGCCGTGAGTCGCGATCTTGTCCCGGACGTCCGCCCTCTTGACTCACTCACGCGACGACGGCGAGCAGACGTTCACCCGGTCGTCCGACGACCCTCCCAGCCACCCTCGTGGGGGAGACTCGCGACCAGCCGCGCACGATCACGCACTGCCGTTTTCTTGCCGATGACGACGGCGGCGATCGCGTCATCGACGCTCGTGGGGGGGCGACCGGGCCGTCAGGTGAGTACAGGCACGGCGGTGGGCGGCCCACAGCGTCGAACGCATCGACCAGTCCGGTGGGTGTGCAATCATGCCGATGCAGAGGCGGTGGACGGCGACGTCGGCAGAAGTGCTCCCGGCTTCGGGTGGATCCAGATCGGCCGCACCGGTCGGGTCGGATTCAGCGTAGGGGCTATCTTTCGCACCAAAGCCCACCTTTCCGATAGCAACCTGCAACACCTGCGAGATTCGAACCCCGCAACAAGAACGCAGACCGAATTCCGGGTTGCTCTAATTCACAGGTTCGGGCCCTCGCGCTCGGAGCCCTGGGTCGCTCAGAGGCGAACGCGGGCGCCGGGTTGGAGTTCTGGGCGGGTGCGGGCTGTCTTGCCGCTAGATGTTGGCCTGCGGGATTTGAAGGCCTGGCGGTCGTAGCGAAGGTGCATGGCACGGCTTCCCCGTGGTGCACCCCGGTGCAGGAGATGTCACCGACGACGCGGTCCTCGCGCGCCAGGGTGCGTCGGCTAGTGACTTCCAGAGCACCGATCGAGGAGCCTTCGAGTGCTTCGTAGTGCTGACCGCGGTCGGTGATCGGCGGCTTGTCGGGAAACGCGGATTCCCACATCCGGAAGTAGAGGCCGGCCGCGGTCGAGCTCAGCGGGGCGGCCAGGCTGGCTTCCGCGCACGCGCAAGCCACTTCGGCCGCTGTGCCGGGTCGGGTGTCCTGACCGGTCGCCAGCCGGTCGAGGAGCTCCCGGTAGTGCGAACGGCTCACGAACCCCGTAGCCATCAAGTCGTGCGTCGGTACGAGCAGTCCGAACCCGTGGTACAGAAGATCGCCTCTGTCGGGGTGTCGGGCGATGGCGGCGTCGATCTCGCTCTCGGCCCACTCCATCTGTTCCAGCGTGGTGCCGATGAGATTGGTGGACTCCTGCAGGATCACGGACAGCGGATCGTTGTGGCGCGCGTTGACCATGACGGTCGACCTCTCTGGGCGGCGCCGGGACGGTGGCTGTGGCGGCCTGGTCCTCGGCGCGGTTGGGCTGTGTCATCCCAGAGGTGTTCGTCGCGCGTCATCGAGCTGATTCATGCTTCGGCAGAGCAGGGTCGGTCGAGCTCACATGCCACCCAATCGTGAATGTGGGCTCGCGACGGTGTGGACTGCTGCACGGATAGGTGACGACTCAACCTGTAGGGCAGGTCAACCTGTCACCTATCTGTGCAGCAGTCCCAAAGGGACTGCTGCACGGATAAGTGACAACTGACTCGTGGTGCCGACAGGGATCGCTGGAAGAATGTTCACTGTGCCCCGCGGTGGTAGCGGTCCGGTCCTTCGCGAGCGCATCGGCGCTGGGACCAGCGTGCTTGCAGAGGCGACGGTTCCAAGCGTTTCATCCGGACGAGCCGCACGGCACCAAGGTGTGTGACCATACATGCAGCAGTCCCGTTCAACTCAATGTGCTCTGGTAGATGTGCTCAGGATTGCGCCTGTAGCGAATGGCCGGATCCAGGGCGGGCCGCCGAAGAGCTTCTATTCGCTAGACGAAATCCTGTACGGGGTGCAGGTGGTCCGTCGCGTGGCGCCACGCATGCACGGGTGTGATCCTGAGCCCCATGGTGGAATCAACCAAGGCTGTGTCCTGGGCCCGCCCGAGGAATGTCGGATCAGTCGTCGCACTGTGCTTGCTCACAGTCGGTGCGGGAGCCGGAGTCGCGGCGGCGCAGGGTGCGATCTTCGTGACCGAGACATTCACTGGTACCACGGCGGACCCGCTGTTCTCTGCCTACGGCTCGGCATGCTTGACAGGCGCCGCCCCGGGTTCGCCCACGGCGGGTGCGCATCCGCTTGGGGGCTGCGACCCCGCGCGGACGGTGAACTCGCCGCCCCTTGAGGGCGCTCCGGACGGGTACCTCCAGCTCACGGACGCGTCGAACGACCAGTCAGGCGCCGTCCTTTTCGACACACCTATACCGGCAGGGCAAGGCTTAACCGTTCGATTCGAGCAGTGGCAGTACGGCACGACGACTGCCGACCCCGCCCCGGCCGACGGCATCGCCTTCTTCCTTGTCGACGGCGACGCCGAGCTCATCGCTCCCGGTGCATTCGGCGGCAGCCTGGGATACGCGCAGAAGCGGCCAGACGGGAACCCCGCCAACGCGATCATCCCAGGGGTCGAGGGCGGCTACCTGGGAATCGGGCTCGATGTGCTCGGCAACTACTTCGGGGACTGGGAGGACCGCGGGCTCGGATGCCCAGAGGGGCAGCAGTCCCCGGCGGGGACAGGCTTCCGTATTCCAGAACCGGAGAAGATCACGGTGCGCGGGCCGGCAGAGCCCGGCGACAGCACGCAGGGGTACTGCTTCCTGACCTCCACGGCGGAGAATCTCGATGACCCGACGGCGACGGCGTGGCCCTCCACCCTCCCGGTCACGCTCCAGGGGGACACCGCCTCTATGCCCGACGGGATCAGCGCTGCCGCCGCGGCAGCGCTCCTCGAGCCAGATAGGCGGACCGTCGAAGTCGTCGTCAGTCCAGCCCCCGACCCGCGCGTCACCGTGTCTGTCGCCGGCCCCGAGGGCGACCTTCAGCAGGTACTCGATATCGCGGCCCCTCAGCCAGTACCGGAGACGTACAAGTTTGGCTTCTCCGCCTCCACCGGGCAGTTCACGGACGTGCATCTCATTCGCAACGTCGTGCTGGAGTCCGTGGACCCTTCGCCGATCCTCACGCTCACCAAGGTGGCCGACGACCCAGGCCCGTACCAGCTCGGTGACACGGTCACCTACACCTACCGCGTCACCAACTCCGGCCTGGCACCCGTCACAGACCTCGAGGTGCTCGACGACCGCATCCCCGACGTCGTCTGCGACGCCACGACGCTCGGCGCCCTCGGCGACGCCCCCGACAACGAGACGACGTGCCGCGGCGTGTACACCGTCACAGCAGAGGACATCGAGGCCGGGGAGGTGGTCAACACCGCGACGGCGTCCGGCGACGGAGGCGGGGCAATCTCGCCCCCGGTGAGCGAAACTGTTCCGGTCATCGCACCGACGCCCTCGCCAAGTCCGAGCTTGTCGCCTACCTCGTCGCCTGACCCGTCCGCCAGCCCGTCGCCGAGCCCCAGTGCGGTGGCGCCTGTGGTCCCGCCGGTGACTCACGAACCGACTACCGGGCCAACAACCCCGAGTGAGCTGTCCAGCACCGGCGCGAACGTAGGTCTGGTGACGCTCCTGTCTGCTGTACTGCTCGCGACCGGCGCCCTGATCCTCGTGCTTGGGCGCCGCCGAAGCCATTGGTAGGGCCGGAGACGCGAGACTCGGTTGACACTAGGGCTGAGCCGGACCCGGTCGCTGTCGTGTCCGGTACGGTCGATTCTACGCAGGCAACGGTGCGGTGTGCCCAGCTCTCTCGGGATGCGGCCAGGCCCGGAGCCCGCCTCGCCGTGTCCGCTCATGCCGTGGAGCCAGACTCCGTCGGCGGCTGCCGCCGAGCGCTCGGCGAGGGGCGACCAGCTCCACCACAATTCGAGTCCTGCAACAAGATGGTCACTTCGGGCTGCGGTAACTAACAGCGCGTGATAGCCGTAGAAACACCGAGCGGGGCGTGAAATTCCGAGCGGGGCGCGAGCTCTCACCTCGCGGGTGCGGCGCCATTCGGGGACACGAGGGGCACAAATGACTTCCACGGCCGAAGAGACCGGCACCGCAAAGCTCAGCCTTCCGGCCTTGACCGCGATGGTGGTTGGCTCGATGGTCGGGGCCGGAGTGTTCCAGCTACCCGCACGGTTCGCGAGCGAGACGGGCGTCTACGGTGCCCTGATCGCGTGGGCCATAGCGGGCCTCGGCATGCTCATGCTCGCCTTCGTGTTCCAGTCTCTTGCGGTCCGTAAGCCCACCCTGGACAACGGCGTGTACGTATACGCCCGCGAGGGGTTCGGTGTCTATCCCGGCTTCCTGTCGGCCGTCGGCTTCTGGGCTTCGGCGTGTGCCGGCAACGCTTTCTACTGGGTGCTCATCATGACCACCCTGTCGCAGCTCTTTCCGGACCTGGCACCGGTCCTCGGGGAGGGCGACACGTGGACGGCGTTTCTCATCTCGGCTGCCGCTGTGTGGGGTTTCTACTTCCTGATCCGCCGGGGTGTCAAAGAGGCGGCCGCGATCAACGCCGTCGTCACGGTTGCCAAGCTCGTGCCGCTCGCGCTCTTCCTGGTCCTGGTCATCTTCTTCTTCGACTGGGACGTCTTCGTCGGGAATCTCACCGGTGGATACGACGTGCCTGGCGGCGAGTCATTGTTCCTGCAGGTGCAGGGCACCATGCTCATAACGGTCTTCGTCTTCCTGGGCATCGAGGGTGCGAGCGTCTACTCCCGGTACGCCAAGAAGCGAAAGGACGTCGGGCGTGCCACGGTGCTAGGCTTCCTCTCGGTGCTCGCGCTCTTCGCGAGCATCTCGATCCTGTCCTACGGAATCCTGCCCAAGGCCGAGATCGCCGCTCTCCAGCAACCGTCAGTCGGCGGCGTGCTGGAGGAGGCCGTCGGCCCGTGGGGCGGGGTGCTCATCAGGGTCGGCCTCATCGTCTCCGTGCTCGGCGCCTATCTCGCCTGGCAGCTGCTCGCCGCCGACGTCGTCTACGCGGCCGCCAGGGATGAAGACCTGCCGCGGTACTTCGCACGGTTGAACCCACGCGAGGTACCACAGAACGCAGTGCTATGGACCTCGATCTTCGTCACCCTCATCCTGTTCGCCGTTCAGTTCGTCAGCGACGCCCTCGACTTCACACTCGACCTGACCGCCGCGCTCGCCCTGGCCCCGTTCGCCCTTGCCAGCGCTTACGCGGTCAAGATCGCACTGCGCCGCGACGGGTACGACCAGGTCCCCGCCGGCATTCGCACCCGTGAACTGGTCATTGCAATCATTTCCACGATCTACACCCTGTTCCTCATCTGGGCTGCCGGGTACGTGTTCCTGTTCCTCGCGTGCCTCCTGCTCGCTCCCGCCACAGGGCTCTACTACGTCGCGCGCCGGGAACAGCGCGTGGCCGTGTTCACCAAGCCCGGTTTGGTGATCTTCGTCGTGGTCGCCATCTTCGCCGTGGTCGGCCTCGTGCTTCTGGCTACCGGTTCAGTGCAGATCTGATCTACCGCATCAGCATGGAGACATCCATGCCGAACGCTTCGTATGGCGTCCACTCCGAGGTCGGCAGGCGCAACAAGGTGCTCGTGTGCCGGCCCTCCATCATCCCTATCTATCGCTGGCGGGTCGCCAGCGAGGTGTTCCTGGTGCCACCGTGATGGACAAGGTCATGTGCGCGATGTTCGTGCTGTCGATGCTGTCCGGCGCGTGAGCCAACCTCGACCACGCAGTTCACGTCCGAGCACGGGTACGACGCACCTCTCCGAGGCGCGCAACTGTGGGCCAGGTACCGGCTTGGATGAGGTAACCACTCTCGGGGTCTGACTAGACTCCCAGCCCGATCGTCCCGGGCTGGGGTCTCTGCTCCGCGGTCCTTGACTGCCCGACCAGGCAGGCTCGCGGCCAGCGCTACAACGCTGACAACCGGACATCTTCCCTGCGTTATCCGGCACGGTCGCGGGAAGCCAACCTGGCCGCGCGAAGAAGTCCGAGCGACTCGGCTTTCGCCAGCGCTTCCTTGCGGTGCGAGACTCGCAGCTTCTGATAGATCCTCCGGATTTGCGTGCGGACCGTAGTGACCGAGACACCGAATTGTGCTGCCGTTTTCTTTGCGGTCTGGCCGGTACTCAAGGCCCGGAGCACTTCGTGCTCTCGAGGGGTGAGGTGTACCAGCGGATTCGATGGCGGTGCGTTGTACCGTGCGGTGACGGTCCCGCCGTGGAGCGGATTGACCACGCGTGCCAGCCGGGCGAGCTCCTCGAGCTCGACGTCGTGCAGGGCCAAGAACGGTGAGACGTGCGCACGGCTCGCGCGCAGGCGCATCGCCGACAGGAACGCGACCCCGGCTCGCTCGAGATGCCCGGTCCTCAGGTGGGTGGTGGCCTCGACGAGACGGAGGCCCATCTGATCGTTGAGGGGTAGTTCGTCGCACTGATTCGCTTCTGCGGCGAGTCGCATCGCTTCGTGATGGTCTCCGGCCAGTAGATGGGCCCAGGCGGCGTAGAGGATCAGTGAGCCGATCTCGGCGTGCTGGTCGGAGAGGTGCAGCACGCGCGTTCCAGCCCCAACGCGCAGGAGCAGTTTTGCCTCAGCCCGCAGAATGAGTTCTCCGGCCATGGTCGTCGGATCGGGGCTGAGAGCTGCGTGCCTCTGGCGAGCGGCATCGAGGGCACGAAGACCCCGGTGCGGGTCACCGAAGTGCGCCTCATAGCTTGCTTTGGCGAACGCAATGAAAGGCCAGAGCTCCACGCTCTCCGTCGCGGGTCCGATCTGACGAAGGATGTAGGCCGCTGTGTCCGGATCGCCCTCGTCGATCGCGATGAGCGCGCGGGCCGTGGCTGCGCCTATGCCGCACTGGTGCTCGATCCAGCCGGGAAGGGAACCCGAGCGTTCGAATGCCTCCAGCCAGTTACGGGCCAGATCGAAATGACCACGCCATGCGCTGAGGAGCGCGAGGTTTGCCGCTGCGCTCGTCCCAGCGTAGTGAGCGTATGGTGGTTGGCCCGCCTCGGCGTGGGCGCGCGTGAACAGCCGCGTCGCCTCGTCGAGCGACCCCCCGAGCATCGCTGTCAGACCACGCTCGGCTGAGAGCCAACCGGGACGGGCCGCTGCCGCGGCGGGCTTCCAGGGTGGTACGGGCTGCGCCGCGCCGAGCGTGACGTGAGCGTCGGTCCACGCACCGATGCGCTCGGACCCGCTGTAGTCGCCGCGCATGCGCCCGGAGATGACGGCGGCAGCGCCAGCCGCGAGAAGGTCGCCGGACCGGCTGAACGAGCCAAGGCGCATGCCGTAGCGCTGTCCGACCACAACGTAGAACTGCAGAGTCCGGCGTAACCGGTGGTGGTCTCCCTCCGCGTAGCCCGCGCGAAGGTATGCGAGGAGGGCGGCGTGCAACAGCCGGGGGCGGCTTTCGAACACCTTGGTGGGGATTTCCTCGAGCGTCCGCAGCACCTCGGGACTGAACCTGCTTGCTAGGTCATACCAACGGGCGTCAAACAAAGCCTCGATCCGGTCGAGATCACCAGAAATCAGGCCTGAATGGACCAAGTCGTCACTGAGCGAGTGCGGTTCATCGGATGAAATAGGCACTCTCGGATCATGCCTTTGCAACGTTATGGGCGCCCGAGCAGTGCGGGTGAATTTTGCCTCAAAACTGATGACAGAGTTGATGATCTTTGCCGTTTCATCGATTAGAGCCGGCTGGATCGCCGTCTCATGGGAAGCGCATTGGGCACGCGAGGGGCGCGTGCGAGGAGGAAAGGAAGCCCATGCGCAGTCCGTCAGAACGTCACCAAACCGACCGTAAGAGAAGGGGCCGCCAGTCCCTGCGAACGCAGCGGGCCGGGGATGGCCGGCCCCAGTTGCAGACCCGCCTGATCGGTGGCGCCGTGGCCGTCGTGACGGCCTGCGCAGGACTCTTCGTCGCAACGCCTGCCGCGTTCGCCGACACCGTCTACGAGATCACCGGCGAGTGGGAGACCGACACGCCGACCGTCGTGACGTCGGGCGACGTCGTCACTGGGGTGTGGCGCGTGAACGTCAACGACGATGCCCCCGCGCCGTCGAACGAACCGGTGGACAACGTGACCTTCAGCGTCACGCTGGAGAACGGGATCTTCGCCGAGCTGCCAGACGTCTGCCTCACGGCCGGCGTCGACCCGGTCTCGGCGATCTCCGAGGACGGCGCGACGCTCACTTGTAACCTCGGCACCAAGGACCAGGGCACCGCCGCGGTGATCCAGACGCCGATCGAGGCGGACGGGCCGACTGGTAGCCAGCTCTCGGCATCGGGCACGATTGCCGGGCAGACAGTCGACCTGAGTCCGATCGACATCGTCAACGACTTCGGGATGGACATCCGGTGGGTCACTGGCGCAGCCTACGTCTCCAGCGGCGCGGACTACTTCGAGGTCAGCTACGAGTGGACCCTGAGCAAGGCGAAGGCGAGCGACGCGGGCCCGCAGACGGTCACGTACGAGCTCGACATCGCGTCGCCACAGGGTGGCACGATCCAGATCGCGCCGAAGGGCTGTACGGCGTTCGACCTGGGCGTGGCGGCCGACGGCCACCCGTGGTCGGGCGGTGACCACCCGGCGGACCGGATGACGTCGTTCGTGGACAGCTGCACGGTCACGCAGACCGGCCCGACCACGTTCGAGATGACGCTGAGCGGCATCGACTACGACCCGACCAACGTCCCCACACGCGACTCGGCAGGCAACCTGCTGCCCACCGAGGTGGCGCTGGCCTCCGGCTCGGTCTACGTGCGCGTTCTCAACGTACCCGGTGGCTCGGCGACCCTTACCTCCAACGCGCCGACCTACACCTCGGTGACCGGGCTGACCGCGCAGGACGACCCCTCGAACAACAGCGAGACCAAGTCGTGGCAGCCGCTCGGCACGTACTCCTCTGGTTGGGGCCGCGGGTACACGGGAAGCGGCGGTACGACGTGGGACGACACCTACCGCGTTTCGGCAGGTACCGTCGTGGGGCAATACCTCGACACGGGCTGGCAGCGCTGGTCCGAACGTGCCGACGAGCGTCTCGTCGGCATGTGCGCGCCTTTCGATACGCGTCATGTGACGCTCGAGTCGTTCGTCTGGGGCACTCCGCCGGGTGGAGTCGACGGCGCGCCTTTCGAGTACTACACGGGTACTAGCCCGAACCTGGACCCGGCGAGCGGCAGCTACGACCCGAACACGTTCGACTGCGGGCCCGACGACGGATGGAGCACCACCCCGCCGGCGAACCTCGCTGACGTCAGGGCCGTGCGCGTGGTGATGACGCAGGGACAAGCCGAGGCGCACGCCGACGACCCGAGCATCACCCCGGTCGCCTTCGTCCGGATCCGGCCGGAGACCCCGCCGGGCACGGAGGTGTGGACCTTCTTCTCCGGGATCCACGACGCTCCGGTCCCAGACTCGTGGACCGGTCCGGACTACGCAGGGTGCATCACGAACACGCCCGGCTGGCGGTACCCGTGCACCACGGGCTTCCGGGACGTGCTCCGCATCATCGACGCCGTGCCGGCGATCGTGAAGTCTGCCGACCGCAGCGCCGTGACCCCAGGCGTTCCGGCGACGTTCACGCTGACTTACGCCGCGAATGGTGCCGGGCAGGTTCCGCCGACCGTTGACAACTACGAGCTCGTGGACACGCTGCCGCTTGGCCTGACGTACGTGCCGGGCTCTGCGTCGCCCGAGCCGGCGATCACGACTGACGGCGAGGGGCGTCAGGTGCTGAGTTGGAGCTTCGATGGGGTCGCCACCAACACGCAGAACGTGCAGACCTACCAGGCGGTCGCCGACCCGAGCGTGACTCCGGGGGCTGTTCTCACCAATACAGCGTCGGCGTCGTACGGCGGGCAGACTCGCTCGGCCACCGCACAAGTGACTGTGTCGTCGTCCGGCTACACGACGATCGGGAAGTCCGCGGACACCCCGTACATCCCGAACCTCGCCGGTGACGGCGTGGGTGCCGGCTCGTGGACGGTGACGCTGCGGTCGTTCGATCCGCTGCCGCAGTCGTTCACGGACACGATCGACATTCTGCCGTTCAACGGTGACGACCGCGGGACTGATTTTGCGGGTGACTACTCGCTGACCGGAGTGGACGCTGTCGCGGGTGCCACGGTCTACTACACGACAGCGGACCCGGCCTCGCTCAGCGACGACCCAGGCGACGAGTCGAACGGCGCCGCAGGCGACATCGCGGGGAACTCGGTCGGCTGGACCACGACCTACAGCCCCGAGGCGACCGCTGTTCGTGTGATCGGGCCGGAGCTGGCCCCGGGCGCGACCCAGGCCTTCACCGTCGAGATCGAGACCGACGGCGCCGAGGGCGGGGACATGCTGGTCAACCGTGCCCAGGCGCGCGACGGCCACACCGAGCTTGTGATGCGCACGTCGGCGCCGATCGAGGTCGCCAACTACTACTCGGCGTCGCTGAAGAAGTACGTGCAGGATGCCGAGGGCACGTGGCGTGACGCAAACACCGTGGAGGATTATCCGACCTACCGGCTGGGTGACACGGTCCCGTACCGGATCGTGGTGGAGAACTCCGGCCAGGGCACCCTGACCGACCTCGTGATCACCGACGACCTGTTTCCCGACGGCTCGTTCACGGTCGACGAGCTGGCTCCCGGCGACAGCGAGACGCACGAGTTCGAGATCGTCCTGGAGGAGGGCAGCCCGGACACCGTGGTGAACACGGCGTGCGGTGCCGCAGACGTCCCCGATGACTCTGACGTAGCGCCGACGATCAACTGCGACCCGGCAGGGCTGGAGGTGGATGGAGACCCCACCCACAGCAAGGAGCTGGTCTCGGCCACCCCGATCGGTGACGGTCAGTGGGAGATCGTGTACGGGATCGACGTGAGCAACACGTCGACTATGTCGACGTCGTACACGCTGGACGACGAGCTGCACTTCGCCGAGGCGGCGACCATCGTCTCGGCCAAGGTGACGTCCTCGCCGGACGGGGTGACCCTGGCTGAGCCGGCCTGGGACGGTCAGAAGAACCTGACCGTCGCCTCCGCGGTGCCGCTCCTGGGCAACGAGGACGGCGGCTACGAGCCGCACCGGTACGAGCTGACCGTGATCGCCGACGTGCCGCTCCAGGTGCCCGGTGCGGGCACGGCGGACGACCCGACCGCGTGCGGCCCCGACGGTGACGACTCTGACACGGCGTTCAACAACACGTCCGCGATGTCCGACCCGGTCGGCCAGGTCGAGGACGATCAGGCGTGTGCGCCGATCCCGTCGATCGACATCACCAAGTCCGTGCTCGGTGACCCCGTTGCCGGCAAGGACGGGGCGTGGACGATCACGTACGAGATCAGGGCCACCAACAGCGGTGACGCCGACGGCACGTACACGCTCACCGACCGCCTGCGGTTCGGTGCGGGTATCGACGTCACGTCCGCGGAGGTGACGGCGACGCCCAAGGGTGTGACCGCCGCGGAGTCGTGGACCGGTCAGGGGGTCGAGGGTGACGACGCGAACGTGGTCGCCACCGCCGTGAACCTGCGTGCGGGAGCCACCCACACGTACCGGGTCACGGTCCAGGCCACCGTTGACGGCGACGCCGCCAACGAGTCCACGTTCACCTGCCCGCCGTCCGGATCCGGCAAGCCGGGCGGGTTCGCGAACACTGCCGGCATCGGTCACAACGACCTGACCGACAGCGCGGACGCGTGTGCCACCCCGAAGGAGCCCGGCAAGCCCGTCACGCCGGCCGAGCCCGGTGGCCCGGTGGACCCGGGCGCGCCGAGCGACCCGCCGCCCCTCGCGGCGACGGGCGCCGACATTGGGTGGATCACCGGGGGAGCAGTGCTGCTGATCCTGCTCGGTGCCGCCGCGATGGTCATCTCGCGTCACCGCCGGACCATCGGCTGACGCCCTGACACCGGAAGCCCTGCCCGCGGGTACCCAGCTCGCGGGCAGGGCTTCCACCCGCACCACCCGTACCGCGTACCACCCAGCAACGCACCGACAGAGGGAGCGAAGCGTGAAGGACCTGGCACAGCACCCCGCACCAAGGATCTCCGGCCTGAGCCCGCGCAGGATCGTGCGCACCGCATGGGCGGGCGTCGTTGCCGCCGTGACCGCAGGGAGTCTGCTGCTCGCGGCGATGCCGAGCGTTCCGGTCCCGCTGGCTTCCGATAATTCCCGTAGTCCTGTGGCCGCTGGTCCTGTGGCCGCGCCTGGGTTGGCCGAGGGAGTGCCGGTCAGGCAGGCCGAGAGGGTCCCGGCGGAGGTGGGGCCGGAGCAGATCGTGGCCGTGCTGAAGCGGGCCGGGCGGCAGGCTCGGGAGCAGGGTGCGGACTTCAGCCCGGTGGTGGCGCAGGCGGCCGCGGAGCTGGGCATGCTGTACACCACCTACCTGGCCCAGCAGGCGGCACTCGCCGACGGTGGCGAGGGTCTGCGGATCCAGGACGCGCCGGTCGCACGTGGGTCGCGGTACGCCGGCACGAACCGCGACGAGAGCGGTCACGGTGGTGCGGATCGCGCAAATGTCGCCACGGCCGTCCAGGTCTCCTACACGCCCGCACCGGTCGCAAAGCCGGACGTCGAGGAGCCTGAGACGTACGATGCCGGGCCGGAGACAGACGAGTCGCCCACGCACGCAGGGTATGTGACCTTTGAGGAGGTGGTTGTCGCGGCGGTGCGGTTGGCGGGCCTGCTGGACGCGCTGACGCCTACCGGTGAGGTGGACGTGCAACGCACCGACCCGCACCAGGACCTCACGCCGCGTGAACGCGGTGAGCTCGACGAGCCCGCCCGCGAGCAGGGGCAGGGTTCGCCGTTGCGGGCGGGTCTTCTGGACGCCGTCCAGGCATTGGGTGGGTCGACGCTGGGGTACGCCAACGGGCGGATCCCGGCCGCTGTGCTGTGCCCGCTCCCGTTCGCACCCGGACACCTGCTGCGCTGCGACGCCAGGCAGCACCTGACCGCGCTCAGCGCAGCGTTCGAGCGGGAGTTCGGGTACCCGATCCCGATCACCGACTCCTACCGCTCCTACGTGGCTCAGGTCGCCGTCGCCCACGCCAAGCCGCACCTGGCCGCGATCCCCGGCACGTCCAACCACGGGTGGGGCCTCGCGGTGGACCTGGGTGGCCCGATCTCCGGCGGCATCTCCCCGCAGTACACGTGGTTGCGGGCGCACGGCCCGCACTACGGGTGGGACAACCCGTCCTGGGCCCGACCGGACGGTATCAGCCCGAACCGTGGCACTTCGAGTTTTTCGCCGCCGGACCCGTACCCGACCGGGCCATTGACCGGACCGACGTCAATTCCTGGGGCCGCCCGTCGGCCGGCACGGGCACGGCCGACTACAAGGAGGCCGGGGGCAAGGCTGGAGACATGAAGGCAACGGGCGCGCGTCACGAGGCGTCCGACAGTCGGCCGAAGGACCGGCCCGCGGCCGGTAAGGCCAGCAAGCCTGGCAAGAAGCCAGCGGACAAGCCTGTCGGCCAACCTTCGCAGCCGCCAACCAAGCCCAGCCCCAAGCCCACGCCGACGCCGGACAAGCCCAAGCCGACGCGGCCACCGACCAGCCCCGCCCCCTCGCCGAGCCCGTCGCCGTCGACCCCAAGCCCGGAGCCCACGATGTCACCGTCACCGTCACCGTCACCGTCACCGTCACCGTCACCGTCACCGTCACCGGCACCGGCACCGCCGCAGTCGAGCCAGGAGCCATCGGCCTCACCGTCACCCACGCCTTCAGAACCGGCACCCTCAACCAGTACCTCCCCGCCTGCCGGCCCGCTTTCTGGCTTGGTCAGAGGCTTAGGTCTCGCCGCTAAAGGCGCCGCAGAACGATGAGCACCACCGTCGTCCGGCACTGTTCCCCGGCGTTGCGGGCAGTGTCCAACCTGGGTCGCGCGCATGGTTCACAGCAGTGCCGAACTTCCAGTTCCAGTTCCGGCTCGGAATCGGGGTGGGAGACCGCGCCCCGATGAAGGACGTCCGGGAGACGGCGCTGGGGCTGCGCGGCGGCAAGGGCATGCTGATCGACCAACCCGCCGTGCGGTGCGGAGCCAGACCACAACGCTGGAACTCGGGGTCGTTCTTCACCAACCCCATGATCCCGATGGAGCATCTGGCGCCCCTGCCCGAGGACGCGCCCAGGTACCCAGTCCGCTCGTCCACGCCGAAGGCAGCGTAGGCGTCGATCGGATCGGACTTGCCCCTGCGGCGTTGTGCACGGCGGGGGCGGATGACCTCTCGGAATGCGACTCCCTCGGCGCTCAGATGCCGGGCGAGGCCAGCACCGTAGGAGCCGGTGCCCTCCACACCGATGAGTTCCACGTGGCCGAAAGAACGCACGAAGGTCAGCAGCTTCTGGTGGCCAGCCGGCGTTGGCGGCACCGGCATGTCTCCGAGTTTCGTCCCCCATGGCCGAGACGACGGCCACGTGATGTGTCTCGGAATGGGTGTCGACGCCTGCGAACACGACGGGCGTCCTGATGACGCTGGTGATGGATGTTGTCATGATGGCCTTGTGCCCTTCGATAGCCGGGGCACGTCGGCCAGGGTCGAGCAGACAAGACGTTGACGGGGCTGACCAGGCTCGTATGAAGTCATGCTCGGCTCTGGCCGACATGCGTCGGACCATACCCGACGCCGCCCGAGCGTGGACGGATCAGTACAAAGACAGGCCATCAGCCGCCAGTCACCGATAGAGCCACACGCCCGGACGGCGCGGACCCTCACATCATCAACGTCACCTATCCGTGCAGCAGTCCCGCCGTCAGATCCGATAGGTGGTAAACCTGGTCTGGTTCGCGGGACTGACGGTCGGCTCGCTGGTGCTGAGTTGGGTGGCGACCTGGCTGTGGCGGCACCACAGCGGCGACAGCGTTTCCGCCCGTAGCGGTCGGTGCCTGCTGCTCCAACGCCGTCGGACATGACGCAGCGGGGCTAACGCCGATAAAGTTGCCGTGCCCACGCACCACCAAAGCCGGGGAGAGCGACACCACCTCACGGCCACGCAAGTGCACCGCCGCGAACAACAGGAGACGCGCGGAAGGCGACCTGACAGCGATCCCGGAGGGTGGGTCAGCCGTCGTGGGCGAGCGTCTCGTCCAGCCAGTCCAGCACGCGCTGCTCGGTAAGTTCACGGGCGAGGGGCTGATTGTGGTAACTGGCTCCCTCGCGCTGCTTGAAACGCAGGAGAGTCGAGCCGGGGACGATCGCGTTCAGCTCGGCTGATTGGGGAAAGAACTGATCGCCGTCGGGGTCGGTGATCAGGAGCGGTGTCGAGATCGCGGCGCCGATCTCGGGTGTGATCACGTAGTCGGAGACTGCGTCGAGCACCGCGGAGTAGCCGTAGGCCCCGTACGGGCGGGCACGGAACGTCCATGTCTGGCGCGTTGTCCTGGCGCCGGGGAGCTTCATGGCGAAAGCCATGTTGCGGTCGAACTTCTCCTTGTCCCCCTTACGGTAGTCGTTGAGCACGGTATGGGGGATGTTGGCGAACCACGACCGGCTGACGTCGACCACTCCGCCGTCGGCGATGGCTGCGGCGAAACGGTGCTCGAACGCCAGCGCCCGCGGAACCCAGTAGCCGCCCTGGCTGATCCCGTAGACGGCCAGCTTTCCGTCATCGACCTCGCCGCGCTCGCCGAGAAAGTCGACCACAGGGGTCAGGACGTTCTCCCAGTCGGGGCGGAACGGAACGCCCCGTTCGAACAGCATCGACTGCTGTCCCGGTCCGTCGAACAGGAGGACGTTGTAGCCGCGCTCCAGCGCGCCCTCCGCTCCCTGACACCACAGGCCGCTGACGGACCCGTCGCTGCCGTTGTTCATCACCAGGGTCGGCCGCCGCTCGCCGGTCTCGTCAGGCCGAAAGAACCACCCCGGCATGCTCGTGCCGGCGGAGGGGATGCTCACAGGTTCGGCCGGCCAGTGGGTCTGAGAGACGAAGCCCTGCCAGGCGGCCCGGTGGGCCCGAAACGTGGGAAGGAGCTCGCTCGTGTCGCCGTCGAGCCCGTCGATCGCGTTCACTGCCACGGCCAGGTAGTTGGCGGCGCGCAGGAAGGCGCGAGCCGAGCTGACACGGTGCCCGTGGTCCGCGCAGTACTGTGCGATCGATGCGACCTGCCGGCCCAGCTCGGTCCATGCCGCGAACCACGCCTGGTGGTCCTTGGGCTTCACCCGCGAGATCGTTGCGAGCACCTCGCCCGGTTCGGAACCCCCACGCGATGCCTTGCCCAGGATCGAACGGGTCGTGAAGTCCCACCCGCTCTCATAGAAACCCGCGGTATACGTCTCGTGGGACGTCGTCCCGCGACGGTCAAGGCGCGCAACCGTCAGTGCTTCGCCGCCCTCGGGGATGTTCATGATCACAGCCCTCCGGTGAAGCAAGTTCTGACGCTGCTCGGGCTGATCGCAGCCTACTGCGATGACCGGTTCCAATCGACTGCATTCGAAGTCATCGTCCTTGAAAGCACCGGCACGCAGAAAGGAGTGGCGGGACCTGCCCCATGGCCACTTCGGGTCGTGGAGGACGGTCTGGAATCGGCACCGCCGGTATACCGACGACGGCATGTGGGACAAGGTGCTGGCCCGGTTGTTGGCTAACGCGGACGACGACGGAAATCCGACTGGACCGTGTCCGTGGACGCCACGGTCAGCCGTGCTCACTAGCACGGCGCGAACACCACACGCCCCGGGCGGGACACACGGGGCGTGTGGCATGTCGCTGATCCCGTCTCAGTGGAAGAAGTCCAGGAACAGCACCTGCCAGACCTGATCCACTTCGCCGAGGACCTGCGCGTGACCCTGCAGGAGATCGGCACGGCGGCACGGCCCTGTTCGAACGACGACGTCTGCACCACCGCGTACTTGTACCACGTCCTACCGCATGTGCCCTTCCCTGCACTGCGGCCCGTACTGGACCGCCGGCCGCTGTGAACCGGATGCCCCACAAGCCGCGCGCCTTCCTGGCGCACTGGTCCGGAGGGCGCCAACGCATCAGGCTAGGTCGCACCGACCCCGCGGGGGTATTGCCCGTTTGGGCGTCACGCCCTTACGGTGAGGAACAGGTGTCATGAAGCGGCTCCAGATCCACCAGATCTGGAGGCTCGCATGTCATCATCCGTTACCTTCCGATCCACGTCGGCAGGCCGAGGAAGCGCTGAGCACCGTTCGGTCATCATCGGCGAGGTCGCCATCGAGCGGGTCAAGAGCGTCGTCGTCGTGATAAAGGGCATTGACGAGCAAGCCGCCGAAGAAGTGCTGGGCGACGTCGCGGCCAGAGCCGGTGTTCCCCTGCGCACGGCGTCCACCCAGGTTCTAGCGACCCTGCAGACGCGGGCGGGTAGCGACGGCCTTACCCAGGACACTCTCGACCGTGCGCTGGACGAGGTCGCCCCGGAATCCTCCCCCGGTCCACGGCGCGTCGCGCACGCACCGCAGCCGAGAGTCCGCCGGGTCACCTGACCGAAGCCCTGGTCCGACCTGCCGTCGCTTGCCTGTTCAGCCGGCGTCGAACCGGTCCTCGCCCTCTCGGTCAGGATCGTCCTTCGGTTCCTCGCCCGGGATGGCGCCCTCCGTGGTGTCCACGGGGTTCTGCTTCAGGCGGTCCGCCTCCTCCTTCGAGATCACTTTGTCCTGCGGTCCAGAGTCGCCACTCCTCTTGTCGCCGTGCGCGTCCTGGCTCATCGTGTCTCCTTCGGTCTGCGGTCTATCGGTGTCCTCGAAGCTATGACGCGCGCGGTTGACTCGCACTAGCCCCGGTGAGGCACCCTCGTCAGATACGCGGCGCGTCGGCGCCGGGTACATGATGTGGTGGGGGGCCGATGAGAAGGAGGAGTGATGGCGACCGGTCGGGACAGTCGAGGGGCGAGGGCGCCGGCAGGGATGTTCTGGACGCTGCTGGCGATCGTCATCATCGGGCTCACCCTGATGATCCTCGCGCCCCTGGCGGGTCGCTGAGCATGCGCCGGTTGCTGCGGGACAACGGCCTGAGCCTTGCCTTCATCACCTTGTTCCTGCTCACCTTGGTAGGCCAGTCGTTCGTCGGTCACGCACAGGCCAACGAGGAACTGGTGCAACACGGGCGCGCGCCTATGCCCTACCTGGAATTCGTGAGCTCGTCGAACTTCGTCGTGGACGTCGCCGAGAACTGGCAGTCGGAGTTCCTGCAGTTCTTCATGTTCATCCTGGCCACAGTCTGGCTTGTCCAGCGCGGGTCGCCGGAGTCCAAGCAGCCCGGCGACGAGGGCCGAGGTTCGGACGCGGAACAACTCGTCGGGCAACAGGCACGTGCCGACTCCCCGGCATGGGCGCGGGCTCGCGGCATCCGGCTGTGGGCCTACTCCAACTCCCTGCTGCTGGTGATGGGCGCGGTGTTCGTGCTGTCGTGGCTTGCTCAGTCCCTGGCGGGGCACGTGGTGGCGAACCAAGAGAACACCGAGCACGGTCTGCCCGTCGAAACGTGGATGCATTACGTGGCATCACCGGACTTCTGGAACCGGACCTTGCAGAACTGGCAGTCTGAGTTCCTTGCCGTGGCCGCGATGGTGACTTTCGCGATCTTTCTGCGCCAGCGTGGTTCGAGCGAGTCCAAGCCGGTCGGGACACCCCACGCCGTCACCAGCGTCGAATCGGAATGACCGCCTGAGCACGACGAACCCGATCGGCTCGCGACCCAGGTCACGCCGACGATCCTCGGCGGCATCCACTACTGCGACGACAGAACGCCCGGATCCTTGTGGAGCTTGACTGACATGATCGCCACCGACTCCGGGGCGGTGTGGCTCACCTACGACACCAACGCTGACGACGGGGCACGAGCACGACAACAGTCGGTATCCGGGCGACATCAAGCGGTGATGTCCAGACTTCGTTCCTCGGAGCGCGGCCTGTGGCAGGACGTGGGGAGGTCGTCAACACGGAGTCCACGGCCTGAGCCTCCCCTATCGGATGACCCAAGTCGGGGCCATCCGCACCAAGACTCCGCACCCGCTCGGGGTGCGGGGCTTCCGCGCTCGTACAGGACCCGGTGCGCGACCCCGACGTTCTTAGCCCCCGCCTGCGCCTTGCGGCGACGTCGAGGACGTCCCCTCGGCCGTGAGCTTAGCCAGGAAATGATGGCACTTCTGGGCCCGTTCCGAGTCCACGGCCATCACCTGCTCGAAGAACGCCGCGATCTCGTCAGCACCCGCGTTACGAGCGTCGCGTACGTACTGGCCGTAGTCATGGCCGGCCTTGAGCGAGTGGTACTGCACGGAGATGAGGTCGAACGTGACATCATCGAATCCCGTTTCTCCGGTTGCCATGATGCATCCTCCAGGTGGCGGCTCCGCCGACAGGCGTCACGCGTCAGCCGACGGAGATGAGCGGCCCGACTCTGGACCTTCTTCCACGATTGCAGGCCCGTTCCGGCTCGCAACTCCCCGGCCGTCCAGTGCGGTCGCGCCGGTCCTACCGGTGACACACGCGTGCTGATGCGGGTGGCGGCGCTGGGGGTGAGGCTGGGGGAGGGCAGTTCGACGACAGGACGGTCAGGATGAGGGTACGTGCACGGCGGGACCTGTGCGGTCCTCCACCGCTTGGCCCGCCGGTGCCCGAGTCGCTCGCACGACCGGCGGCCCGGACGTGACCAGTACCCGGCCGGAGCTGCAGCCGGGCCTACCCCGGTTGGATTCGCTGGCCGAGGTCGCCGAGCTGGCACAGATACTGGCGCCTGTGTACGTGCGGTTCAGCGAGGGCCCGGAGACCGACCGCGCGACGGTCAGCCGGGACCACGAGAGCGGATGCCTGATGCCGGGCCTCAGCGTCAACCCAATGACGCCCGAGCAGTGGTGGACTCGGCCCGTCGAGCACTGGGTCGCGCGCCAGCTCAGGCAATACGCCCACCTCATGGTGCGCGACCGGTTCCCGTGGCTGCTGACCGGCGAGGTCTCGGCCCGCGGCCCGGACTGCGAGCCACTGCTGGTCGAGATCACGCCGCTGGCGTTCCTCACTCCGGCCGTCGTCGACGAAGCGAAGGCGCTCTACCAGGAGGTATTCGACCCGGGGGCCGACGGCACCTGACGCGCGCTCGCTGCAGCACGTGAATGCGAGAGAGGCTCTCCGTCCTCACGCTGCGACGCGGCGTCGTGCTCGCTATCACGGGGACGGTGCGGCATCACGATCCGCAGGCCTGGTGGCAACGACGACCCAACACAGATCGACATGGACCACTCGCGCGCACCGGTGCACAAGAGCCCCGTCGGCTGGCCGGCGCGGTCTTCGGACCGCCGACCCACGGCCAGGGCGCGCGGCGTGGAACCATGCGTCGTCGACGTCGTCCGGCCGGGCGTGCTCGCATCGGACGAGGGATGCTCCGGCCTGGATGATCCTCTCGTTGCCGTGGGCGTCCATGATGCGGTGGACGCTGCTGAACGGCTCGCCGGTCAGCGCCGCGGCCTGCAGGACCTGCGAGACACGGGCGCGGTCCTGCGGGTGCTTGTGCGCCAGCACGAGTGCGGTGGTCGGGACCACGTCACCGGGTTCGAAGCCGTGGATGCGGTAGGTCTCGTCCGACCACCACCACACTTGTTTGGCCCAGGTCGTAGCTGTACCGGCCCACCACGTGGTTGGCCCCAGGGCCAGTGCGCTCTCGATCTCCATCGGTTCGGTCATGTGTGCCGCCCTTCGCTCGCCTCATCCACAGACGAGCCGCGTCATGACCCGCACCGACCGTATCGGAGAACTGTTGCCAGGGGAACCGGACTGTGTGGCGACCGCTTGCAGGGCGTACCGCTTGGTCCGCTCGTCCCGGCGCATGTCGCGACGGCGAGGAACGCGACATGCACCGGGGCGAGCGGCAAAGCCATGGTGACCACCGTGCGTCGGTACTCGCACGCCGAGCGGCGGCCGGCAGCCCGGTGGCCACATCGGTGTCACGGGCGGCCGGCTGCTGCCGTGGAGCCGCCGGCGCCCAGCGCGTCGACGCCGCGCCGCAGGGCGACGATGAGGGCTGCGGCGACGAACAGGTCGTCTCCCGAGGACCGGTGGGCGGCGCGCACCGCGTCGGCCAGCCCGGAGACGGCCTCGGCGGCGCCGTCAGCGGATTCGTCGTCCCGGTCCGACTGCAGCGCGGCGGCGTACGAGCGCAGCGTCGAGGCCAGGACCGGGCGGATCTCCGGGCCGAGGGCCACGTCCGCACGGGTCCGTGTGCTCCCATCAGCACGAACAGTGCTGACGTCGCCACCCATCGGCCCATCTCGCCGAAGAGCCGCCACCCGGAGCGCAGCAGGGCGAGCGCCCGACGGCAAGGGCGACGGACAGCGTGCTGGAACCGAGCCTGAGGTCCATCCCGTGGGCGAGCACCGCGCCGACGAGGACCGCGCCGGTCGCCTGCGCGGAGTGCCGCACCGAACGGACCGCCGTGCTCGACATCGCGATGATCGCCCCGAGCGGCGCGTAGTACGGCTGCTCGGAGAACGGCGCCGGTGCAAGCACCGCGACGATCCATGCCAGCGACGCCGCGAGCGAGCCCTTGATCGCCAGCGCCCAGCGTGGGTGGCGTGACCAGCGGCGGTGCAGGGCGACCAGGAAGCGCGGCGGGGTGGGCATGACCGCCAGACTCACCCGGCGTACGGTCACCCGCATCCGCACCGGCGTCGGGTGACGGCTCCCGCGCTCAAGGTGCTGCCCGCGGACGGCCGGGGCTCGGACGACCACCCGGTACGACCGACTCGACCGGCCCCCTGGTTCCCGGACCGAACGCGCTCGCACCGCGACCTCGCGCCTGTCGGTGCCGTCTAGCGCTGGGCGAGGTTCTCCGTGGCCGGTCCCTCCAGCAGCGTGCCGTCCGGGGCGAAGCGCGAGCCGTGCACGGGGCAGTCCCAGGACTTCTCCTGGTCGTTCCACCGCACGACGCCGCCGAGGTGCGGGCACACCCGCGACACCTCGCCCCCGCCGGGCGCTTCCCCCGTGGGCCGGGTCACCGCGCAGGCCCAGCCCTTGGACTGCTCGCCGAAGGTGGCCGCCGACCGGGCCGTGGGCTCGGGCGGCCACGCCCACGGCTCCAGGGCCGGGCCCCACTCGACCGGATCGCCGAGCAGCCGGCCCGCCAGAGCCAGACCGGCGCCGGCGCCGGTCGTCAGGCCCCACTTGCCGTAGCCCGTCGCCACGAGCACCCGCTCGTCGCCCGGCACCGCCGGGCCGACGAACGGCAGCCCGGTGTCGCTGATGTAGTCCTGCGCGGCCCACGTGTGGTGCGCGTTCCCGACGGGCAGGTGCGTGTGGGTCCACTCGTCGAGCGTCGCCAGCCGCGCGGCCGGGTTCGGTTCCCGCCCGGTGAGGTAGCCCTCGCCGCCCACCATGAGCAGCCCGCCGGCCATGCGCAGCGAGCGGGTGGGGGAGCCGGCGGTGATCGACATCGTCCCGGCGAAGCCCGCCGGGAGCGCCGCGGGATCGGGTACGTCCCAGGTGGTCAGCAGGCTGCGGCCCGCCTCAAGCCGCATGAACAGGCCGCCGAGCCGCCCCGGTGGGGTGCCGGTGGCCAGGACCACGTGCTCGGCGAGCACCGTGCCGCGCGTGGTGCGCAGCGCGACGCCCGACCGCAGCCGGCGCACCTGCCGCACCCGGACGCCGTCGTGCACCGGGACGCCGCGGGCGCGCAGCCGGGAACGCAGGGCCGACAGCATCCGCAGGGGGTCGACCTGGCCCTGCCCCGGCAGGCGGACGGCGCCGAAGGTGGGGACGGGGTAGGGCGGTTCGTCCTCCCACGCGGCCGCCAGCCCGTGCCGGGAGCAGGTTTCGAGCACAGCCTCGACCTGGGGCACCTGGGCGGGCGTGGTGGCGACGGTGAGGTCGTCGCGGTTCTCGACGGGCACGCCCAGGTCGTCCAGGGTGCGGCGCAGCCAGCCGAGCCCCGCGAACCCCGCCGCGAGGTAGCTGGCCACCGCCTCGTCGCCGTTGTGCGCGATGCGCGCGAGCTGCACGCCCTGGAGCACGGAGAGCTTGCCGGTGGACCGGGCGGTCGTGGTGGCACCGGCTGCGGCCTTGTCCAGCACCACCACGTCGGCGCCGCCGTCGGCGAGGGCCAGGGCGGTCACGACGCCGGTGATCCCGGCGCCCACCACGACGACGTCCGCGCGCAGAGGTCCCGGTGCCAGGACACCCGGACCCTCCTGCCCGCCTGCGGTTTCGGGGGTCTCCTGGCTCACGGTGCGCCTCCTGTGCCGGTGGTCGGGTGTCGCGCTACCGGCCTCCTCAGGCTGGCACGCCGCCCCGGCACTCGCACGACGCCTACGGGCCGGGTGTGGTGGGCCGGAAGTGACCGACCAGGGCATGCACGAGGTCTTCCGGGTGCTCCTCGGCCACATGGTGCCCGGAGTCGATGCCGAACCCGTCGAGGTCGTCCGCCCAGGCACGCCAGATCGTGAGCGGATCCCCGTACAGTTCCTCGAGGTCGTCGCGGAGCGACCGTGCACCTCTGCCGCCGATCCGCCCACACCGGATGAGTCCACCGACGCGACCCCGAAACCGGCGCCGGTCTCGCCGTCAGAGGCGGCGAAGCCGGAGCAGGGTGTCTTCTGCTCGTACCCGTTCGAACCCGACGACACTTTCGAGCTCGGGACTTGGAACTTGCTCTCTCGGTGAGACCGATCTCGATGCAACCCAGGACATTATCGACTACCAGCTCGCGGAGTACGGTGGCCACTTCGCGGCGTACTCATTCCGAAATCGCACAACTACCGGTGAAGGTGATCGCCAGATCCCGGACGTGACGAGAGAGAGTCGGTTAGCACTTTGGCGCTTCCAGTGTGACATTCGTACTGAACTCGAGGCGGAGCGAGTCGGTCTTGCTCATCACGATTACGGTGCCTTCGTTGGCTGTCCATGTCCGGGGGAGGAGGAGCAACTGGCCTCCTTCCTGGGTGATGAGCGTCAGCCCGTCGTAGCGGTAGACGAACGCGCCATTGGCTCCGGGACACGCGGTCTCGATGACCCCGTTGTTGTCCAGAATGAGCTTCTGATCGGAGTATAGGACCACGCTCGGCCAGGAAGGCAACGCGCGGATGACTTCTTTTGCACGCTGCGATCCGACTTCCGCGGACAAGTCTCCTACTGCCCAGAACAGGCCGACACTGACCAGCATGATCACCGCCGCCCACTCGGCTACGGCCCACGAGGCGGGTCGACGTGGCGAGTTCCCGCGGCGATCGGTCAGCCAGAGCATCGACCTCGTGGCGCCCGTGAGTAGCAGCACGCCGGCCACGAGGGCCAGGCCGCCGAGTGTGGTCGGGTTTCGCTTCACTGTTGGCCGCGGCGATCGTTGTGTCAGTTGCTTTCGGAGAGCCGCTGGAGTGTTTCGCGGGCCTTCAGAAGGCGTGCGTTGACCCGAGCGGCGCGTTCGGGGTCTGCTGCGATCTCGGGTGCGATCTCGACATCGAGCATCTCGAACGCCTGCCTGGCGATAGTGGCTGACGGCGCTGTACTCGCCTGGGAAAGGGCGATCGGTGTGGGAGCGCCGTATTCCTGCGGCCACGCTTGGACGAGGTAGCGCTCGACGGGGCTGGTAACGACAAGGTCGGGGGAGTTGTCGCGGCCTGAGGCGTGTACTCGGACGCGATACCACCCGGGTCCGGCGGGGTTGAGCCGGGCCGATGGGTTTGTGGTGTCTTGACCGCCGACGACGAGGACGGGGGCGTCACCGGCTTCGATGCTGAACTCGACGATTTCTTCCCACGTGGTGGAGTCGCCGGCCCGCTTGGGAGGGTCGGTTGGTGTTTCGACCTCGATCTCGACGGGCCCCATGCTGATGCCTGTCATGATCAGCGGATGATCGTGATGGTCGTCGATGATCAGCCGGCTGACCGCAGTGGGATCGAGGGGCGGTCGCCAGGTGGCGTCGCGCAGTTCGAGATACCGCTCATCGACTCGCGTCGTGTACCTCATGGCAACCGCCTCTCTACGTTCTGCTGAGATCAGCTGTGGCTTACGAGATGCCTACCCAGAATCCGTCACCATCCAGGTATCGGTACGGCGAGTAGAGCACACTGTTCAGCGTGGCGCCGGCACTGCTGTTCTCTGTCTCATCGATCATGCAAGCGCTGAACCCGGTGGGACCTGTGACGCCGGTTGGGTAAGCGGTGATGCTGCACCCCGCGAACGTACGCCCGGTCCCACCTCCAGTGAAAGCACCCTCGTGCGTCGAAGCGAATGGGTACTCGTCGCACGACTTCCCGGTCGGTCGAGGCAGCGATTGCGGGCAGGAGGCGTTGCGGTTTTGGTCCTGCAAGCTCGCATTAATCAGGCGGTGCAGCGGCACACCCGAGTCCCGGCTGCCGGGCAGGCCGCTGGCGTCGGCAGCGATGAGATGTGCGCCGTAGGTGGGGTACTGGGAAAGCGGCCTTTCCGTACACAGCGCGCCTCCAGGCCGCCGAGCCGGTAGCACCGGTGTCATGACTACCTCCTTGACACGTGTACCCACCCATCCAGGCGAGCGGTTCTCCCCGCCGGGCATCACGGCTGCCGACGCCGCCCGTGTGGTCGCCGCCATCGCCGCCGAGCGCGCCCCGTCCACCCTGGTCCTGTACGCCTCCGCGTGGCGCGTGTTCACGCGATGGTGCGCCGCGCGTGGCCTGGACACCTTCCCCGCAGATCCCGCGACGGTGTGCGCCTACCTGGCTGAGCGCGCGGAGCAGGGGCTGTCCATCGGCACCATCAATGTCGCCTGTGCGGCGATCGCCTACGAGCACCAGTGCGCCGGGCTGCCGGACCCGATCACGGACGCCATGGTCGGGCGCGTACGACGCGGACTGCGGCGCCTCGTCGGTGTCGCCCCACGTCGACGAGCCCGCCCGCTGATCGGCGAGGACATTCGCCGGATCGTCGCCCGGATCGATCCGGGCACCGCGGCCGGCACCCGGGACCGTGCCCTGATCCTGGTTGGCTTCGCCTCCGCGCTGCGCAGGTCGGAGCTCGCCGGACTGACCCTCGCCGACGTCGAGTTCCGGCCCGGGGGCATGGTTCTGACTGTGCGCCGCTCCAAGGGGGACCAGGACGGCGAAGGGCAGATCGTCGCCGTCGCGGCCGGCGAGCACACCGTCACCGATCCTGTTGCCGCGCTCCTCGCGTGGCTCGCCGTGCGCGGAACCCGTCCGGGAAGCGTGTTCACGCGGATGCGATACCCCGATCACACGACCACAGACCCGATCGGCGGCCACACTGTCGCCCGGATCATACGAGTCCGCGCTGAGGCCGCCGGTATCCCTGGTGAGGGGGTCACAGGACACTCGCTACGCGCTGGCCACGCGACGACCGCAGCGATGGCCGGCGCTCCGCTGGACAGGATCGCAGCACAGACCCGGCATCGCGACGTCTCGACTCTGGTACAGCACTACATCCGGCCGATCGACGCGATGGCGAACACCTCGAGCTGGGCCCTTGGGCTGTGAACGAGAAGCGTCCGCCCACAAGAAGCGCCCCGGGGGCGCGGCTACCTCAGGCGACGCAGATCCGAGCGATGGTCGGGTTGGCGCCGGCATTCTTGATCCGCTTGGCGTAGTCGCGGAAGTTGACCTCGTTGTAGGTCGGCTGGCCCGTCGCCAGATGCCGAGCGTCAGGGCACCGAGGGCGAGCCGGGACCACGAGCTTGCACGGGGCTAACCCTATGTTGGCCGACCTTCATGAAGAGGAATGTGGCGCCCCGGCCGAACCCGTAGTGGGCTACGTCGCGACCGGGTCCAGACTCGCATCGCGGACCTCGTTCAGCTGGCGGCCGGTGGGGGAGTGAAGACGACCGATGCGTTGTGCCCACCAAATCCGAACGAGTTGGAGATGACCGGACCCGGCTCCCACGCGCGCCCTGTCGTGACGATGTCGATATCCATCTCGGGATCTGGGTCGGTGACCCCGACCGTCGGGGGGAGTGTGGCGGTTGCGTACGTCATGGCAACTGCTACAGCCTCGACGGCGCCCGCGGCGCCGAACGAATGACCGGTGACGCCCTTGATGCTCGTGACGGGTGGGCGGTGCGCGCCGAACAGCGTCGCGATGGCGCGGGCTTCAGCGAGATCTCCCGCGGGCGTCGACGTCCCGTGGGCATTGACGTGCGCGACGTCGGACGGGACGAGCTCCGCGTCGTCGATCGCCTCGGTCATGCACCGCAGCGCCCCTGCGCCCTCGGGGGAGGGCGCGGTGAGGTGATGCGCGTCCGACGTGGAGCCGGATCCGGCCACGATCATGTAGATCCGTGCCCCTCGAGCCAGGGCGGACTCCAGAGACTCCAGTACGAGGATCCCTGCCGTCTCCGACGCGGCGAGCCCGTCTCGGGCAGTGTCGAACGGGCGGGAGAACCCGGTGGGGCTCAGGGCCCGCATGTTGCGGAAGCCGGCGACGCACGTCGGAGTCAGGCTGTGGTCGGCGCCACCGGAGAGGACGACGTCGGCGCGGCCTTCTGCGATCAGGCGCGCACCCATAGCGATGGCGTCGGTGGCTGATGCGCAGGCTGTGGTGATCGTCTGCGCCGGCCCCTGGATGCCGTACCGGAGGCTCAGCGCCGCTGCGGGGGCGTTCGGCATCGTCATCGGCACGGTGAACGGTGACACCAGCCGGTCTCCGCGCTCGGTTCGCACGCCCATCTGTGTCTCGAGCGTGTCCACTCCGCCTATGCCGGTGCCGAGGGTGATCGCGATGCGCGTCTGATCGATTCCGTCGATCAGGAGTTGCGACTCGGTGGAGGTGGGTGCAGCCGCGGGATCCGCGAGCAGCCCTGCATCGGCGAGGGCTTCGTGGGCAGCTGCGACGGCGAGATGGGAGACCCTGTCGAGTCGTTTCGCCGTGCGATGGTCCATCCACTCGGAGGCTTCGAACTCTTCGATCGTCCGGACGGTGCGCGGCGGCGCGCTCTGGAAGAGACTCGCCCAGAACGCCTCGACCCCGACACCGCCGGGCGCCACGACGCCGATCCCGGTCACGGCGACCTTGCGCAGTACTCGGTTCTTCACTTCGTCCCCTCGCTCTCGGCGCGTTGCTTGGCCTTCTCGTCGCTCACGTAGCGACGGTAGTGACGAGCGGACTTGGTCCGGTTGCCGCACGTCTCCATCGAGTGCCAGCGTCTGCGGCCGTTCTTCGAGGTGTCGTAGAAGTACAGGACGCAGTCCGGATGGGCGCACTGTCGTATCCGGTCGGGATGCGTCGCGAGAAGATCGGTGAATGCTCGTGCCGTGAGCCAGGCCGCGCCCCACCCCGGGTCCACGGAGGGTGTCGTCGTGGGTCGTCCAGCCGTGACTGTGATGCTCTCGCGCCCGTGGGACAAGACTGCGTTCATGCGGGCATCCGCTTCCGTGCCGGGGGAGTCCAGGAGCGATCGGATCGCGGTCCTTGAGGCCCGCAGAGCATCGACGTCCTCCTCGGCCGGGTCGAACCCGTACTCCCGGAGCCAGAGCTCGGGCGCTCCTTCGGCGGCGAGGAAGTCGACCTGGTCGCCGTCGGCGATCCATTCGGTGTTCACGAGGTCGAGCGAGATCGTCTCGCCGACCAGCAGTCGTTCCAACATTAGTCCATCTTACCATCTAAGTGATGTTGACAGGTTAGACAGGGCATGCCTACGGTCATAACCGTTCACAGGCATGTAGACGGTTGTAACACCGCTGTGAGCTCACCTCCATGACCCCTCTCACAAGGAGAATCACCGTGACCACGTCATCGCCCGTTCCCATCGTCGAGTACAAGGTCGAGAACTTCGACGGCATCGAGATCTTCTACCGCGAGGCCGGGCCGCAGGACGCACCCGTCGTGCTGCTGCTGCACGGCTTCCCCACCTCGTCGCACATGTTCCGCAACCTGATCCCCTACCTCGCCAGCCGCTTCCGCGTGATCGCTCCCGACCTGCCGGGCTACGGTCAGAGCTCTGCCCCGGACCACACCGAGTTCGCGTACACGTTCGACAACGCGGCGGACCACGTGCAGAAGCTCCTGGACCGTCTGGGCATCACCCGCTACGCGGTGAATGTCTTCGACTACGGCGCACCGACCGCCTGGCGCCTCGCGCTCGCACACCCCGACGCCATCACCGCACTGATCGTGCAGAACGGCAACGCCTACGACGAGGGGCTGGACAACGACTTCTGGGCGCCCATCAAGCGCTACTGGGCCGACCAGAGCGACGAGAACCGCGACGCCCTGCGTAGCCTGCTCACCATCGAGACGACGAAGTTCCAGTACACCGACGGCATGGCGCACCCCTCGCGCATCTCGCCGGACAACTGGATCACCGACCAGGCGCTGATGGACCGGCCGGGCAACGACGAGATCCAGCTCGACTACTTCCTCGACTACGGCACCAACCCGGGCCTCTACCCTGCGGTGCAGGAATGGCTGCGCGACAAGCAGCCGCCGACGCTCATCGTCTGGGGCTCGAACGACGTCATCTTCCCCGAGGCGGGCGCCCACCCCTACAAGCGCGACCTGGAGGACATCGAGTTCCACGTGTTCGACAGTGGGCACTTCCTGCTCGAGGACCGTGCCGACGAGGTGTTCCCGCTCATCCACGACTTCCTAGGGCGCAAGATCAGCTGAGGTCAGTCACGACAGAGCTGCATCCCGGGTGTCGCGCGTCGACCCCGGGATGTGGTGCGTCTCCCAACCGAAGTAAGGATGGCCGTGCAACTGAACTGGGGCAAAGAAGTCCTGCACTACACGGACGAGGGAACGGGTGATGCCGTCTTCTTCATCCACGGGCTCGGAGGGAACGCCAACAACTGGCTTCACCAGCGCCGTGCCCTGGCGCTGCACCACCGAGTGATCGCGTTGGACCTGCCCGGTCATGGGCGATCTTCGGGCATGGGCGTTGCGTTCGAGAACTACTGGGCGGCCGCCGCGGCCGTGCTCGACCACGTAGGTGTCGAGTGCGTCTCCGCCGTGGGGTTAGCCATGGGGGCACGGGTGGGGATCGCGCTGGCCGGGCGGCGGCCCGACCTCGCCAGAAGGCTGACCCTGGTCAATGCCTACCTCACGCTTCCCCCGCTCGACCACGTGCGGCGCGTGGAGCTCTACGACCTTCTCCGGCAGCCTGGCGGCGATCGCGAGTGGGCGAGGAGTCTTCTGGAAGGAATGGGGGTGACGGGACATGCCGGCATCGTTCGCGGGTTCATGGCCTCGCTCGCGCAGATCGACCCAGCACACGTGAACGCCGTCTTCCATCAGGTGAATCGCGCCGAGCAGGAGGAGGGGCTGCGCGAGCTCGACATTCCGGTCCAGATCATGGTGGGAGAACGGGATCACCTCGTTCCCGCATCGTGCACCGAAGAGTTGCTCGCGCTAGCGAGGCACCCACGCCTGCACCGCTTCCCCTGTAGCGGCCATCTGCCCTACCTCGAGGAGCCCTCCTCCTTTAACCTCGTGCTGGAGGAGTTCCTCCACGACGGAACAGGATGACGGGTCGGCAGGCGATCAAGCGACGCGCGATTCGGCCACGGCGTTCAGATAGCTGTCCAGGGCTCGCAGATTCTGTGACAGCAGGGCGACGCGCTCCTGGAGGCGATCCCGTTCGACGGCGATCCTGCGCACGAAGTCCGGATCGTCGTACTTGGAGCACGCGGCCTCGGCCAGGCATGGCAGCACCTCGCGGATGATCTCGGTCGTCAGACCGGCCCCGAGGAGGCCTCGAATCTGCTCGACCTGGGCGACCATCGCCTCGTCGTAGACGCGGTACCCGTTCTCCTCACGCCGGGGTGACAGCAGACCCTGCTCCTCGTAGTAGCGAAGGAGTCGCGTGGAGACTCCGACGCGGTCGGCAAGCTCTTTGATTCTCATCGGGCTCCTCCCGGATCTTCCTTCACACGGGTGTCAAGGTTCTACCTTAGCAAGACCGAGATGCACGGACGATGAAGGAACGTGGCGCTCGGCATGGCGCCCTCGGCCGGGATGGATCGTGAGGGGCCGCTCGGAAGCGTGTGACGAGACCTTGGATCCGCGATACGTGTACTTCCAACCGCTTCTTGTGCCGGGCCGCTGGCGAGGGTGCGGCTCATCACCGCACCCTTCCCGCGCTACGGCGGCCGTGAAGGTGGTGCTGGGTGAGGGTGGTGGTGTCGCCGGTGGATCGGGCCACTGGCAACAGCGCTCTAGTAGTCGAAGTTCACGACACTCACGTGTTCGCCGTCCAGCCATTCCAGGAGTGACCTTCGCAACCCTGGTCCGGTGCACACGCGGAATCGCCTGCGCCCCTCGGTTCCGGCGCCTACGACGTCGTTCCGTCTGATTCTTCTGGTGTGGATGTCGGCGCCGAGTCGAGCCAGTGTCTGCAGATCACTCTGCCTGCCTGCGTCCACGGCACCGGTCACGAACAGAGAGACCTGCGGCCCCGTCCCGCCGGTGCGGTCGAGGAGGTCGACAGCGAGCGGCAGATCATCGGCTCGCAGACTCCACAGGAGCGACAAGGGCCCTTCGGATTCGGCTTTGCTCCCCACGTGCGCCATAAAGGGTGTGATCCCGACGCCGCCTGCCACCACGACGAGGTCCTCATCCGGGGCCCGGAGATCCTCTTCTCCTTCGAACTCGAGGACGGGAACCGTAAGCTCTGATCCGGGGACCCATCGCGTCAGGAAGCGCGTGACCGGCCCGTGCCTTCGGACCGTGATGTCGAACTCGACTCCGTCCAAGGAACCCGGCCGGTCTGCGTGCGTCTGTGCCGATCGGCGCACGGGTGCACTCGAGATGGTGAAGGACCTGATGTAGTCGTCGTTGAGCGACGTGGGGTCGTGATCGCGCATGTGCGACCACCCCTGATCGAGGTGAGCCGAGAAGTCGAGCGTGACATGCTGCCCCGGCCGCCACAGGGCGAGGCGTGAAAACTCTTCCTTCGCCCGCGAGGAGGAAGGGTCGGGCGACAGCCGAAAGGTGTGGCGAGACACCGTAGGAGTGATCGGGGACGAGCGGATCAAGGTCGCCATCGCGATTGCCCTGGACCGTCCATCCACGTCGTCGATCGCGTCGGTGAGATCGTCTGTTGCGCGACTCTCTTTCGCCAGCTGGCGCACCGGCGGGTTGTACGGAGAGGGGTCCAACAGGCGCCCTCGGAACGGCAGTCCTTCGCTCACGAAGCGGGCCGCCTCCACCGTGACCTTGACGGCGACCTTGCTGTGGGGCAGCACCGCTGTCGCTTCGGCGCCGACGAGAACCTCTGCTCGCCCGGTGAGGTACAGAACGTTCCCGGTCTCGAAGTCGGGGAAGGTGATTCCTATAGCCGGATCGGTCTGCAGATTTCCGAGCGTCTGGAAGAGACGGTTTCCCGAGTACTCCGGGTAGACCAGGCTCACCCCCTCATCGGTGGAATTGCTGAAGACCCGCACGAACCCCGGCGCACCGCCCCGGTTGTTCGTGTCCATGCTCTCCGCGCCGTGCCGGCTGGAGAGGAAGAAGATGTCCGACCTGCCGATGAGCTCCACGGCCTCGTAGGCCAGCGGGAGCGAGTCGCTGACCAGGCGAGGGGATGCCATGTGGGTCCAGACGGTCTTCCTGTTCAGGTATTTCGGGCAGTTGCCGAGAGTCTCCTCGATGGCCACGGCCATCTGCACGTCCACACGGGTCGGATCTTCCGGATCGGTCTCGATCGTCTCCGTCTCGTTCGCCAGGACGACCCCACGGAGCATCCGGCCCGCGAGCTTGACTCGCGTCCTCTCTTCCAGGTTCATCGCCAGACCGGCGACCATCTTCCCTCCGGCGTGATCGACGACGCTCCCGTCCTGGGTGCTCGTGAACAGTGCCTCCAGGACGGGATCGAGCCCCGTCCACCCGGAGCCGTCTGCCTCACTTCGGGGTTCGAGATGTGCGGACGATCTCAACGCAAGCACTCCTTGAGCAAGGGGCCTGATCACTCCTGCACTTCCTCCGAGGACCGTCGTCCAGATCCGGTCGGCTCGATCGACGGTTCCCAGTGCGAGAAGCGGGCTGCGCGTCATCCAGAGTGCGTATGCGCTGGGCAGGCCCGGGATCGTCGGATTGTCCTGCGGGGGCACCCCGAGAAGGCTGTGCATCGCCGCTTCGCCGGGGTGCCACTGACCTTGCGGTTGGTGTGTGTGCATGAGCTGTCCTCCGCGATCGGTCCCGTTGTTCGATGGTGCGCATCGCTGCCTAACCGACAACATTAGCATTGCCGGTTAGGGCGGGGGATCTGGCGAGCGGCAGGCAGGTCGCACCGCCTACTCGGGCGAGAGGTGTCCACCGTGAGGGCCTGAGCGGCAACCGTCGTTGGCGGGTCGCGAGGGCGCCGCAGGAGCGATGTGCAGAGTGTGGTGACGAGGGCCGCCGTCCCGTTGGGATCGGCGGCCCTCGTCGTGTGCGGGGCGGGGTGGTCAGTGCCAGCGTGCCCGACCGTCCTGCGTCACCTACCGGGGTGAAGAGAAGACTTACTGCTCACCTGCCTGGCGTCGATCCCGGTCTCCAGGAAACGCATGGCTTCGGGCGAAGACCACTACGACGACGGTGGAGAGGACGAGCAGGGCGACGGCGATCATGAGCGACTCCGAGCCGAGACCTGCGAGGAGTAGTCCGCCGATCAGCCCGCCCAGTCCGATTCCGCCGTTCCACATCGTCACCTGCAGGGGCTGGGCGGCGTCGGCGTGCTCTCTCGACGCCGCCATCAGTGCGCCCTGGAACAGCGTGGCCGCCCCGCCGAAGGCCAGGCCCCACGCACCGACGGCGATGTAGTCCACGATCGGATTCACCGACCAGAGCGTCAGGGCGACCGCGGCTGCAGCGAAGAACGCAGTGCTGAGGATGACGAGGCGGCGGTGATGACGATCGACGAAGATGCCCGTAAGCCAGATGCTCACGATCGACAAGATCCCGAAGTCGAGAAGGATCCACTGGACCTGATCCTCGAGGCCGACACCCGCGAGGACCGGAGAGATGTAGGTGTAGAGGATGGTGTGCGCGAGAACGTACACACCGGTGACCAGCAGGATCGTGCGGAGGCCCTTGATGCGGAGGAGGTGCATGAGTGGGAGTCGCTCGCCGGCGGGCTGTCCAGGAACGTCCGGCAGCTTCCACAGGGTCCAGAGGATGAGCAGGCCGGTGAGAACGGTCATGAGGCCAAACGTCAGCTGCCATCCGACGAGCTGGCCGAGGATGGCCCCTACGGGCACGCCCAGGGATAGTGCGACGGGGGTTCCTGCGAAGGCGAAGGCCATCGCACGTCCCTTCAGGGCGGCGGGTGTGATGCGCTGCGCGTATCCACCGAGCAGACTCCATGTCACCCCGGATGCGGCGCCGGCGATGAAGCGCGCAACCATGGTGACGGCGTAATTGAGCGAGATCGCGGTCACCAGGTTGGCCACGAGGAATCCTGCCAGTGCGAGCACGAGCAGTCGTCGTCGGGGCCAGTTGGTCGTCGCGATAGATACCGGGATCGCCGTGAGCATGGTCGCGACAGCGTAGATGGTGACGGTCTGTCCGGCGACGGATTCGGATACCCCCAGCGCCTCGCTCATCTGCGGCAGCACGCCGGCGGGCAACGCCTCGGTCAGGGTGGTGATGAATCCCGCGGTGAACAGAGCGATCAGTGCCCCTATGGGGAGGCGTTCCCTCTGTGGAGCACTCGGCAGAGTGTCCTGCATCTTGGTCATACGACTCTTCCTCTTCTGGCGTGGCGCAACCGAAGGTGCACACTTGGCCTCAAGTGACGCCCCATGATCATGGAACCGGAAGATCGTCCAACGTTCACATCAATGTGAATGCAAGCCTGTGCACGTGCCTGTCGGCAGGATCACGGACGAGTTCTTGCCGGTCGAGGCAGTTCGATGGGCAACGGCGCGCGAGATGTAGGGGCGCGGGACAGCGAACGAGGCACCTTGCTGGCAGATTCCTGGCGCGCTTCTCCGGCGGCGCTGGGCCGCACGCCTCAGCTCGGGACGGCTCTCGCGCGCCGAGCAGGTCACGCAGCACTCACGGTCGCAGAGCCTGTTGTCGCGGAACCGGCTAGGTGTACCGGGTGGGCGCGGCTAGGCCTTCCGCTCTGCCAAGATTCACATAGTCCAGTGCTTGCAGAGTCTCCGCCATTACGAACGCTCGCTCCTGTGGGCGGCCCCGCTCGTTCGCGGTCCGCCGGGCGAAGTCCGAGCGTCGAACTTCGAGCCCGCGGTGTCGCCCGGGTGGCAGCACATCCCCGATGATCCCGGTCGTCAGGCCCGCGTCCAGAAGCGCCCGGATCGGCTGCACCCTGCGTACCAGCGACTCGTCGCTGTCGCGGTAGCCGTTGTCCTCTCGCTGTGGACGAGTGCGCCCCTGCTCCAGGCAAGACCGGAGCAATCGTGTCGAGACCGTGTCCGCTCGGACATGCCCTGATCCGCGATCGGCGTCCCCTCGCTTGCCTTCACACTGATGTGAAGGTTCCACGATGTCTCAGTAACCCCCACCGCGGCCATGGCGGGGCCGGTCATCAGCCTGTCCCACCACCCGAACGCGCCAACTGCAACGACGACGAGAGGACCGTTCGCCATGAACTCGATCCCCGGGTTCGCACGTCACCAAGCGCCAGCGCTCCGCCGTTTCGCAGGCCCGGCCGATCTCCATCTGCACTCGAACCATTCTGATGGTACGGACACCCCTGCTGACGTGATCCGCCGCGCCTACGAGCACGGTGTCCGAACTGTCGCGCTGACCGATCACGACCGCACCAGCGGCTGGGGCGAAGCCGGTGATAGCGCAGTGGCGCTCGGCATGACGTTTCTGCCTGGGATCGAACTCTCCGCGAAGCACGGGCCGTGCACGCTGCACATCCTCGGTTACCTCTTCGATCCCGAGAACCGGGCCCTGCGGGACGAAGCAGCGCGGATCCGGCTCGACCGGAAACGCCGAGCGGAACGGATCGTCCGCAACATCAGCAAGGACTACGACCTCGGGTGGGCGGATGTGGTTGCCCAGTCCAACCCGGGCGCAACCGTCGGCAGACCCCACATCGCAGATGCGCTGGTCGCACGTGGCATCGTCCAGACCCGGTCGGAGGCGTTCGAGAGCATCCTCGCCGAGACCCACCAGTACTACGAGGCGCTGTACGCGCCGGAAACGGAGACCGCGGTCAGGCTCATCACTGAGGCCGGGGGAGTCGCAATCATCGCCCATCCCGCGGCATCGGGCGCCGACGGGCTGATGCCAACGGCGGACATTGAACGTCTCATCGCCGCGGGGCTCGGCGGGTTCGAACTCGGTCACCGCGACAATGCAGCCGACGCAGTGCAGCGTCTCCGGCGAATTGTGGCGGCGCACGACCTGATCGTCACCGGCTCCAGTGACTACCACGGCCGGGGCAAACCGAACCGGCCCGGCGAAAACACCACGACCGATGAGATGGTCAGCCGCCTCATCGCTCGAGCCTCCGGCGCTATACCGCGATACCCCCGCGCCTCGACACCACCAACTGACGCTACGGCGGTGATGCAGTGAGGATCAACGAGCTCTCCGTGCGTACTGGGGTCCCTGCCAGGCTCCTTCGCTACTACGAAGAGCAGGGGCTCCTCCGCCCACGACGGGAAGACAACGGTTACCGCTCCTACGACGAACCACTCGTCGCGCGTGTCCGGCAGATCCGCGGACTGCTCGAAGCAGGACTGACCACCGAAATCATACGAGCCGTCCTGCCGTGCCTGGCGGAAGCGGCGTGCTCTCAACACGACGCCCGCGACTTCGTCGGCAATATCCGCCGTGAGCGGAACCGCATGGCCGAGCGAGTCGCGTTCCTGTCCGAGAACCTCCACGCGCTCAACGCTTACCTCGATGCGATCGCCGACCGATGACGCGCTGATGTCCGAACGCAGACCTAACGCACTCGCTGCACCGTCCCAAGTTCCGCTACCCCGAAACGGAGACACCCATGTCCGTTGCAGACCTGTTCGAACCCCTCACCCTCCTCCACGGCCCAGCGATGCGAAACCGCTTCATGCTCGCACCGCTGACGAACCAGCAGAGCGAGTCCGACGGCTTCGCGTCTTCAGCCGACCAGGACTGGATGAGCCAGCTCGCCCAGGGCGGCTACGCACTGGTGCAGACCGCTGCCGCCAACGTCGAAGCTGGTGGTATTGCCTTCGCCCGTCAGCTTGGCATCCACACCGACGAGCACCTCCCAGGGCTCACCCAGATGGCAGACTCCCTCCGCGCAGGCGGCACGCTCTCCGCCGTACAGCTGCACCACGCTGGGTGGCGCGCCAACCCCCATCTCGGCGGCGTACCTCTCCCGGCGTCCGACAAGACATGGCCGGGCGTCAGAGCGCTGACCACGGAAGAAGTGGAGCGCATTCGCGACAGCTTCATTGCCGGCGCTCGACGAGCACAACGCGCCGGCTTCGACGGCGTCAGCATCCACGGCGCGTTCGGCTGGATCCTGTCGGAGTTCATGTCGCCCGAAATGAACGACCGGACCGACGCGTACGGCGGCAACGTCGAGAACCGCGCACGCTTCACCCTCGAGGTCATGGAGGGGATCCGGCGCGCAACCGGCCCCGACTTCCAGGTCGGATGGCGTCTGTCCATCGAGCGGTACGGGCTCCAGCTCGAAGAACTCCGAGACATCACCGCAGACATCCTCGATCGAGAGCTCATCGACTACCTCGACCTCGCACTGTGGGACTCCACGCAGATCGTGCAGGAGGGACCCATGCGTGGACGCAGCATGCTCAGCGTCTTCACCGAGATCCCACGGAGAGGAGTTCGAATCGGCGCCGCCGGCAAGATCACCACCGCCCGACGCGCCTCAGAAATGCTGGAAGAGGGCTGTGACTTCGTCCTGATCGGCCGCGGCGGGATCCTGCAGCGCGACTGCCCCAAGCAGGTTCAGGCCGACCCGGAGTACGCGACGCCAAAGCTCCCTGTTGAAGCGAGCTTCCTGCGCGAGGGCGGGATCAGCGAGAGATTCATCAACCACCTGCGCGGCTGGCCCTACTTCGTTCGCCCCGACAGCGTCTGAAAGGTGCTAGCTCGACTATCAGCAGCAGCGCAGCACACCCAGGATCACAACAGAGAGGAACACCATGACCACTGAACGGACATCAGAGGTCTCGCCCGTGAAGGTCGACGTCTGGTCAGACATCGCCTGCCCCTGGTGCTACATCGGTAAGCGCAAGTTCGAACAAGCCGTCGCACAGTCCGGTATCCCGGTCCAGGTGGAGTACCACGCCTTCGAGCTCGCGCCAGATCTGCCGCAGGACTTCGAGGGCAGCGAACAGGACTACCTCGAGATCCGCGGCTTCTCCGCGGACCAGGTGCGACCACTCCTGGCACGGATCGTCGGAGCGGCCAGCGAGGTCGGGCTCCACTTCGACTACGACATCCTTCTACACACCAACATGAACAAGGGCCACCAGCTCATCCGCTGGGCCAAGACGCAAGAGCGCCAACTCGACATGGTCGAACGGCTCCTGGCCGCGCACTTCGAAGAAGGTCGTCACGTCGGCCGGGACGAGGATCTCGCCGACCTGGCAGCGGAACTTGGGCTCGACCGAGAGGGCGCCCTGGCCGCCCTCAGGGACGACCGGCACGTCGACGATGTCCAGGCAGACCAGGCCCGTGCTCGACAGCTCGGCATCCAGGGTGTGCCGTTCTACGTGTTCGAAGGTCAGTACGGCGTCTCAGGCGCGCAGGACCCATCGACGTTCGCGGACGTCCTGCGACAGCTAGTCGAGCAGAAGGGCGAAGAGGTCGCATGAGCAGGACCGAGATCGATCGGATCGTCGAGCTCCAGGTTCCAACCGCCGCCGTCTGCATCGACGGTGTATGCGAGGTTCCGGCCCATCCGACCAGCCAGGTCGCCGAGGACGCGAGACTTGCGCGGATGTCGGAGCCCGCCGAGACAGCGTTCGGCAACGGCAGCTGTTCGCCGTGATCAGTACGCTCGCGCCTCGGAAGCGAGCCGGCTGACGATCTTGACCGAAGGCGGTGGGCTCGGTCCTGCTCCACCAGGGTTGCCGCGCGCACGGCTTCGCGTGATCAGCGCTGATGCGCTGCGGGGGAGCCGATGGTGTTGACCTGGAATCGACCGGCATCCACTTAGTCTCCAGAAACAACCGCTGCCCTCCCGATGTCTTCCAGGGTATGCTCCGACTGTCAGCAAGGAGAATCCTTGGAAAACCAAGGGAATCCAGGCTTACCCAAGTCGAGTCGTAGCGGCTTGGGAGCCCTTTTCGGCTCCCAGAGGTCGCAGGTTCAAATCCTGCCCCCGCTACAAAAGTCAGGCCCGGAGATCTGCGGATCTCCGGGCCTGAGAGTTTTGTCGAACTTGAGCACCGCATGGAGTCCTTCTTCGCCCTGCTGCAGAAGAACGTCCTGGACCGGTGCCGCTGGACCACCCGCGAACAGCTGCGGATTGCGATCATCACCTGGATCGAACGGACCTACCACCGCAGGCGCCGCCGGACCGCCTCGGACGATTGACCCCGATCGAGTACGAAGCCACCATGACCACTCAGGTCGCACTCGCCGCCTGAGAAACCCTGTCACCGATCGGTGCAGCAGCCCCTCCTGCTGTGGAGGTGAGTTTCAGGAGCGGTTGGCCGGGTTCGGGATTCCGCCTTGGTGGGGTCGATCGTGGTTCCGTCCCGGTCGGGCAGGGAGCGGCGGAATCCCTCGATGCGCGGGTCCTGGGTGCGTGGGGGTCAGATCATCGGGTCATGGTTGGACTCATCCCGGCCGAGACCCGCGGCTCCGAAAATCGAGTGACGCACGTCACGATTGACCCTGACCTGAGGTCAAGGTGGACGGTTCTCGCATCGGCAGGGCGCCGAAGGGAATCGAGCGCTTCCAAGGAGCGAACCACCATGACCACCACTGTTTCCAACCAGACCGCCGACCGTCTCCAGCGGGCGATCGAGAAGATCGTCGACCCCGGCATCATCGGGCTGTCGGTCCGCGTCAACAACGAGCAGGGTGAGTGGGTCGGCACCGCCGGGGCGGCCGAGGCGGGCGGGAACGTGAAGCCGCCTGCCGACGGGCACATCCGGATCGGCAGCAACACCAAGACCTTCACCGCGACCCTCGTGCTTCAACTCGTGGCCGAGGACAGGATCGGCCTGGACGACCCGGTCTCGGACCACCTGCCCGAGTTCGGGATCGACCAGCGGATCACGGTGCGGATGCTGCTCCAGCAGACCAGCGGCCTGTTCAACTTCACCGGCGAGGTCTACGAGGACGGCTCGATCGTGTTCGGCATCCCCATCCCTTACGGCCCCAACGGCAAGGAGTGGCTGGACAACCGGTTCAAGACCTACCGGCCACAGGAACTGGTCGAACTCGCGCTGTCCAAGCCTGCGCGGTTCGAGCCCGGAGCGGGCTGGAGCTATTCCAACACCAACTACGTCCTGGCTCGCCTGCTTGTCGAGAAGGTCACCGGCCGTACCGTTACCGAGGAGATGCAGCGGTTGATCCTGACCCCGCTCGGCATGTCGCACACCGTGGTCCCGGATGACGCGGAGATCGCTGAGCCGCACGCCCACGCCTACTACCGGTACGACGAGGACGGCGAGCCGCGCACGGTCGACATCACCCGCCAGAATCCCTCCTGGGTCTCTGCCGGCGGCGACATGATCTCGACCACCGAGGACCTTCACACGTTCATCGCCGCGCTCACCGGCGGCAAGCTCCTCCCGGACGAACTGCGCGAGGAGATGTTCACCCCACGTGCGACGGGCATCCCGAACATGGACTACGGGTTGGGGGTGTTCGTGCTGACCACCGACGACGGTGCCACCGTGATCTCCCACAACGGCGCCGCGGTGGGCCACGCGGCGCTCATGTACGCCACCCCCGACGGGTCCAAGACCCTGACCGCCGCGCTGAACTGCGTGGACGACGCGAACCTCACCGTCGCCGCGGCGTTCCAGGGCGCCCAGCAGCGCCTCCTCAACGAGGTATTCGGCAGCAGGCCCGCGTAGACCAAGAGAACCGTCGCCGCGCCGAGCTCGCCGAGCCCGGCGCGGCCGGTCCCCGCACCCCGCAGTGGCACACGCGATCAGCGCCCCCGGACACTTGGCAGGATGAGCAGATGCACAACGGAGTCACGATCGGCCAGGCAGCCGCGTTCGTTGGCATCACGATCAAGACGGTCCGGCACTACCACAAGCTCGGCCTTGTCACCGAACCCCAACGCGACGGCTCCGGATACCGGCGGTACGGATCGGACGACCTGCTCAGGCTGGTGCAAGTCCGGACCCTGGCCGCCGCCGGGGTACCGCTGGCCGAGATCGGACCCCTGCTCGACGCCGACTCCGCGCTGTTCGCCTCCGCGCTCGTCCAGGTCGAACGACAGCTCGACGAACACATTGCGGAACTGACCGCGCGGCGCGCCATGCTGCACCGCCTCGCCGACGGCGACCGGGCACTGCTGCCCGACCGCGCCGTGGCCCTGCTGGAGCGGATGCTCGGCCTCGGATACTCCGAGGACGAGGTCGCGGCCACCAGGGAGGGCTGGGTGCTGGCACGGGCTCTGGTCCCCGAAGGCTTCGACGACTACCTCGCCCAGTTCGAGCACGCCCTGCAAGACACCTGGCTCATCGCCCTGACCAGGCGCATCGCCGAAGCCGCGACCTGGGAAGCGGACGACCCCCGCATCGACCGTCTCGCCGCCGATGCGGCCGACCACTACCTGGCCGACCCCGCACTGCTCAAGACCGTTACCAGCATGCAGGCACGGACCGACACCGCGCCCCGGTACGCGATGATCGCCCGCCACGGAGACAAGCCGACACCGGCCATGGCGCGACTGTCCGCGCTCTTCGAGTCCAGACTCCGCGCCGCCGGCATCCGCATCCCGAGGTCCGACCCCCGTTGACGGCGAAGCGAATCGGCCACTTCCACGTCGATGCTCGCAAACGCAGAGGAGACAAACCAGGTGCCGGGCCGTAGCGTGCGCAGCCTGCACGACCAAGGCCCGGCCGAGACCCCTGTCGAGGGTCGGCCGGGCCCCGATGGTCGCGGTTATGTTCTGGTACGTCGCGCAAGCCCGACGATCAGGCTGATCACAAGAACGGCCACGCCGATCCAGATCAAGAACTGACCGATCTCGGTCGCGACTCCCAGGATCACGAGCACGACTCCGATGATGATGAGGATGAGCCAGGACGGCATACCTAACCTCCTTGTCGTGGCGACGCGGTGCGCGCCGACCCACAACTCGACATTCGCCCCGTTCGTGCCCACTCGCACCTTCAGGACAATTCTCAGCACTGCTCTCACCAGGAGGGCGGGCTCGACGAGCGAGTGACCGGCGTCCGGGTCACGGTGGAAGAACCCGAGAGAGCCGATGCTCCTGGCCGGCAGCATGAAGTCCGTCGACGTCGACGTCCCGGTGCGTACGGCGTACAACCAGTGGACGCAGTCCGAGCGGTTCAAGGAGTTCATCGAGGAGCGCGGGGGCGCGACCGGCTCCTGGCGCGGAAGCGTCCACCGAGCGGGTCCGAGACTCGGTTCCTCCTACCGGGGGAACCTCGAGAGAGAGGAAGACGACGATGGGCGCCGAGGACAAGGCCAAGATCGCAGCCGAGAAGGTGGCGGGAAAGGCGAAGGAGGGTGCCGGCAAGGTCACCGGTGACGACGACCTGGTCGCCGAGGGCAAGGCCGAACAGGCCAAGGCGGAGCTCAAGGACGCCGCCGAGCACGCGAAGGACGCGCTCAAGAAGTAGTGCCCTCCACGGACCTACCCCGCCTGGTCGTCGCCTGAGTCGCCGGCCAGAAGGGGAGACAGTCCGAGCACGTCGGCGAAGGAGTACGGCGGCCACGGCCCGAGGAACCGGATCCGTGCCGCCGGCTCCTCGTCCTGGACGGCCGCCAGGACGAGGCCGACGTCGTCCACCGCGTCGGCCGGCACCAGCAGCGAGACCGAGAGGACCAGGGCGGTTCCTGGCTCGGGACGTGCTCGCAGGTTCTCGTCGAGGTCTTCGCTGGCTCCCTCCAGACGCTGGAGGTAGTCGGCGTACCGGTCGCGCGCGGTTGCCGCGGTGATGTCCCGCTCCAGGTGATCGAGGCGCTTGCGCAGCAACCGCTGGACTCCTGGTGAACGTCCCTCCAGCTCGCTCCGCGCCGCGACGACCTCCGGGTGGTTCTCGGCGACCAGGTGATTGTCCAGCCCGATCTCGACGCGCAGCTCGACCCGCCCCTGCAGGGCCGCAAGACGGGCGCGCAGCGGGTCCGCGTGCGATGTGAGCCAGTCCAGGAGTCGTTGTCGCGCGGTCACCTGCACGGTCGGCGCTACGATCACGTTGAAGCTGGCGGGGAGCACCGTGCCGACGCTCCGCCAGACTCGTTCGACGACGGTGCTGTGCTCGACGACCCAGCGTTCGACGTCGGCGTCCGCACCCTGGAACGGCCCGCCGTCGTGCTCGTGCACGACGGCGGTCATGCCCTCGACACCGGTGACCGCACGCAGCGGGGCCCCGGCGATCCCGGTGCCCAGATCATCTGGCTCGGCGATCGCGATCCCGTAGAGGTAGAGCCGGTCGGCGGTCATGGGGGCTCACGCCCGGGCTCTCGGACCCATCGTGTCGGGTTGGCAAGCTGGTCGACGAGGTCACCCACGAGGTCGTCCAGTCCACGTCTCAGGTCCGCGACCGACGCCGCGAGCCCGTGATCGTCCTTGATCTGCTCGATCGCGCTGTCGAGGTCCAGCAGTGCCTGGCCAAGTCGCTCCTGCTCGGCCTCGGTCAGCTCGCCGCCCTCGAGACGCCGGATCGCCTGGCTCTCCAAGGCTTCCTCGATGACCTCCACCAGGGTGACCACGAGGGTGAGCAGCCCGTTCTTGAGGCTCGTCTCATCGACCTGCATCGTCGCCTCCCGGAGTGGTGGGACCGGGCCGGCCGGCATCGACCCGCCACCCGGAGATCTGCGCTCGCAGCGCGTCGTGGAGCCGCCGCGGGTCAGCCGCGGACAGCCGCGCGTACCCGTCACGGACGGCCACGTGCACCCGCGTGCGGTCCGGTCCGCCGACGCTCTTCTCGGTGCGCAGACCAACCGCGGACACGTCCTCCAGCCGGGCCTGCCAGAGCACCTCGGGCGGGTCGGAACGCCAGACCAGGAGCCGCCGGGAGGTCAGGATGACGGTCCCCGGCCGCCAGCTCCGGTACGGCTCCTCCTGCAGGTGTCCGCCGGCCATGCGCACGACGACCTCCTCGTCGTCCGCGAGCATGGCGTCGGGCGCGAGCGCGTGGCGCGCCGACAGGCGGGTCTGCTCGTCCCAGTCCTGCATCAGACCGTGCTCGAGCATCGTCTCGATCCCGGCGACGGCGGCCCGCAGGCTGACGCCGATGAGTGGGACGTCCGCCACGGTGATGACGAGGTCGAGATCGAGGTAGACCCCCTTGTCGAGCATGACGTCCAGGAGGTCCGGCAGGGTCGCGCGCAGATCGTGCGTGGGTTGCATCCCGACCGAGCGGAGGGCGACCGCCCGAGGGTCGGCAGTCATGACGTCGCCTCGGAGTCCCGCCGTGGGGCCCGTGCCGGTTTGCGGGCCGGGCGGTCCTGCTCCTCGATGACGCCGTCGCCGTCCTCTTCCGTGCTGCTCAGCTCGGCGTGGTCGTGCGTGCGCTCGGCGAGGGCGCTGCGCCAGCCGCACCACGGGCAGACGTCCTCGAGCAGCTGTGAGCGTGGGGACGACTTGCCGCACTTCGGGCACGTCTCCTTCTGCTCGATCGCGCGCCGCCAGGCGAGCGTCTCGGTGTTGGTCCCGGCCGGGAACTCCAGCCCGTAGCGCGCGGCGGTCTCGAAGGAGGCAAGCGCCGCTCGGATCCGGATCCCCAGCAGCTCCACGCCGGCAACCGAGACCATGATGTCGGCATTGACGACGAGACCTTTGTCGAGCAGGGTCTCGATCACGTTGACGAGCGCCCCCTCGTCGCGTCGCGGCTCCATCGAGCGGCCATGGCCGCCGCCGACCACACTCATGCCCGGTCACCTCCTTCGCCCCGACGCCTCGGCCCGAAAGGCGGTCCATCGTCGAGCAGTGTCACCCGTCGTCGGTGCTGCCGCGGACGTAACGCGCCTGGCGCCGGTAGCCGACCAGCTCGCCGTCCTCGTCGAGCTGTACCTCGTACTCCGCCATGACGTCCGCCGTGCTCGGGACGTGCGGGTCCTCGACGGCTTCGATGACGACGGTGAACGCGTCGTTCTCCGAGTGGATCCCCACGACACTCTCGAGCTTGCGGCCGGTGAGCCCGGCGAGCTGCTCGACGGCCTTGCGGGCCGCACGGGTGGCCGTGAGGCGCGACGGTCGCTCGGCCTCGTCGGCCCGCGTGTCGGCGTCATCCATCGCGCTCCTCCCTGCTGCGTCGGTTCGCCTCGATGAGGCGTGCTGTCAGCTCCTCTTCCTGCGCATCGGCTCCGTCGTCGTCGAGCTCGCCGTTCTCGCGCGCCATGGCGACCTCCTCGAGCTGCCGCCGCAGAGTCTCGACGTCGTAGTAGCGACGCTCGGCCTCGTCGAGCACCTGCTGCGCGACCCAGGCCGTGCCTCGAACCGGGGCCAGTGGGAGCGACAGCAGACCGCTGAAGATGCCCATGGGTCATTCCTCGCCGACGAAGTCGTACGGAGCCTGCGGTCCGACGAGACGAAAGGTGATGCGGCCGTGGGAACGCGCGGCGAGTCCTTCGAGCGCGGCATCGAACTTCGCCAGTCCGGTACGCCGGACAAGCGCGGCGATCTCCACCACGTCGTCGACCAGTCCGGTCTCGTGCTCACGGACATCCACCGCGAACGGTGTGAGCTCGTCGAGAATGTGAGCGGCGTCGTGTGCCCGCTTGCGGGCGAACCCCCGGACCACGAGCTCGCCCAGGCGGATGCGGGTGTCGTACGTCGCGTCGGTGGGGAGGTCCTGGAGCAGGGCGCGCAGCTCTGCGACCTCGGCGTCCTCCGCGACAAGCTCGGCGAGCACGGCGTCCTGGACGTAGCGCGCCCGGACCGTGAGCTGGGCGAGGCCATCCAGACGGCGCAGGTCCTCGGCGAGTGCTCCCCGACGATCGACGGGGAACGCCTCAGCCATGGCCTCCTCGTCGAGTACGGCCGTGCCGAACCTCATCGGCAGGACGGGACGCGCGGCGGCCACGCCGTCGAGGACCGCGGTGTAGGCGCGTATCTCGGCGGGCACCCCGACCACCTCCGCGTCGGGGACCTCGGAGGTGAGCGCGGCGATCTCGCCGAGGCCGACCAGGTGCACATCGCCTTCGCCGAGCCCCGCCTGCTCGGCGGGCACGTCGGTGTCGGGAAGGACCAGCCCGTAGACGTACAGCATGGCTCCTCCGTCCGCCACAAGGGATGTCTGCTAGGTGTTGCGCGTCCCTGACACGCGCCGGCGGGGCCGACGGTGCTCTCGGTTGCGCGCGGGGACCTCTACCTCGTCTTCCTCGTCCTGAGACTCGTCCTGAGACTCGTCCTGGTCGAAGTCCTGGTCCTGCTCTTCGTCAGCGTCCTCGTCCTCGTCCTTGCCGAAGATGGCATCCTTGGCGCCCGACAGCACGCCCTTGGTCTTGCTCTTCGCCCCGCTCTCCGAGACGTCCTCCATGAGCTCGGGCAGGTCCCGTCCGCCGGACTGCGCGAGATCGAGACGGTTGGTCGCCTCGGCGAACCGCAGGTAGGTGTCGACGCTGGCGATGACGATGCGGGCGTCGATGGTGATCAGCTCGATGCCGACGACCGACACCCGGATGAAGGCGTCGATCACCATGCCCTTGTCGAGGATGATGGTGATGACGTCAGCCAACGACGAGGACGGCGGGCGCTCGACGTACCCCGTGCTCCGGGGCCGGGTGCTCACCGTGGTCATCGCGATCGCCGCCTGGTCCCGGACTCTTTGTCCTCGTCCACGTCCTCGCCCTCTTCTTCTTCGCCCTCTCCTTCTTCGGCCTCTTCCTCGCCGTCTTCTTCCTCCTGCTCGTCGCGGTCGGCCCGCTCGTCCTCGACGACCTCCTCGTGGCTCCGAACGATCTCCTCGTCGTGGATCTCCGCGCGATACCCCTCGTCTTCCTCGGGATGCAGGACGGACTCGGTCATGACGTGGTGCACGAAGAACTTGAGCTCCAGACGTACCCGCCGGTTCACGGCCCGCCAGATGTTCGCGGTCTTCTCCACGAACCCGTCCGGGTAGTACGCGACGACGATGACGAGACGCGTGAGCTCTTCGCCGAGCGGGTGGAACGTCACGACCCCGCTCAGGTGCCCCTTCTCCCCGGTGGAGCTCCAGGCGACGCGCCGATCCGGCACCTGGTCCGTGATCACGGTCTCCCACTGGCGATGGGACCAGAGCACCTTGCCCCTGAGCTGCACCTCACCCGAGTCCTCGTCGAGCTCCGTGTGCTCGACCTTCTTCATGAACTCGGGCCACTTCTCGTACGAGGTCCACGCGTTGAAGACGACCTCGACCGGGGCTCCGACGTCGATGGACTCGACGATGTTGTTGAAGTCGAACGTGCCGCCGTCTCCGTCTCCGCCGCCGTTCCCGCCACCGAAGACTCCGGTGACCTTCTCCTTGACACCGGCGACGGCGGCGGACAGCCCCGCCTTGGCCGGCGACGCGCCCTGCGCGAGCTCTTCGGCGCCCTTTGCGGCGGCGGCCGCCTTGGCCCCGCCGGCATCTGCGCCGGACCCGTTCGCGTACTGGGTGAGGCGGTCGGTCAACCCACCGACCTTGTCCGTCAGGTTGTCGACTGCATGGTTGGCAAGTGACTTGACGTAGTTTCCAGCCGATTCCCGGAGTGCAGCCAATGGTTGCGGACCGGCGTCAGCCTTGGTGTCGGACGACGTGTTGTCCATGGGAGTTGCTCCTTCCCGGCGCCGCAGCCGCACGGTGCCGAGTTCGTCGAACTACCGGGAGCTCGGCTTTCTCGTCGAGGTCCCGCTTGTCGATTTCCTGGTTGATGCGGTTCCCGACGACTTCTTGCCGCGCCCACCGGACGTGGCCTTGCGCGATCCGCCCTCGCCGGATGTGCGCGACGAGCGGGAGGTCTCCTTCGGTTCCGACCGCCGCTGCCGGGGAGCTGACCTTGCCGCTGCCGGCTCGTCGTCCGGCTCGTTTGGCTCGTCCGGCTCGTCCGAGGGCTCTTCCTCTTCGGTCTCCTCAGGTGGAACTTCGTCCCCGGCTTCGTCAGCCGGCTCGGGGGACTCGTCCGGCTGGTCGGTGGGTTCGTCCTCCTCGGGCCCCCGCGCGGAAGGTGGTGCACCCGTGCGCTTCTCGAGGTTGGAGACGAGCCCGTCGACCCGTTTGGCGGCTGCCGCGACCACGGCGGTCTTTCCTGCGTCGACCAGTCGGCCGGACAGCTCGTCGGTGAGCTTCTTGACCGCTGGTGAGGCGAGGACAGAGCTGCCTGTCTTGAGGAGGTCGGGGTTGGCACGCAGTTCTCTGACTGCGAGAGCGCCGGCTGCGGCCAACGCCAGCTTCATGCGCTTGGTTCGTCCCAGCAGGTACCCGGTGAGCAGGACCGCTGCGATCTTGAGCTTGTCGTCCATGCTGAATCCCTATAGACCCGGGAGGTGCGAGCAGCGCGTCGTCGCGTTGCGGGGGGTCCGAATTTTCAGGCTAGCACCGCCGGATTTGACTCGCGCACCGGGCGGCAGGGTGACGTTTCGACCGGCACCTGGTCCGTGATCGGAGCCCTGGCACGTGTCCGCTGCACCGGTCTGACGTGCGCTTTCGTCCGTCGAGCGGTTGATCACGGCGCTGGTGCGAGCGTCGCCCGGCAGCCGTACCGTCGTAGGGTGGTGCGCGCGCCATCCGGACCGGGAACCGACGAGCGACAGGCAAGCAAACCGTCAGGGACACGGTTGCGGCGCGAGACCGAAGCCGAGCGAAGGTGGTGACGGCCGGTTGGACCGGACAGAGCTGCTGGGCTTGTTCGCGCGGTCCCTCGCCAAGGTCGATACCGACCACCCGTTGGCGATGAGGCTCTGCGAGGCCTGCGTCGACATCCTCCGGGCGGAAGGCGCGGCTCTCACCCTGTCGGCTGCGCCAGGAGAACGGCTGGCCGTCAGCACACCTGGGATGTTCGACCAGCTCGAGTCGCTCCAGGAGGTCCTGGGCGTGGGCCCTCTGCACCAGGCGCTCGCCGAGGAGCGGCTGATCGTCATGCACGTCGACCCGGTGGCAGACGACTACCCGGTCTTCTCTCAGCTGGCCGGATCGATCGTGGACGAGGCGACGCTCTACGCGACCCCGATGCGCGCGGCCGGCCGGGTCGTCGGTGTGCTCAGCCTCTATGTGACCGCTGAACCACAGACACGTAGCGCGGAGGACCTGGGACTGGTGGCCGATGCCGTCGGGGCGGCACTGCTGGGGGCTGCTGAATCGCTCGACTGGTCGGAGCGGACCCAGATCCATCGGGCCATAGGGATGGTTGTCGTCCAGCTGCGCATCTCCCCCGAGGATGCGTTCGCGGTGATCCGAGCACGCGCCTTCACGCGATCGACCAGCCTGCTGTCCGTGGCGCAGGACGTGCTCGGCCAACGTCTCCAGTTCTCCCTCGGTGACTCGGACTAGGCCTCGTCGCCGTCCACCCGGCACGACTGTCCGATCCGTGCGAGGCGATCTACACTCGTTGCCGCGGAGTCATGAAGCGGCTCCAGGTCCGATCGGATCTGGAGGTTCACATGTCGCTCGACACGCGTGTTCCCCTCGCCCCCGTCGAGAACTCCCGGTGCCAGGCACCGCCAGGACGACTGACGGTCTCGGCGGCCGAGCTGACGGCTGCCCTCGGACTCGGTACCAGCCTCCTGGTCGGTCGGTACCGCGTCGACCTGGCGTCCGGGGACTGGTGGTGGTCGGACGAGATCTACACCATGCACGGTTGGAAGCCGCATGAGGTCGAGCCCGGTCCGGACGTGCTGCTCGCCCGCAAGCATCCTGACGACCGGGCACGGGTTCTCCGCGCGGCCAGCGAGGCTCTGCGAACGGGAATTCCGTTCGCATGCGCACACCGCATCGTGGACAAGAACGGGCGCGCTCATTCGCTCGTCGTCACCGGGCAGGGTCGCCGGACCGGTTCTGGTGGTTCCCCCGAGGTCGCCGGCTACGTGGTGGACGTGACGCCGTTCCAGACGGAGGCTCTGAACCGCCGGTCGAAGGAGATCGTGAACCAGGCCTTTGTCAGCCAGGCCGTGATCGAGCAGGCCAAGGGCGTGATCATGGCTGTGTGCGGTGCGGACGAGGCTGCTGCGGAGCACACATTGCGCGAAACCGCGGGCGCCGTGGGGATCACGCTGCGCGCGGCCGCCGACCAGGTGATGGCCGCGGTGCGAGCCCAGGAGGCAGCCGGAGTCACGCCGGAGGGGCTGGCGCGCGCGCTCGACGCCGTCAGTCCTGTCGGCCGACCGCGAAGCCGCGAGCCGTTGCTGACCCGACGCAAGCACACGGGCCGGCCTACATGATGCCGACCACCCCGACCGACGACGGACGCATCCCGGTGGTGCGAGCAGCGCCAGGCCGTGCACGCGCCCTGTCTCTTGCCCTCCGGCAGTCTGACGTGTGCTCGACGCGACCTCGGGAGCAGCAGGGGTAGTGGACTCGGCGGAGCGGGCATAGCGTGAAGACAGCACCAACGGCTCGACCTTGCACTGGAGGCTGCTTCGTGAGTTCTGCGCAGACGCCTGACGGCCCGGCGCTCGATGATGAGATCGAGCGAGCGCTCGACGGGGGCGGCCGACCGCCGGTGGGCCGGTACCGGCTTGATCTCGCGACGGGCGAGTGGGCATGGTCGGACGAGATCTACGAGATGCATGGGTTTCGGCCGGGCGAGATCGTGCCCACGACCTCGCTGATCCTCGCCCACAAGCACCCGGACGACCGGGGGCGTGTGGACGGCGTCCTGCGGCGCGCGGCGGAGACGGGACAGACGTTCAGCTCGGTGCACCGCATCCTTGACGCCCAGGGCAATACTCGAACGCTTGCGGTCACGGGGCAGGGGAGACGCGACCCCGGCACAGGACAGGTCACCGAGCTTTTCGGATACTTCCTCGACGTCACCGAGTCGCACCGCGAGGCGGCGTCACGCGAGGCGACGGCCTCCATCCGGGCGTCGGCCGAACGACGGGCCGTGATCGAGCAGGCCAAAGGTGTCCTCATGATGGTCTACGGCGTCGAGAGCGACGAGGCGTTCGAACTGCTCCGACGGGCCTCCAACGAGGCGAACATCGCGGTTCGCGACATCGCGTACTCGCTGGTGCATCTCCTCGCGGCGCCGGACGTCACGCTGGTCCCGACCACTGAGGCGATCGACGAGTTCCTGGCGGCCCCCATTCCGCCGGGTGACGTCAGGGAGATCCTGTCCGAGGACAGTGCCTAGAGCTTTCGCAGGCGCTCGACCAGGTGCCCGCGGGTTGCGAGTGGCAGCCTCGGTCCTAGGTTGGTGAGTGGTCAGGAAGCGGCCGCACTGGTGGGCACGGGCCGTCTCGGTCGGTGCTCTGCGCTCGGTCCGTCCGAGCGAGGACGACGACAGGAGTCCGACCATGGGCGCGACGAACGTTCCGCACGGGACAGCGGCTGGATCGGAGCAGACCTGGCCGGCCGGAGGCACCCCGGCAGACGCCGAGGCGGGGAGCACCGGCGTCCGGGAGAGAATCGGCGACGCTGCCTCGCAGGTGGGCGAGGCCGGCCGGGAGACGGCACACGAAGCGAAGGAACGGGCTCGCGACGTGGTTCACGAGGCGACGGATCGCACCCGCGGACTCGTCGACCGCACACGGACCGAGCTCAGGTCACAGGCGGCTTCCCAGCAGCGGCACCTGGCGACCGGACTCCGCGCCCTGGGGGATGAGCTGGGCCAGATGGCCGACGGAGCCCAGGACCCCGGCTTCGCGACCGACCTGGTCCAGCACGCAGCGGATGCGACCGGCCGCGCCGCGCAGTGGTTCGAGGGCCGGGAACCCGTCGACGTCCTGCACCAGGTGGAGGACTTCGCCAGGCGCCGGCCCGGGCTGTTCGTCGCGCTCGCGGCCGGAGCGGGCCTGCTGGTGGGCCGGTTCGTGCGCGGTGCGAAGGACGCCTCGGATCGTGGCACGGGGGAGGAACGGCCTGATCCGGCCGCGCACGACCGAACGGAAGGTGGGGGGACGCCGCCCGCCGTCTTCGCGCCGTCGGTGCCGGACCCGGCAGCACCGCAGACCACGGGAGGTGAGACCTTTGTCGAGCGCCCCTGATCCCATGGCGCCGCCCGGCGCGGCGCCGCGGTTGCCGACAGGCCAGGACGAGTCGCAGGCGGCCGCGTCGGCCGGCCACGGCTCGCCACCGAGCCTGGGTCATCTCGTCGGCGAGATCAGCCGCGACCTCTCGACGCTCGTCCGCCAGGAGATCGAGCTCGCCAAGGCGGAAGCGGCGCAGTCGGCACGGCGTGCAGGGAAAGGCGCCGGCCTGTTCGGCGGAGCCGGCGTGGCGGGCCACATGGTCCTGCTGTTCGTGTCGCTCGCCCTGTGGTGGGCGCTCGGCACCCTGATGGGCGGCGGCTGGTCCGCTCTGGTCGTCGCGGCCGTGTGGGCCGTGGTCGCGGCGGTGCTCGCCGCGCGTGGGCGATCCGAGCTGCGTGCCATCGACGGCCTGTCGCAGACGGCCGAATCCGTCAAGAAGATCCCAGACGCCCTACGAGGGCACGAGGAGAAGAACTCATGAGCGCCGGCGACCCCGAGGAGATCCGAGCAGACATCGAACGCACCCGCTCCGAGCTGAGTCGTGACGTCGACGAACTCGGTGACAAGGTGCACCCGGGCCACGCGGCACGGCGCCAGGCCGACCGCATGCGCTCCGGCATGGTGCACGTCCGGGACCGGGTCATGGGCACGTCACACGAGACCGCGGACACCGCGCCAGGAGCGGCACATGACATGGCCGACCGGGGACGGGAGGCGGCCGCATCGGCCGCCGACTCCGCTCGACGTACAGCATCGTCCCTCGGCGATACCGTCGGATCGGCTCCGCGTTTCGTCCGGGAGCAGACGAAGGGCAACCCTCTCGCGGTCGGTCTGGTCGCCTTCGGTGCGGGCCTGATCGTCGCGTCGCTCCTGCCGTCCAGCCGCGGCGAACAACGCGCCGCCACGGCGGTCCAGGAGAAGACGGCTCCGCTGGTGGACGACGTGAGGTCGGCTGCGTCCGACATCGCGCAGGATCTGGAGGGGCCGGCGAGGGAGGGTGCTGAAGCCGTGAGGGACGCGGCGAAGGAGGCGGCACGGTCGGTCGCCGAGCATGGCCGTGAGGCCGCCGCGGAGGTGCGCTCACGAACGACCGATTGACTCCGGGCCAGCGGGCCTGCCGATATGCGCCTTGTCGGCGTGAAATGCGGGTATTGCCCGATTGTGCGTATCAGGCCTAGGGTGAGGAAACGGAGTCATGAAGCGGCTCCAGGTCCGTCGGACCTGGAGGTTCGCATGTCATCGTCCGTCACCTCCTGGCAGTCGCCGGAGCGACGTGGGGCCCGCGACGGGCCGCGTTCGATCGTCATCGGTGAGGTCGCCATCGAACGAGCCAAGAGCGTCGTGGCCGTGGTGCGAGGGATCGACGAGCGCACGGCCGAGAAGATGCTGCTCGACGTCGCCAACGAGGCCGGAGTGCCGCTTCGCACGGCCTCCGATCAGTTCCTTACCAGCCTCCAGTCCCGCATCGGCAGGGAAGACCTGACATCGGACACGCTGGACAGGGCGTTGGAGGCCGTCGCGCCCGCACAGCTGCCGCATCACGACCGTCTGCGACACGTCCAGCGGTCGAGCACCGGTCGGGCCGCGTGACCTGAGTCCCGGCGACGACGGGCGCCAGACGGCATCGGCCTACGGGTCTGGGACGATGGTCCGCATGACAGCACCCGCACCCCGCCCCGAGCGCGCCTCGCGCCTCGTCCTCGCGGTTCTCGTCGTGCTCGGCCTCGCGCTGCTGGGCGCCGCGGCCTGGGTGGGGAGCCGCCCGGCGTCCTTCGGCTGGTTCGCCTACGCGCCGTTGTCCGACACGACCTACGTGCCGGGCGGCACCTCGTCCCCCGGCACCGTGGCCCTGCTCTCGTCCGCCGGCACGCTCCTGCTCGGCGGCGCGGCCGGCTTCGCCGTCGGACGACGGAGCCGGCCCGCCGCGGACGCGCGGCCGGAGTGACGGCCGGCGCCCGCGCGACGCCCTGAGGCTCAGGCGACGGTGTACCGGCTGGTGATCGCCACGCGGTTGAAGGCGTTCATCACCGTGACGATCCAGGAGACCGCCGCGACCTGGTCGTCGGTGAGGACCGCCGCGGCGCCGGCGTAGTCGGCGTCGCCGACGTGCCCGTCGGCGACCAGGGTGATGGCCTCGGCCAGGCCGAGCGCAGCCCGGTCGGTGTCGGAGAAGTAGCCCGTCTCCCGCCAGGCGGGCAGCACGGCGATCCGGTCGGGGTTCTCACCCTTCCTCAGGGCGTCGCGCGTGTGCAGCCGCAGGCAGAACGCGCAGCCGTTGATCTGGGAGGTGCGGATCCTCAGCAGCTCGACCAGGAGCGGGTCGAGCCCCGCCGACACGGCGTTGTTCTCGGCCTCCCCGGACAGGGCGATCAGCGCCTTGTACGCGTTCGGCTGCTGCTTGCCGATGTCGACGCGCTGCGTGGTGGTCATGGTTCTCCTCTGAGTCGTCGTGCGGCCCGGGTCGGTGCGCGCCGGAGCGGCACCGGGGCCGCCAGGGAGACGACGTGGCCCGCCCGGACGTGACGGTCAGAGACGTCACACTCGGACCCGGGTGAGCTTGTCCGGGTTGAGGACCCGGCGGTAGGCAGTGATCCGCCCGTCCGCGATCTGCAGCGTGTCCACGGAGTACACCTGGCCCTCGCGACGGAACACCAGCGAGAGCTCGCCCCCGACCTCCACCAGGTCGATGTGGTCGGGCCGCCGCTGGTGGCCGACCCGCACCATGAGCTCGGCCACCCGCTGACCACCCAGAACGGCCTTGCGCGCCGCGAAGACCTTGCCGCCGCCGTCGGTGACGTAGACGACGTCGGGGTCCAGCAGGCGCACGAGTCCTTCCAGGTCCCCGGTCTCGTAGGCGCCGCGGAAGGCATCGAGCACCCGCTCCCGCTCCGCCCGCGACACCCGCGACGTGCGTGGCATCGCGTCCTTCTCGGCGGCCACGCGCCGGCGGGCCCGCGAGGCGAGCTGCCGGGCGCCCGGCACCGTGACGTCGAGGATCTCGGCGATCCGTGCGAACTCGAGGTCGAAGACGTCGTGCAGCACGAAGGCGACCCGCTCCGGCGGGCTGAGCTTCTCCATGACCAGGAGCATCGCCGCGGTGACCGACTCGTCGACGAGCACGGGTTCGGCCGCGTCCGGACCGGTCAGCAGGGGTTCGGGGAGCCACGGCCCCACGTAGGACTCCCTGCGGTGGCGGGCGCTGTTGAGGATGTCGTAGGCCCGGCGGGCCGCGACGGTGATCAGCCAGGCCCGGAGGTTGCGTACCTCGTCCAGGTTCGCGCCGACTGCGCGCAGCCAGACGTCCTGGGTGACGTCCTCGGCGTCGGCCACGCTCCCGAGCAGCCGGTACGCCGCGCCGAACACCGCGGGCCGGTGCGTGGACCACTCGGCACGGAGCCGGTCCTGCCCGGGCAGATCGTCGGTCGCCACGCGGCTGCTCCTCTCGGTCGGGAGCAGCATAGATCGGCCGCCACGCCGGATCAGAAGGAGCGCCGGGCCCGGAGGTCCGGGCCCGGCGCACCAGGGAGGGTCAGCCGATGCCGGCGCCCTCGGCGTCCGGGGTGAGCACCCGGGCCGCGAGCTGGGCCTGGACGCTCAGCTCGGCGGCCTTGAACGCGTGCTCCTGGGTCATCGCGTTCTCGGTGCGCTCGAGGCAGTCGAGGATGAGCCGGCCGAAGTACGGGTAGCCCACGTTCCCCTTGGCGACGAGGTGGTGCTCGCCCTCGCCGTTGGCCAGGAAGACATGCCCGGGGCCCTCGTCGGTGCCCACGTTCACGTACTTGCGCAGCTCGATGTAGCCCTCGGTGCCGAGGATGAACGTGCGCCCGTCGCCCCAGGTGCTCAGGCCGTCGGGGGTGAACCAGTCGACCCGGCAGTAGCCCGCCGCGCCGTTGTCCATGACGATGTTGGCCTCGCCGAAGTCGTCCAGCTCCGGGTGCTCCGGGTGGTTGTAGTTCGCGATGGCGGCGTGCGTCACCTGCGCGTCCTTGGCGCCCGCGTAGTGCAGCATCTGCTCGAAGTTGTGGCTGCCGATGTCGCACAGGATGCCGCCGTACTTGTCCTTCTCGAAGAACCAGTCGGGGCGGCCGGTGCCCAGGCGGTGCGGGCCCAGGCCCATGACCTGCAGCACGCGGCCGATCGAGCCGCGCTCGACGAGCTGGTCGGCCAGGACCGCCGCCTCGACGTGGATGCGCTCGGAGTAGTAGACGGCGTACTTGCGGCCGGTCCGCGCGGTGGCCTCCCGGGCCGCCGCGAGCTGGTCGAGAGTGGTCAGCGGGGCCTTGTCCGTGAAGTAGTCCTTGCCCGCCTCGATCGCGCGCAGTCCCAGGGCGCAGCGCTCGGAGGTGACGGCGGCGCCGGCGACCAGCCGCACGTCGTCGTCGTCGAACACCTCGTCCTCGCTGCGCGCCACGCGCACGTCCGGGAACTTGGCGCGGAACGCCTCCACCTTGGCCGGGTCCGGGTCGTACACCCACTTCACGGTGCCGCCCGCGGCCTGGAGGCCCTCGGCCATGCCGTAGATGTGGCCGTGGTCCAGCCGGACCGCGGCGAAGGGGAAGTCGCCCGCGCTCACCACGGGGTCGGGTACCGGCTCGGGTGCGTAGCTAGCGCCGCTGCTCGCGTTCATCAGATCGCCTCCTGGCTGCTGCCGACGGTGATCGCGCCGGGCAGGTCGCCCACCGACGCGGTCTTCTCGAAGAAGTGGGGCGCACGTGCCACCAGTGTGCCCGTGCGGTAGTACGGGTCGTCGGGCCGCAGCGGCAGGTCCACCGTGCGCCGCTCGATCCCGGCCTGGTAGATCGCGGTCACCAGCTCCACGGCGCGGCGGCCGTCGGCGCCGGTGACGGCGGGCTCGCGGCGCTCCCGGACGGCAGCGAGCGTGTCGCCGATCTGCCCGTTGTGACCCTCGTGCGGCAGCGGCTCCCGGGCCGCGGCCAGCGCCTCGATCTCCGCGACGCGCTCGGCGTTGCCGCCGGGGGCGGGGAAGCCGTTGGGGGAGGCGGCCGAGGCCACCACCTTCCACGGTTGCGAGACGCGCGCCTCCCGGCCCTGCACGACGATCGCCTGCTCCTCGCCGTGGTGCACCACGGAGCTCGTCACCTCGGCCAGCGCCCGGTCGTACTGGAGCACGGCGACGGACAGGTCCTCGACCTCCGCGTTCTCGTGCGCGGCATTGGTCAGCACGGCCGTGACGGCGCGGGGCGCGCCGAGCATCCACTGGGTCAGGTCGAGGTGGTGGATCGCGTGGTTCAGGGTGCAGCCGCCGCCCTCGGACTCCCACGTGCCGCGCCACCACAGGTCGTAGTAGGCCGCGCCGCGCCACCACGCCGAGTTCACCTGGACGTGCGAGACCGGTCCGGCCAGGCCGGAGTCCAGCACCTCCTTGAGCGTGGCCATGTCGTTCCGGAAGCGGTTCTGCGCCACGACGGACAGCACGCGGCCGTGCTCGGCGGCGGCCGCGATCATCGCGTCGCACTCCTCCAGCGAGGGCGCCATCGGCTTCTCGACCAGCACGTCCACCCCGGCCCGCAGCGCGGTGACCGTCAGCTCCGCGTGGGTCGACGGCGGCGTCGTGATGCTCACCAGGTCGAGGTCCGGCTCGGCGGCCAGCAGCTCCTCGATGCTCCCGTAGGCCCGCGCACCGGGCACCTGGAGCCGCGCGCGCTGCTCGGCGGCCTTGCCCGGGACGATGTCGCAGACGGCGACGACCTCGCACTCCTGCGCGAAGCGGCGGTATCCCTCGGCGTGCGCGCCGGCGATACCGCCGGTCCCGACGATGCCGATCTTGAGCATGCTTCCTCCGGTTGGACGACGGCGTCACGACGCCGACCAGCGGAACGGTGCGACGTCGCAGACCGCATCATACGTATGATGCAACGGTTCAACATCGTCATGTCCGGTGCTCGGGATGTCAAGGGCCGGTCTGCCGTCAGGGGACGACGGCGGGCGTGAGCGCCCCCGTCGACTCCCGCCACACGACGCGCTGGAGCGGCGCCGTGTGCGCGGGGGGCTCCTCGTGCCGCACCGCCGCGACGAGCCGGCGCATCGCGCGCCGTCCGGCCTCGACGAAGTCCACGGGGATCGTGGTGAGCGAGGGCGTCGTGAACGCGCTGAAGTCGGCGTCGTCCCAGCCGGTGACGACCAGGTCGCCCGGGACGGACCAGCCGCGCTCCGCCGCCCCGCGCAGCACGCCGAGCGCCACGTAGTCGTTGGCCGCGATCACGGCGAGCGGCGGGGCGTCGTCGGGCAGGGCGAGCACGGCCTCCCGGCCCGACTCGGGGGACCAGGCGCTGCCGACGACGCCGAGCGACTCGACGCCGAGGCGTTCGACCTCCGCGAGGTAGACGTCGCGCCGGGAGCGGGCCGAGGCGAAGTGCTCGGGTCCGGCCACGTGCAGGAACCGGCGGTGGCCGGCCGCGACCAGCGCCGAGATCACGGTGCCGAGCAGGCCCGCGTCGGCGAGCTCGCCGGTGGTGCGCAGCTGCTCGTCCAGGGCCGTCTCGGCCACGACCGGTGCGGAGTCCTCGTCGAGGGTGAGCGCGTCCGGGACCACGGGCAGGAACGTCAGCACCCCCTCGACCTGGCCGCCCCGGGCCAGGTCGACGACGCGCTCGGTGCGGGCCTCGGCGGTCCCGTCGACGCTGTGGGTGTCCACGGCGTAGCCCGCCTCGGCGGCGACCTCCGCCGCGCCGGTGAGCATGCGCAGCCGGTTGTCCACCGTCACGCCGGTGACCACGGCGAGCCGGCCCGAGCGCTGGGTGCGCATCGACCGCGCCGCGAGGTTGGGCCGGTAGCCCATGGACGCCGCGACCGCCAGCACGTGCTCGCGGGTCCGGGGCGCGATGGTGCCCTTGCCGGACAGGGCGTAGCTGACCGTCGACTGCGAGACCCCCGCGGCGCGCGCGACGTCGTGGCTGGTGGGCTGGCGGGCTGACATCGACACAGTGTCCCCTCTCGCCGCGACCGGCCGTATCAGCTCGCCGGCGCCGCCGGTGCCGGGCCCGCGGGCACCGGCTCCTCGAACACCAGCAGCGTGTGGGTGTTCACGATGCCGTTCATGCCCTGGATCTGGTCCAGGATCAGGTGCCGCAGGTCGGCGTTGTCGCGGGCGCGGACGAGCAGGACGAGGTCGAACTCCCCGCCGACCAGCCCGATGTGCTCGACGCCGCGCAGGGTGCGCAGCTCCTCACGGACCGAGCGCCACTGCGCCTGGTCCAGGTTGACCGTCACGTAGGCCGACGTGCCCAGCCCGGCCAGCACCGGGTCGATCTCCGCGCGGTAGCCGCGGATCACCCCGGTGGACTCCAGGCGTTGCACGCGCACGTAGGCGTTGGCCCGCGAGATGTGCAGCTTCTCGGCGAGCGTCCGCATGGACATCCGCCCGTCCCGGCGCAGCTCGTCGATGATGCGCCGGTCGACGTCGTCGAGGCCCGCTGCCACTTGTCTCGCCACCACGCCCTCAGGCCCTTCTGTGCTGGACATTTGGATCGTGTGACCCGGTCATGACTGGACGGGTTCTCGGATCCTCGCCGTTGATGGAATCCGAATGGAACTTTGACCAGTATATCTACATGGTGATCAACGAAGATCTCATGCTGCCGTCCCGCGAGCCGGTCATGCTCCTCGACCCGGACGGCCGGCCCACGGTCGACGACACGGCCGCGCTGCCCGCGGCCGACGACCTGCTCCGCGGGCTCGCGGGCATGGTCACCGCCCGCCGCTTCAACGAGCAGGCCTCGGTGCTCGTGCGGCAGGGGCGGCTGGCCGTCTACCCGTCGTCGTACGGGCAGGAGGCCTGCCAGGTCGCGGCCGCGCAGGTGCTTGACGACGAGGACTGGCTCTTCCCGACCTACCGTGACACCGCGGCCGCCGTGACGCGCGGCGTGGACCCGGTCGAGGTGCTCGGCCTGCTCAAGGGCGACTGGCACTCGGGGTACGACCCGTACGAGCGCCGCGTCGCGCCTCTCGCGACGCCGCTCGCCACGCAGCTCCCGCACGCCGTGGGGGTGGCGCACGCGGCGCGGCTGCGCGGGGAGTCCACCGTGGTGCTGGCGATGTGCGGCGACGGCGCCACGAGCGAGGGCGACTTCCACGAGGCGCTGAACTTCGCCGCCGTCTTCCGGGCACCGGTCGTCTTCTTCGTGCAGAACAACCAGTACGCGATCTCCGTGCCGCTGTCCCGGCAGACGGTCGCGCCGTCGCTGGCGCACAAGGGCGTGGGCTACGGCGTGCCCGGCGAGCAGGTGGACGGCAACGACCTCGCGGCCCTGCTGCACGTCCTGTCCGCGGCGGTCGGGCGGGCGCGGGCCGGGGAGGGACCGCAGCTCGTCGAGGGCCGCACCTACCGCATGCAGGCCCACACCAACGCCGACGACGCGACCCGCTACCGCGGTGACGACGAGGTCGCGGCCTGGGCGGCCAAGGACCCGCTGTTGCGGCTGGACGCCTACCTGCGCGGGGCGGGCCTGCTCGACGACGCGCGCGCCGCGGCCCACGCCGACGCCGCCGAGCGGCTCGCGCGGCACACCCGGGACGGCATCGCCGTGGACGTCGTGCCGGACCCCGAGGACCTGTTCCGCTTCGTCTACTCCACGCCGACGCCGCAGCTCGTGGAGCAGCTCGCCCTGGTCCGGGACGAGCTGAGCCGTGACGAGCCGAGCCGTGACGAGCCGAGCCGAGAGGAGACGCCCCGATGACCACCACCAGCCCCGCGGTGGAGCGCGAGACGCTCAGCACCGCCCAGGCGATCAACCGGGCGCTGCGCGACGCGCTGGCCGAGGATCCCACGGTGCTCGTGCTCGGCGAGGACGTCGGCCCCCTCGGCGGCGTCTTCCGGGTGACCGACGGGCTCACCGCCGAGTTCGGCGAGGACCGCTGCTTCGACACCCCCCTCGCGGAGGCCGGCATCGCCGGCTTCGCCGTCGGCCTGGCGATGAACGGCATGCGGCCGGTGATCGAGATGCAGTTCGACGCCTTCGCGTACCCCGCCTTCGAGCAGGTGGTCAGCCACATCGCGAAGATGCGGAACCGGACCCGCGGCCGCGTCGAGCTGCCCCTGGTCATCCGGGTCCCGTACGCCGGCGGCGTGGGCGGCGTCGAGCACCACAGCGACTCGTCGGAGGCCTACTACGCGCACACGCCCGGGCTGCACGTCGTCGCGCCGTCGAACCCCTCGGACGCCTACTGGCTCCTGCGCGAGGCGATCGCCTCGCCCGACCCCGTGGTCTTCCTCGAACCGAAGAAGCTCTACTGGGCCAAGGGCGAGGTGGCCCTGGCGGACGGCGGCGGGCCGGGCATCGGCACGGCCGTCGTGCGCCGTCCGGGCACCGACGCCACCCTCATCGCCTACGGCCCGTCCGTGCCGGTCGCGCTGGAGGCGGCCGAGGCGGCCGCGCGCGACGGCCGCAGCCTCCAGGTCGTCGACCTGCGCTCGATCGTCCCGTTCGACGACGCCGGGGTCTGCGCGGCCGTGGAGTCGACCGGGCGTGCCGTCGTGATCGCCGAGGCGGCCGGGTTCGCCAGCGTCGCCTCCGAGATCGCGGCCCGGGTGGGCGAGCGCTGCTTCCACTCGCTGGCAGCGCCCGTCCGGCGCGTCACGGGCTTCGACATCCCCTACCCGCCGCCCAAGCTGGAGCACCTCCAGCTCCCGTCCGTCGACCGGATCCTCGACGCCGTCGACGACCTGCAGTGGGAGGACGCATGACCAGCACCACGACCGAGCAGACCTTCCTCCTGCCCGACCTCGGCGAGGGCCTGACCGAGGCCGAGGTGGTGCAGTGGCTGGTCGCCGAGGGTGACGTCGTGACCATGGACCAGCCGGTGGTGGAGGTCGAGACCGCCAAGTCCGTGGTCGAGGTGCCGTGCCCGTACGCCGGCCGGGTGGGCGTGCTGCACGCGGCCGAGGGGGAGTGCGTCGAGGTGGGCAGGCCGCTGATCACGATCTCGGCCGACCCGGAGCCGGAGCCTGACCCCGACCCGGAGCCTGACCCCCAGCCCGACCCCCAGGCAGAGGCCTACCGCACCGAGGAGCAGGCCGGGTCGGGGAACGTGCTGGTCGGGTACGGGACGTCCGCGCATCCCGGCGCGGGGCGGCGGCGTCGGCCCCGCGGGACGCGGCCCGCTGCGCTCGCCGTGCCTGCCGCGGTCGCAGGCCCGGCCGACGACGGCGTCGCGAACCCCGAGCCCCCGCACGACAGCAGCCCGGTCCGCGTGATCTCCCCGATCGTCCGGCGGCTGGCCCGCGAGGCGGGCCTGGACCTCGCCGCGATCCCGCCGACGGGCGCGGGCGGGACCGTCACCCGGTCGGACGTGCGCGCCGCGGTCGAGCGGGCACGGGCCGCCTCGGCACCGAGCCCGGCTGCCGCCGTCGCCCCGGCCGCTCCCGGCGAGCACCGGATCCCGCTCAGCGGCTTCCGGCGGGCGGCGTCCCGGGTGCTCTCGCGCAGCCGCGCGGAGATCCCGGAGGCGACCGTCTGGGTCGACGTCGACGCCACCGCGCTCTGGGAGCTGCGCGAGGCCACCCGCACGCCCGACGACCCCGGGCCCGGGCTGCTGGCCCACATCGCGCGGTTCGTCGTCGCCGGCCTGGAGGCCTACCCGGTGCTCAACGCGCGGCTCGACACCGAGCGCGACGAGATCGTCGTGTCCGACGCCGTCAACCTCGGCATCGCCGTCCAGGGCGAGACCGGGCTCGTCGCCCCGGCCGTGCTCGGCGCGGACTCGATGACCACGCGCGAGCTCGACACGGCCCTGCGCGACCTCACCGCCCGGGCCCGGGTCGGGAGGTCCACGCCCGGGGAGCTCAGCGGCGGCACGTTCACGCTGAACAACTACGGCAGCCTCGGCGTCGACGGCAGCGCCGCGATCATCAACCACCCGCAGGTCGCGATCCTGGGCTTCGGCCGGATCATCGACCGGCCCTGGGTGGTCGACGGCCAGATCGTGCCGCGCAAGATCACGCAGATGTCCTTCGTCTTCGACCACCGGGTCTGCGACGGCGGCACGGCGGCGGCCTTCATGCGCACGGTCGCGGACGCGATCGAGAACCCGCTCCCGGCGATCGTCCGCCTGTGACGCCGTGCCCCAGGAACGTCCAGGTCACCGGCCAGTGAACGTGGGGCGCCGCTTCTCCTGGAACGCGGCGAAGCCCTCCCGGTAGTCGTCGGTCAGGCTGAGGTCGCCCTGCGCCTCGCTCTCGTGGGCCACCGCGGCCCAGAACGCGATCCGTTCGTCACGGAGCTCGGTGACCAGGCGCTTGGAGGCGAGGAAGGCGCTCGTCGCCCCGCGCGCGACCTGCTCGACCCGGTCGCGCGTGAACCCGAGCAGCTCCGGGCCGGGCACGGCCCGGGAGAAGAGGCCGGCGGCGACCGCCTCGGCCCCGCTCATCAGCTCGCCCGTATAGACCAGGTCGAGCGCGCGGTGCGCGCCCAGGCGCTCGACGAAGAGCGCGTGCCCGCCCGAGTCGAGCGTCGCCCCGAGATTCGCGAACGGCGAGCCCACCTTGGCGTCGTCGGCCACGTAGACGACGTCGGTGGCGATCAGCAGGCCCAGCCCCACACCCAGGCAGGCACCGTGCGCCGCGGCGAACGTCGGCGCCGGGAACGCGGCCATGCGCCACAGCAGCGGGGTCACCCGGTTGCGGAGGTAGCCCAGCGCGTCGTCCGTCGCCGGGTCGACCCCCGAGATGTCCCGGCCGGCGCAGAACGCCCGGCCCTCGCCCCGCAGGAGCAGCGCCCGCACGCCGGCGGCCTCCGCCTGCCGGTAGGCGTCGTCCAGCTCGGCGAGCCCGGCCTCGTCCAGGGCGTTCAGCCGGCCGGGCGCGTCGAGCACCACCTCGGCGATCTCGTCCTCGATCGTGAGCGTGATCATGAGTCGTAGTCCACGAAGATCTCCTCGCTGGTGGGGATCGCTTGGCAGGTCAGGACGTAGCCACGCGCCAGCTCCTCGGGCTCCAGCGCGTAGTTCTCCACCATCTCCACCGTGCCCGAGACCAGTTTTGCCCGGCATGTGCCGCACACGCCACCCGCGCAGGCGAACGGCACGTCGCCGCGCACCCGCAGGGCGGCGTTCAGCACGCTCTCGCGCGCCCCGGCCGGACTGGTCACGGTCGACGTCGCGGCGTCGAGCCGGAAGGAGATCGAGTGCGACTCGCCGTCGGGGGCGCCCGACGCCGGCGGGGCCCCGGACGGCGCCGTCGGACGCTCCGGCCGGCCTGTGGTGAACAGCTCGTGCCGCACCCGCTCCGGCGGCACACCCAGCTCCTCCAGCACGGCCCGGCAGGTCTGCACCATCTCGAACGGCCCGCACAGGAACCACTCGTCCACGTCGTCCGGCCCGATCAGAGCCGTCACGATGCGGCGCAGCCGGTCGGCGTCGAGGCGGCCCGAGAGCAGCTCGGCGCCCCGGCGCTCGCGGGTGAGCACGTGGTGCAGGGCCAGCCGGGCGGGGTAGCGGTCCTTGAGGTCGCCCAGCTCGTCCACGAACATCGTGTCCGTCGTGGTCCGGTTGGAGTAGACCAGGTCGAAGGTGCTGTCCGCCGCCGAGCCGAGCGTGTGCTCCACGAGCGACATCATCGGCGTGATGCCGCTGCCCGCCGCGACCCCGACCACGCGCCCGCCCTGGCCGGGCGGGCGGTGCGACACGAACAGGCCTTCGGGGCTCATCACGTCGAGCGTCATCCCCGGGGCGAGGTGGTCGATCGCCCAGGGCGAGAACAGCCCGCCCATGTCGCGCTTGATGCCCACCTTGAGCGAGCCGGGGACGGGCGCCTGGCAGATCGAGTAGGTGCGGCGCACCTCCTCGCCGTCGACCCGCGCGCGCAGCGCGACGTACTGGCCCGGCGCGTAGGAGTAGGCGTCGGCGAGGTCGTCCGGGACGTCGAACGTCACCTCGACGGCGTCCGCGGTCAGCGTGCGCACCGCCGCGACGGTGAGCGGGTGGAACCGGGCGCGACGCCGCGTGCCGGGCGCGGCGGGGACACCGGTGTCGGCGACCGGCATCAGTGCTCCTTGAAGTGGTCGAAAGGCTCCCGGCAGCGCTGGCAGACGTACAGCGCCTTGCACGACGTCGAGCCGAACCGTGCGAGCTCGCGCGTGTGCAGCGAGCCGCACCGGGGGCACCGGACGCCCAGGCCCAGCGCGACGACGCCGCCGGCCCGGCGGCCCGGCGGGGCGATGCCGTGCTCCACGAGCTTGCGGCGGCCGGCGTCGCTCATCCAGTCGGTCGTCCACGCGGGGGAGAGCACCACGTCCACGCGGGCCCCCGGGTAGCCGCGCTCGCGAAGCACGGCGACGATGTCGTCGCGGATCGCGTCGACGGCGGGGCAGCCCGAGTAGGTGGGCGTGATGTCCACGACGGGCGACCCGTCCACGATCCGCGCGCCGCGCAGCACGCCCAGGTCCTCGATGGTCAGGACCGGCACCTCGGGGTCGGTGACGGTCGCCGCGGCATCCCACACGGCGCGCTCCGGCCCTGCCTCCGGGCGGGGGCGGGCGACGTGCTCGACGGGACTGTCGACGGCGCTCATCACCACACCGCCCCCGGGTGCCGCCGGGCCAGCACCTGCATCTCCGCGAGCAGCGGGCCCAGCGCCTCGGAGTGCACCCCGAGGCGGCCGCCGCCGCGGACGGCCGCGATCCCCGGTACGGGAAGCTCGGCCTGGTCGAGCACCGGCAGCAGCAGCGCGTCGAACGGCTCGCGCAGCCCGGCGGGCGCCACGGCGGCAGCCGGGACGGCGTCGGCGGCGGGATCCGCGGCGAACAGCTCGTCCACGAACGGCCAGATCGCCTCCAGCCCCGCGATCATCCGCCGCCGCGACTCCTCGGTGCCCAGCGCCAGGCGCACGGTCCAGAGCGTGGCGTGGTCCAGGTGGTAGTCCACCTCCTTGACCGCCTTGGCGGCGATGGCCGCCAGCGTGGGGTCGGCGCTGTCGGCCAGGCCCCGGTAGAGCACGGTGAAGTAGGCCGACACGACGAGCTGCCGGGCGATCGTGCACGCGAAGTCCCCGTTGGGCCGCTCGAAGATCTGCCGGCACCGGAAGTCCGCCTCGTCCCGGAAGTACGCGAGGTCGTCCTCGGTCTGGTCCCAGGCGGAACCCGCGTAGGTCAGGAGGCCGCGCGCGTGCCCCAGGGTGTCGAGCGCGATGTTCCCGAGCGCGACGTCCTCCTCCAGCTCGGGCGCGGCGGCGATCCACGAGCCCAGCCGCTGCGCGAGGACCAGGGCGTCGTCGCCCAGGCCGAGCGCGTACCGCGCGACGTCGTCGGTGGCCCGGGCGGGGCTGTCCTGCGGGGCGACCCGGGCGGCGATCGCCTCGGGTGTGAGCACCGCGGACGGGGACTGGTGCTGGTTCTGCATGGGCTCTCCATCGAGCGTCGGGCCGTCCGGCCGGGGGCCGGCGGTACGGGTCAGAGGTGCGGCACGGCCTGCGACGCCGTGTAGTACGTCGCGTGCCGGAAGTCCTTGCCGCGCGGGGACTCGAACCACGCGTCCTTCGCGTCGGGGTCCGACGCCGTGATCGCGGCGGCGGGCACCACCCAGATCGAGACCCCCTCGCTGCGGCGGGTGTAGAGGTCGCGGGCGTTGCGCACCGCCAGCTCGGCGTCCGGCGCGTGCAGCGAGCCGGCGTGCACGTGCGAGAGGCCGCGCGCCGAGCGCACGAACACCTCCCACAGGGGCCAGGTCTCCCGGCGTGGTTCCTCGGTCATGACGCCATCCGTTCGCTCGTCGCGGTGCGCTCGGCGTACGCCCGGGCGGCCTCGCGCACCCATTCGCCCTCGGCGTGCGCGGCGCGGCGCTTGGCCAGGCGCAGTGCGTTCGCCTGCCCGTTCCCGTGCAGGACGGCGTGAAACTCGGCCCAGTCGAGCTCGCCGAAGTCGTGGTGGCCGCGCTCCTCGTTCCAGCGCAGGTCGGGGTCGGGCAGCGTGATCCCGAGGATCTCGGCCTGCGGCACGATCATGTCGACGAACCGCTGGCGCAGCTCGTCGTTCGAGAAACGCTTGATCTTCCAGGCCATGCTCTGCCGCGAGTTGGGCGACTCGGCGTCGGGCGGGCCGAACATCATCAGGGCCGGCGCGTACCAGCGGTTCACGGACTCCTGCGCCATGGCCTGCTGCTCGTCGGTGCCGTTCATCAGCGCCAGCAGGATCTCGAAGCCCTGCCGCTGGTGGAACGACTCCTCCTTGCAGATGCGCACCATCGCGCGCCCGTACGGGCCGTAGGACGCGCGGCACAGCGGCACCTGGTTCGCGATGGCGGCGCCGTCCACCAGCCAGCCGATCGAGCCCATGTCGGCCCACGACGGCGCGAGGTAGTTGAAGATCGACGAGTACTTGGCCTTGCCCGAGTGCAGGGCGTCGAGCATCTCGTCGCGGGTGGTCCCCAGCGTCTCGGCCGCCGAGTAGAGGTAGAGCCCGTGCCCGGCCTCGTCCTGCACCTTTGCCATGAGGATCGCCTTGCGCTTGAGGCTCGGCGCGCGCGTGATCCAGTTGCCCTCGGGCTGCATGCCGATGATCTCGGAGTGCGCGTGCTGCGACATCTGCCGCACCAGCGCCTTCCGGTACGCCGGCGGCATCCAGTCGGTGGGCTCGATCCGCTGGTCGGCGGTGATGAGCGCGTCGAACGCCGCGAGCCGCGCGGCTTCCTGGGAAGCGGTCGTGGGCGGTTCTTCTGCGGGCATGACGTCTCCTGTGCTGGAGCCCTACTTACCGATCGTTCAGTCAGGCTAGCACCGGGGTGGGGGCGGCGGCAACGGCCTCCCGGTCGGTTAGGTTGGCTCGCATGAGTGAACCCGACGCCGCTCCCGCGCCCGCTCGACGGGGCGGGAACGGCCGCGCTGGGCGTGTGGCGTACGACCTGGACGCGGTGCTGGCCGTCGCCGTCCAGGCGTTCAACGAGCGCGGGTACGACGCGACGTCGATGGGCGAGCTGGCCGAACGCCTCGGGACCAGCAAGTCCGCGATCTACTACCACGTCAGCGGCAAGCAGGAGCTGCTCCGGCTGGCGCTGGAGCGCGCGCTCGGCAACCTCGAGGCCCTCCTCCAGGAGCCGGACGGCCAGCCGGGTGGGGCGCCGGACGCCGCCGCGCCGAGCGCGCTGGAGCGGCTCGAACGCGTCATCCGGGGTGCCGTCCGGGTGCTCGTGCAGGAGCTGCCGTTCGTCACGCTGCTGCTGCGCCTGCGCGGGAACACCGACGTCGAGCGCGAGGCGCTGGCGCGTCGCCGCGAGTTCGACCACGCCGTGGCGCGCCTGGTCGAGGAGGCGGTCGCGGACGGCGCCCTCCGGTCGGACGTCGACGCGCGCACCGCCACCCGCCTGCTCTTCGGCATGGTCAACTCGCTGGTGGAGTGGTACCGCCCCGGCGGTGGGCTCACGGCCGACCAGCTCGCCGACGCCGTCGTCGCCATGGCGTTCGAGGGGCTGCGCGCCCAGCCCGGCGCCCGCCGCTGACGAATCGCCGCTCTTGAACCCGGCCGTCCCGCATGCCATGCTGCACAGAACGAACGGTCAGTAAGTAGCGCGACGACGCTACGCCGGTGCGACCCCCAGGTGATGAGGCCATGGCAGCAGCGTTGCGGCGCGTCGATGACCGCGCGGACCGCCTCCACGTCCGGCTCGACCGGCCCGAGGTACGCAACGCCATCGACAAGGCGATGGTCGGCGAGCTGCACGAGGTCTGCGCCGAGCTGGAGGCCCGGCCGCGCATCCTGGTCCTGTCCGGCTCCGAGCGCGTGTTCGCCTCCGGCGCCGACATCGCCGAGCTGCGCGAGCGTGGCCGCGACGACGCGCTCGCCGGGATCAACTCGCGGCTGTTCGAGCGGATCGCCCGGCTGCCGATGCCGGTGATCGCCGCCGTCGACGGCTGGGCCCTCGGGGGCGGCGCCGAGCTGGCCTACGCGGCCGACTTCCGGCTGGCCGGCGAGAACGCCCGGTTCGGCAACCCCGAGGTGGGGCTCGGCATCATCGCCGCGGCGGGCGCGTCCTGGCGGCTCAAGGAGCTCGTCGGCGAGGCGCTCGCGCTGGAGGTCCTGCTCGCCGGCCGCGTGCTCGACGCCCCCGAGGCGCTGGCGGCGGGGCTGGTCAGCGCGGTCCACGCGTCGTCCGACCTGGTGGGCGCGGCCGACGCGCTCGCGGACCGGATCGCGGAGCAGGACCCGACGGCGGTCCGCTACACCAAGCAGGTCTTCCGGGCGCCACGCGCGGCGCACCCGGACATCGACGACCTGGCGCAGTCCGTGCTGTTCGAGTCGCCCGCCAAGCGCGAGCGGATGACCGCGTTCCTGGAACGGAAGAAGCGATGACGCTGGCCCGGAATGTCGGTGTGGTCGGCGGCGGCCGGATGGGCGTCGGGATCGCCCACGCCTTCCTGCTGGCGGGGGCCCACGTCGTGGTCGTCGAGCGCGACGGGGAGTCGGCGGCCCGGGCGCAGGCAGGGCTGGAGCGCGCGGTGACCGCCAGCGTGGAGCGCGGGACCACCCCGCGCACCGTCGCCGAGCTGACGGAGCGGGCGCGCGTGACCACCGACGTCGCGGACGTCGGCCCGGCCGGTCTGGTCGTCGAGGCGGTGCCCGAGGACCTCGCGGCCAAGGTCGAGGTCCTGGCGCGCGTCGAGCGGGTGCTGTCGCCGACCGCCTGGCTGGCCAGCAACACGTCGTCGCTGTCGATCGACACCCTCGCGGGGCACCTGGAGCGCCCCGAGCGCTTCGTGGGGCTGCACTTCTTCAACCCCGTGCCCGCGTCGGCGCTCGTGGAGATCGTGCGTGGCCGGGCGACCGTGCCGGTGCTCGTCGACGAGGCCGGCGCCTGGGTCGCTGCGCTCGGCAAGGCCTCGATCGTCGTGTCCGACACGCCCGGCTTCGCGAGCTCCCGCCTGGGCGTCGTGATCGCGCTCGAGGCGATCCGCATGGTCGAGGAGGGCGTCGCCTCGCCCGCCGACATCGACACCGCGATGGTGCGCGGCTACCGGTTCCCCGTCGGGCCGCTGCGCCTGACCGACCTGGTCGGCCTGGACGTGCGGCTCGGCATCGCCGAGCACCTGGAGCGCGAGCTGGGGGAGCGGTTCGCCGTGCCGCGGCTGCTGCGGGCGATGGTCGAAGCGGGCCGGCTGGGGCGCAAGAGCGGCGAAGGGTTCTTCACATGGGACGAGTGACCTGCAGAGACGTCGGTACAGCCGAAAGGAAGACGCCATGACCGCGACGGAGACCCCGGTGCGCACCCTCGACAGCTACGTCCTGGGGGCGTGGCAGCGCCCGCCCTCGGACGCCGAGGCCCAGGTCGTGCGGGACGCCTCGACCGGTGAGCCGGTCGCGGCGGTCTCCGGCAGCCCGGTCGACCTGCGGGCCGTCGTCGACTACGGCCGGACCGTGGGCCAGGACGCGCTCGGCGCGCTCACTTTCCACCAGCGCGCGCTGCTGCTCAAGCGGCTCGCGCAGCACCTCACCGGCGTCAAGGACGACCTCTACGAGGTGAGCCTGCGCACCGGCGGCACCCGGCGGGACGCCCTGGTCGACATCGACGGCGGCATCGGCGTGCTGTTCACCTACGGGTCGAAGGGGCGCCGGGAGCTGCCCAACGCGCAGCTCCTGGTCGACGGGCCGCCGGAGAGCCTGTCCCGCGACGGGTCGTTCGGCGGCCAGCACGTGCGCGTGCGGCGGCAGGGCGTGGCCTTCCAGGTCAACGCGTTCAACTTTCCCGTCTGGGGCATGCTGGAGAAGTTCGCGCCCGCCTTCCTCGCGGGCGTCCCGACCGTCGTCAAGCCGGCCTCGGCCACGGCGTACCTCGCCGAGGCCGCGGTGCGGGCGATCGTCGACTCCGGGCTCCTGCCCGACGGCGCGCTGCAGCTCGTCAGCGGCCCGGCCCGCGGGTTCCTCGACGTGCTCGACGTGCGCGACGCCGTGAGCTTCACCGGGTCTGCGTCCACGGCGCGGGTGCTCGCGGTCGACGACGCCGTGATCCGCCGGGGCGTGGTGCTCACCGCGGAGACCGACTCCCTGAACGCGGCGGTGCTCGGCCCGGACGTGGAGCCCGGGAGCCCGGAGTTCGCGGCGTTCGTCGCCTCGGTGGTCACGGAGATGACCGTGAAGGCCGGGCAGAAGTGCACGGCGATCCGCCGGGTGATCGTCCCGGCCGACCGCGAGGACGCCGTGATCGAGGCCGTGCGCGAGCGGATCGCGCAGCGCGTCGTGGTCGGCGACCCGCGGGCCGACGGCGTCACGATGGGCGCCCTGGCGAGCGCGGGGCAGAAGGAGGAGGTGCTGCGCCGCGTCCGGGAGCTCGTCGCGGGCGGCGGGCAGATCGTGGTCGGCGACCTCGCGGAGCCCGAGGTGGTGCACGCCGACGGCAGCCGCGGACCCGCGCCGGACGGCGCGTTCGTCGCGCCCCTGCTCCTGCGGTTCGCCGACCCCGCGGCGCCCGCCGTGCACGACATCGAGGCCTTCGGGCCGGTCGCCTCGGTGATCGGCTACCGCGACCTCGACGACGCCGTCCGGCTGGCCAATCTCGGCGGCGGCTCGCTGGTGGCCACCGTCGCGTCCGCCGACCCCGACGTGGTGCGGCACCTCGTCACGGGGATCGCACCGATGCACGGTCGGGTGCTGGTGCTCGACCGGGACGACGCGCGGTCATCGACCGGCCACGGCTCCCCGGTGCCGCACCTGGTCCACGGCGGGCCGGGCCGCGCGGGCGGCGGTGAGGAGCTCGGCGGCGTCCGCGCCGTGGAGCACTACATGCAGCGCACCGCGATCCAGGGCACCCCCGCGGCGCTGACCGGCTTGACCGGCAGGTGGCGGGCGGGGGCGCCGTCGCGCACCGACGCGGGCCACCCCTTCCGCAGGTCGCTGGCCGACCTCCGGATCGGTGACGCCGTCGAGTCCGCGCCGCGCGAGGTGACCCTCGACGACATCACGCACTTCGCCGACTTCACCGGCGACACCTTCTACGCGCACACGGACGAGGAGGCCGCCGCCGCCAACCCGTTCTTCCCCGGGCGCGTGGCGCACGGGTACCTGCTCGTGTCGTTCGCGGCGGGGCTGTTCGTCGACCCCGCGCCGGGGCCGGTGCTCGCGAACTACGGCCTGGAGAACCTGCGCTTCCTGACGCCGGTGTCGCCCGGGGACACGATCCGGGTGCGGCTGACGGCCGCCCAGATCACGCCGCGCGAGGACGAGGACTACGGCGAGGTGCGCTGGGATGCCGTGCTCACCAACCAGCGCGACGAGCAGGTGGCCACGTACGACGTGCTGACCCTGGTCGCCAAGGAGGACCGCGCCGGGGCCGGCGACCGCTGACGGTCACGTTCCGTCCCTCCCGTCCGTCACCCCTGTGAGGAACCACCCGACGGAAGGGACGGACGGCGATGACCATGCGACAGGACGACGAGGCGGAGATCCGGCGGCGGCTGGACGGGATCGTCGAGGGGCTGCGGGCCAAGGACCTCGACGCGCTGCGGCAGCTCTACGCGGCCGACGTCGTGTCCTTCGACGTCGAGCCACCGCTGCAGCACGTGGGCGCGGACGCCAAGCTGGCGAGCTGGGCACGCGTCCTCGCGGTCTTCGAGGAGGTCGACTACGAGCTCCGCGACCTGGCGCTCGCCGTCGACGAGACCGTCGCGTTCGGGCACGCCTTCGGGCGGCTCAGCGGCACCCTGAAGGACGGGTCCGCGACGAGCGGCATGTGGGTGCGGGCCACGTTCTGCCTCCGCAAGGTCGGCGGCACCTGGCTGATCGCGCACGACCAGGTCTCGGTGCCGCTCGACCTGCGCAGCGGCCGGGGGCTGACCGACCTGGAGCCCTGACCTCAGGCCATCTCGGGTACGTGGAGGTGCGCGAACGCGATCTCCATCTCGTCGATGCCGTCGACGGTGGCGCCGAGCTCGCTGACCACACGCTCGCGGATGCGGGCCGTGGCCTCGCGGGCGGCCATGACGGCCCCCATGCTGTCGAAGGCGGTCGTGCCGACGGCGCGGCCCGCCTCGCGGTCCACCATGAGGCTGGCGCTGCAGAACCCGTCCATCTCCTGGAGCTGCGGCAGGATGACCATGCGGTAGAGGTCGATACAGCGGTCGACCATGTCCTGGCCGCCGCTCAGCCAGGTGAGGCGCGCACACGCGCCGTCGGGCGTCGCGTGGTCCCGGTGGACCACCGCGGCCTCCCACTCGTGGACGTCGCCGCCCCCCGTGCTCCCCAGCGCCTGCACGGCGCGCTCGCGCAGCGGGCGCACGCCGTCGGCGCTCATCATCATCGCGTCGTGCGACTGCCACGCCGTCGTGGCGACACAACGCCCGGACTCACGGTCGACCAGCATCGACATCCCGACGCAGCCGTCCATGGCGGTCACGGCCGGGAAGACCTCCTCGCGGACGATCCGCAGCCCGCCGTCGATCCCGGCGGGATCACCTCGGACCTCGGTGGTGCGTACGTACATGACGGACTCCCTGTGCTCGGGGCAGCGTCCGGACGGCGCTGCCGTCCCTCCTCACACTCCGCCGCCGCGTGGCCCAGGTCAAGGTCCCCGCGTCCACTTTCAGCCCGGTACGGGCTCAGCGCCGGAGCTCGACGGCGCTCAGGCCGGCGAGGCTCAGGATCACGCGGTCACCGGTGTCCACGACCGTCGCGAGCACCTGGTCGCACCCGGCGCACCGGGCCACGAGGCCGGGGGCGTCGGTGTAGACCATGGCCTCGGCGATCGCGGCCATGTGCCCGCAGCCGCCGCAGCGGCCGCGCGCGGCCGTCATGTCGGTCGTGAAGACCTCGGAGAGCGCGCCCGCGAGCACGTTGCCGTCCAGGTGGTGTGTCATCAAAGACCTCCGAAGCGCTCGGTGTGGATGTCCGCCGCGGCGTGGCCGAGCTCCTGCAGCCAGCGGGCCACCGTCTCGACGAAGCCCGTCGAGCCGCAGACGTAGACGTGCGGGCGGTGCGCGGCCGGGACCGTCCGGGCGGCGAGGGCCTCCCGCGTGAGCCGCCCGACGGCGTCGGGCCAGCCGGCCGGCGCCTCGCGCGTGTAGACGAGGTCCAGCGCGAAGGCCGGGCCGGCCAGCCCCGCGAGCTCGTCCGCGAAGTACACGTCGTCCGGGGTGCGCACGGAGTACAGCAGCCGGAACGGCGCGGGGTCGGCGGCAGCGCCGTGCGCCGCGGCCATCGCGTACAGCGGCACCACGCCGGAGCCGCCCGCGACGAGCTGGACCGGGCGGTCGCCCGTGCCGGGCCGCCAGACGAAGAACGCGCCCAGCGGGCCGTGCAGCTCGAGCTGGTCGCCGGGCCGGAGGTCGCGGACCAGGAAGGGCGAGACCTCGCCGTCCGGCAGCTCGTCGACCGCGAGCACCACCTGTCCCGCCGGCGTCGCCGAGGCGATCGAGTACGACCGGCTCGCCTGGTAGCCGTCCGGGGCGGTGAGGCGCACGTCGAGGTGCGCGCCCGCCTCGCTGCCGGGCCACGTGGGGACGTCCAGGACGAGGCGCGCGGCCGTGGGCGTCTCGCGGCGCGTCTCGACGACGGTCGCGACGTGCCACGCGGGACGCGGCCGGGACCGGCCCAGGGCGACGGACGGCGCGCTCACCAGTAGCGCTCCTCCTTCCACGGGTCCCCGTAGAGGTGGTAGCCGTACTGCTCCCAGAAGCCCGGGTCGTTGTCCGGCATCATCGTCAGGCCCCGCACCCACTTGGCGCTCTTCCAGAAGTAGAGGTGCGGCACGAGCAGCCGGGCGGGTCCGCCGTGCTCCGGGTCGAGCGGTGCGCCGTCGGCCTCCGTGGCGATCCAGGCCTTGCCGTCCAGCAGGTCCTCCAGCGGCACGTTCGTCGTGTAGCCGCCGTAGGAGTGCGCCATGACGTACTCGTGCTCGGACTCCACGTCCTCGAAGATCTTGTCGAGGCTCACCCCGCGCCAGCCCATGTCGAGCCGGGACCAGTGGGTGACGCAGTGGATGTCCACGGTGACGTCCTCGACCCCGAGGGCGAGGAGCTCGTCCCAGCTCCACCGGTGGTCGGTGCCGGTCTCGTCCTGGACGGTGAGCTCCCAGTCGGCGGTGTCGACGTGCGGGGTGGGCCCGGCGCTGAGCACGGGCCAGTCCTGGACCAGCGTCTGCCCCGGCGGGAGGCGCGTGTCGGGCTCACGGCGACGACCGGAGAAACCACGGGTGACAAAGGACATGCTGAGTCTCCTCCCGGCGACCGTGCCCGGGCCGGCCGGGCACGGTTCGATGGTGGCACCAGCGTAGGGCCGGGGCCGTCCGGCGGCGCGCGAACCGGGCCGTGTCAGCGGGTGAGTTCGGGCAGTAGGGTCGCGGCATGACGACCGAGTCGCCGAGCCAGGACGAGCTGCAGCTCTTCGAGAACCTCCGGGGACGGCTGGAGGCCATCGCCTACCGGCTGCTCGGGTCGGCGGCGGAGGCCGAGGACGCCGCGCAGGAGACGTTCCTGCGGTGGGAGGCGGCCGACCGCTCGCAGATCCGGGTGCCGGAGGCCTGGCTGACCCGGGTGCTGACCAACCTGTGCCTCACCCAGCTCAGGTCGGCGCGGGCCCGTCGGGAGGTCTACGTGGGCGAGTGGCTGCCGGAGCCGCTGCTCCGCGGCGACCCGATGCTCGGCCCCGCGGACACGGCGGAGCAGCGCGACTCCGTGTCCACGGCGATGCTCGTGCTGATGGAGCGCCTCACGCCCAACGAGCGGGCCGTCTACGTGCTGCGCGAGGCGTTCGCGTTCTCGCACGCGGAGATCGCCGAGATGCTCGACCTCACCGAGGTGGGCAGCCAGCAGGTGCTCCACCGGGCCAAGCAGCACCTGGCGGGGGAGCGGACCCGCGCGGCGGTCGACCTCGCGGTCGCGCGGCCCGTCGTGGAGGAGTTCCTGGCGGCCGCGACGAGCGGGCAGCTCGAACCGCTGGTCAAGCTGCTGACGGCCGACGTGGTGGGGGTGGGCGACGGCGGCGGCAAGGTCGCGGCGCGCGCGACGGCCGTGCTCGGTGCCACGGCCGTGGCCAAGTTCCTGCGCGGCCTGTTCCGGCCGGCCGAGGCCAAGCGCGCGATGCTGGGCGGCAGCCCCGACGTCTACGCGTGGACGGCCAACGGCCTCCCGGCGCTGGTCGTCGTGGTCGGCGACCGGCTGGTGGGCGTGATGACGCTGGAGGCGACCGCCGACGGGATCACCGCCGTGCTCAGCCAGGTCAACCCGGACAAGCTCGGCCGGGCCGGCCGCCAGTGGGCGGCCACGGAGCACGGGGAGCCGCTGATCCGGGGCTGGTGAGCCGGGACCGGCCCCTGTGACCGGCGTCACAGGGGCGGGGTGTCAGGGATCGCTGTGCCGTCCGGTTCAGGAGGCACACAACCGTCCCACCGACACGAGCTGAGGGATCCCATGAAGCACCGCATCGTCATTCTCGGGGCCGGGTACGCCGGAGCCTCCGCCGCCGGCCGGCTGGCCCGCCGGCTGCACCCCGACGACGTCGAGCTCACCCTGGTCAACGCCGAGCCGGACTTCGTCGAGCGGGTGCGCCTGCACCAGGTGGCCACGGGCCAGGACCTGCGCCTCCGGCCGCTGCGCGACCTGCTCGCCGGCACGGGCGTGCGCCTGCGGGTGGCCCGCGTGACCGCCGTCGACGTCGACCGCCGGACCGTCTCCGTGACCGGGGAGGACGGTGGGGACGTGCTCGCCTACGACACGCTCGTGTACGCCCTGGGCAGCGTGCTCGCCGACCACGGCGTGCCGGGGGTCGCCGAGCACGCCCACGAGCTGGCGAGCCGGCCGGGCGCGCTCCGCCTGCGCGAGCGGCTGGCGGGCCTCGCGCCCGGGGGCCGCGTGGTCGTGGTCGGAGGCGGCCTGACCGGCATCGAGGCCGTCACCGAGATCGCGGAGGCCCGCACCGACCTGGACGTCGCGATCGCGGTCCGCGACGGCCTGGGGGACTGGCTCTCGGCGGCCGGGCAGCGCCACCTGCGCGCGGTCCTCGACCGGCTGGGCGTCACGGTCCACGAGCACACCGACGTCACGAGCGTGGACTCCGCCGCCGTGGTGACCCGCGACGCGACGATCCCGGCGGATGTCGCCGTGTGGACCACCGGGTTCGGCGTGCACCCGATCGCCGCCGAGACGAGCCTGCGGGTCGGCGCGGACGGGCGGATCGTGGTCGACGAGACCATGCGCTCCGTCTCCCACCCCGACGTCTACGCCACGGGCGACGCCGCGCTGGCGCACGGCCCCGTCGACAACGTGCTGCGCATGTCGTGCGCCTCCGGCATCCCGATGGCCTGGCAGGCCGCCGACTCGATCGCGGCACGCCTGACCGGGGGCAAGCTCCCGCACACGCCGCTCGGGTACGTGCACCAGTGCATCAGCCTGGGCCGGCGCGACGCCGTCATCCAGCTCGTCACGCCCGACGACCGGGCCAAGGACGCCGCCCCCGGCGGCCGTCTCGCCGCCCGGTACAAGGAGATGATCTGCGCCGGAGCCGCCTGGACGGTCGCCCACCCGATCCCCTACCCGGTCCGCCGGCGCCGCGTCACGACGACCTCCGGTGCGGGCAGCGAGCGGGTGAATTACGGCGATATGCCCGCCGTGAAGGGCTAAGGTCTCCGAAAAAACGAGCGAGCGGGCCCCGTCCGCCCGCCGCCGAGGCAAGGGTGACTTGGCGCGAGCACCTGTGCCAAGGAGGCAAGCCATGATCTCGGACGACGTGCGCCGGTCGCTGGACGTCGCGACGCCCCCCACGGTCCGCGTGCTCGACCACCTCGTGGCGCGCGACGCCGTGCCGGAGGCCGGGATCGCCGAGGCGGTGGGCCTCGGCGCCGCGGAGGTCCGGGCCGCGCTGACCACGCTCGAGGCGGACGGGCTCGTCGTGGGGGTGCCGGCGGGACCGGGCCGGTCCCGGGCCCGGCGCTGGTCCGCGCTGCCGCCCCGCGCGGTGCTCACCACGCTGCTCGCCCGGCGCCGCCTGGAGATCGCCGTCTGGGAGCTGCACGCCGACCACCTCGAGAAGGCCTACCAGGAGGCCACGGGCCAGGCCGGCGACACGGCGCTCGTCGACGTCGTGGTCGGGACGGAACAGGTCGGCGCGCTGTACTGGCACCTCATGGAGACCGCCACGCACGAGGTGCTGCACCTCGCCCGGCCGCCCTATCTCCAGCCCACCCCCGAGCTGCTCGACGAGGTGGACCGGCCCGCGATGAGCCCGACGGTCGAGCTGCGCAGCGTGTACGAGAGCGCCACGTTCACCGACCCGGTCTCGCTCGAGACCGCGCTCGGCGGGCAGGCGACGGGTGCCGGCCTGCGCCTGTCGCCGCAGGTGCCGCTCAAGCTCGTCGTCGTGGACCAGAAGATCGCCATGCTGCCCGCCGCCGGCGACGACGCCGGCAGCGCCTCGCTCGTGGTGCACGCCCCCGCGCTGGTGGGGGCGCTGACCGACCTCTTCGAGCGGGTGTGGGACGCGGCGATGCCGCAGTCCATGTGGGGTTCGGGCGCCGGGTCGGCCGGCGCACCGCCCGACGGCGAGGCCGGCGTCGCCGGGGCGAACCCGGCCGCCGCCTGGTCGCCGCTGCCCCGGGTGCGGCTGGAGCAGCGCACGCGGTCCATCCTCGACCTCATGGCCGGCGGGCTGACCGACGAGGCCATCGCGCGCACGCTCGACATCAGCCGGCGCACGGTCCAGGCCGAGGTCACGGCGCTCGCGGAGAAGCTGGGCGCGCGCACCCGGTTCCAGATCGGGCTGTTCGCCGCCGAGCAGGGCCTGCTCGCCCGGACGCACGCGTAGCGGCCTTGACCCAAGCCTAGGACCGCGCGGCGGTACCCACGCTGCTCATCTGCGCAGGTGCGCAATCTTCTCCTTGTCCGGTATGTCATCGGTCAGCACAGTTGTCTCGTCCGACGGGCGCGAGGGTGCGGCCGGTACCAGATCAGTCCGGCCCGAGAGGGTCGTAGGAGAAGCCCATGCGTATCCAGAGACCCAACCGTGCGGTCGCCGTGCTGGCGGCGGCCGCCCTGCTCGGGGCCGCGGTCCCCGCCGCCCACGCGGCACCGGCACCGGCCGCGGTACCGGCCCAGGCGACGGCCGAGCTGCCCGGGACCGCCGCGACCACCCCGGTGCCCGAGACGGAGACGCCCGGACTGGTGGAGGGGCTCGACGAGCCCGTCGACGCCGCCCTCGCCCCGGCCGCCGCCGCGCGGACCCACCTCGAGGGCCACCGGTCGCGCTACGGGATCGCCGACCCCGACGCCACGCTGGTCACTGCCGACGTGCAGCGCGAGGGCGCCCGCGAGACCGTCCGCCTGGACCAGCGGTACAAGAAGCTGCCCGTGCTGGGCGGCCAGTACGTGGTCCGCATGGAGAAGCAGGGCGGCGAGCGGACCGTCACCGGTACCTCGGGCTCCTACTTCACCGAGCTCGACGTCGACACGACGGCGCAGACCCTGCCCGCGGCCACGGCCGTCGAGCGGGCCGTCGAGGGGATCGGCAGGAGCCTGTCCGGCGGCGCGGCCGTCGTGGCGGGCGGGGTGCGGCCCGGCACGGCGCCGTCGGCGGCGACGCCGGACCTCACCGGTAGCGACCAGGGCCTCACGGTGGTCCCGTCGGGGACCGGCATCCTGGCCCGGCACGTGCTGGTGCGCGGTACCGCGCCGGTCACGGGCGAGCCCGTGCTCACCGACGTGTACGTCGACGCCGCCTCGGGCACCGTGCTGCTCAGCTCCAGCCGCCTGCGCACGCTGGCCGCGCCGCAGCAGGTCGAGGCCCTGCGGGCCGACCAGGAGGCGACGGCTGCCGCGGGCGGGACCGACGGGACGGAGCCGCCGCCGTCCGGCAACGGCGTGACGCCGGTGACCGGCACGGGGACCAAGGCCGACGGCACCACCGTCGACGTCGGGCTGCAGCGGGTGGACGCCACGGGCACCTACCTGACGACGGACGTGACCCACACGCTGGCCGACGGCCGGACCGTGCCCATCACCACCTGGGACGCGACGCACAACGACTACTACGACACCGCCGGCATGTGGCCCGAGGGCATCGCGCCGTTCGCCTCGCCGTCGAGCACGCTGGGCACCGACCTGACGGACCTCGGCGCGGTCGACGCGCACTGGGCGGCGGCCCAGGTGTTCGAGTACTACAAGGTGGAGCACGGGCGCGACAGCCTGGACGACGCCGGCATGGCGCTCGACTCGTTCGTGGGCATCACCTACGGGGGCAACCCGTTCGTGAACGCGTTCTGGGACGGCACCAAGATGGTCTACGGGACCGGCGACTCGGAGTACAAGTCGCTCGCCGCCGACCTCGACGTCGTCGGCCACGAGATGACGCACGGCGTGGTGGAGCACACCGCGGGCTTCCTCTACAGCGGCCAGCAGGGCGCGCTGAACGAGGCGATCGCCGACTACTTCGGCAACGCGATCGACGTCGACGTGTCGGGGATCCCGATGAGCGACCCGGAGGCGAGCCTCCTGGGCGGCGACCTGTGCCGCACCACGGCCCCGGTCGACTGCGCCCTGCGGGACCTCGACGACGGCATGACGACGGCGGACTTCAACCACCTCATCGACACCGACGCGCGCTTCGACTACGGCGGCGTGCACCTGAACTCGACCATCGTCTCCGGTGCGCTGTGGGACGTCCGCGAGGCGCTGGGCGGTGAGCTGGCCGACAAGATCGTCTACCGGGCGCTGACCGAGTACCTCACGCCGCTGTCCGACTTCGTGGACGGCCGGGAGGCCGTGGTCGCGGCCGCGCGGTCGTACGGCCTGAAGGGCAAGCAGCTCAAGGTCGTCGAGCGGGCGTTCGACTCGCGCGGCGTCACCGAGGCCTGGGAGAAGAACCTGCCGGGCAAGGGCACGTCGCTGCTCCTCGACCGGCTGGACACCGGGCTGTACACCGACATGCAGCCGTCGACCGGCGGCGACTGGTGGGCCGTGGCCCGGTCCAGCGCCGACGGCACGGAGCCGACGTCGATCTGGGTGGGCCGCACCGACGGCCGGGGCGAGCCCCGGCGGGTCTCCGCGGCCGACGGGCGGATCAACAGCTTCGCCCAGACCGACGGCAAGCGGGTGGTGTGGCTGTCCATGGCAGCCGACTACACGGACTTCCGGATCATGTCCGCGCCGCTGACCGGCGGCCGGGCGACCACGCTGTACACCACGGCGGGCCGCGTGACCGGGCTCGGCATGGACGGCGACGTCGTGTCCTGGTCGGAGTGGGACGCCGAGACCTGGATCGACGAGGTGCACTACCTCAAGGGCCGGTCGAGCACCGTCCGCACCGTGGAGCACGACTGGGTGGGCCCGGCGACCGCGCCGACCGTCCGGGCGGGCCGGATCGCCTACGTGCGCTACGAGGTGTTCCAGCACGACGACGGGAGCTGGGACTGGGCGCTCGGCGTCGAGGTGTTCGACACACGCACCGGCCGGACCACCCTGGCCGGCCTGGACAACGGCGCCGAGACCGTCAGCTACCCCGCGCTCACCACCAAGGGCGCCTACTGGGTGACGGACCGCGACCCCGGCTACACGGAGGCGGGCGCGTGGAACAACTCGGTGCGGGCGTACTCGTTCGCCACGCGGAAGGGCGGGATCCTGTTCGACGAGACCTCGTCCACGGCCAAGCGCGCGTGGGTGCTGACGGCGTCCGACACGACGCTGACGGTGACCGAGGACGCCCCGAAGGAGGCGTGGCAGTCGGCCACGCTGCCGTCGGACGCGCTCATGCCGCGCCTGAAGCAGTACACGCTGGACGGCGTCTACGTGGGCGACGCCTCGTGCAGCCCGGGCGCGCAGATGTTCGCCGAGGCGGGCGAGGGCCGCACCGTGGTCTTCAAGTCCACGGCGACGTCGGTGACCGGCCTCGCGGTCGCGTCCGGCGCGAAGCGCTGCTGACCTGACGGGTGCTGACCGGCCCGGCGTCCGCCGGGCCGGTCGGCGTCTGCACAGGGTCGGTCAGCGTCTACGCTGGGCGCCATGGACGACAGGCCAGTCATCCTGCTGGCGGGCGGCGACCACGCCGACGTCGTCGAGCAGGAGTTCCGCGCCCGGTATGACCGCGACTACCGGATCGAGCTGACCGACGGTCTGGCCGCGTGCCTGGACCGGGCGCGGGCGCTCGTCGGCGAGGGCGAGCAGATCGCGATGGTCGCCGCCGAGCACCACCTGGCCGACGGCACGGCGATCGAGCTGCTGCACCAGCTCCCCTCCGTCGTCGCCACCGCGCGGCGCGTGTCGCTGGTCCCGTTCGAGTACTTCAACGACAGCCTGGACGAGCTGCGGGACGCGATGACGCGCCGCGACCTCGACACGTACGTCATCCTCCCGCGCGGGCCGCGCGACGAGGAGTTCCACACCGCGCTGATCGAGCTGCTCTCCGAGTGGGGCTGGTCGGTCGGCCGGCCCGTCGTGACCGTGACGGACCTGGTCGCCGAGCCCGGGGACCGGAACGCGGCGGCCGTCCGGGACCTCCTGGAGCGCCTCGGCTTCCCCTACCGCTCGCTCACGCCGGACGACGAGGAGGCCGAGGCGATCCTCGAGGCCGCCGGCCCGGGGGCCGAGCTGCCGGTGGTCAGCACGTTCCGGGGCCAGGCGCTGTCCGCGGCGACGCCGGCCGCCGTGACCGAGGCGATCTACGGCGGCTTCGACTCGATCCCTGACGGTGTGATCGCCGACGTCGCGATCGTCGGCGCCGGACCCGCGGGCCTGGCCACGGCCGTCTACGCGGCGTCCGAAGGGCTGGCCACGGTCGTGCTGGAACGGGACGCGATCGGCGGCCAGGCCGGGTCGAGCTCGATGATCCGCAACTACCTCGGGTTCCCGCGCGGCATCTCGGGCATGCGGCTCGCGCAGCGGTCCCGCATCCAGGCCAGCCGGTTCGGCGCGCGGTTCTTCACGGGGCGCCCCGCGGCGCGGATCGAGCCGGGGCCGCCGAACGAGCCCGAGCACCAGCACGTGCACGTCCGCGGCGCGCAGCTCTGCGCCCGGACCGTGGTGCTCGCGACCGGGGTGAGCTACCGCCGCCTGGGCGTGCCCGGGGTCGAGGACCTCGTGGGCGCGGGCGTGTACTACGGCGCGGCCACGTCGATGGCACGCGAGATGCAGGACCGCGACGTCTTCGTGGTCGGCGGCGGCAACTCCGCCGGCCAGGCCGCCGTACACCTGGCCAAGTTCGCGGGCGGGGTGACCATCCTGGTCCGCCGCGCGAGCCTCGCCGAGACCATGTCGGACTACCTGGTGCGGGAGATCGAGGCGACGCCGACCATCCAGGTGCGCACCCGGACCGTCGTCGCCGACGGCGGCGGGGACGCCTGGCTGCAGTGGCTGCGCCTCGAGGACCTGGAGACCGGCGAGTCGACCAAGACCTCCGCCGACGGGCTGTTCTGCCTGCTCGGTGCCGAGCCGGACTGCGCGTGGCTGCCCGAGGGCGTGGCGCTCGACGAGCGCGGCTTCGTGCTGACCGGCCGGGACGTGCCCCGCGAGGCCTGGGTCGACGGCCAGCCACCGGCGAGCCTGGAGACGACCGTGCCAGGCGTCTTCGCGGTGGGCGACGTGCGCGCCGGGTCCATGAAGCGGGTCGCGTCGGCGAGCGGCGAGGGCGCGTCGGTGCTGCCGCTGGTCCACGCCCACCTGGCGCGCCTGCGGGCCCGGGAGTTCGGCGCCTGAACCGTCGCGAATCCGATGCGGGCGCATCTTTCCACGCGCGCTGAGACGGGTTGTCTCATAACGTGTCGATCGTGAAGCGCACTGCAGGGGGCTTGGGCGTGCTCGCGACGGCGGTTCTCGTCGCGATCGGCGCTGTCATTCCGACGATGTCGGCGTCGGCGGAGACCACCGCCGGATGGGCCGAGTGGGACCCGCTGACCGGCTCGGCCGGCGACTGGTCGACGAGCGTGCGGCTCCCGGCCGGCGGATTTCCCGAGGCCACGGTCACCTCCGACTCGCGCGGCGGCGTCGGCGTGATCTCCGGGGCGTCCTCCTGGCTGAGCGCGGCCACGCCGCCGGGCGCGGTCTTCGGGTCGAGCCGGGACCAGCAGTACCTCAACCTGCGCCCGCAGGCCGACCGGCCCACGTCGCCGTCGACCACCACCTACACGTTCGAGCGCCCGACCCCGGCGAGCGGCTGGGCGTTCGTGCTCGGCGACATCGACGCGGACCGCGCGGTCGTCACCGCGCTCGGCGCCGACGGGCGGCAGCTCGGGGGCACGGAGCTCGGCTTCCAGGGCGGCTTCAACTACTGCACGGTCGCCGGCTCACCGTCGTGCACGGGGGACCCGGCGGACGTACCCGCGTGGGACCCGGCCACCGGCGAGCTGATCGGCAACGCGGACGCGACCGACACCTCGGGCGCCGCGGGCTGGTTCCGGCCCACGACGCCGATCAAGACCCTGACCGTCCAGTTCTTCCAGCGCAGCGGCTTCCCGGTGTACCAGACGTGGTTCGCCTCCCTGGCGCGCGACATCTCCGGGACGGTCAACCTCGTCGACGACGCCGGGGCCCCGCAGGGTGTGCTGCCGGGCGCGACCCTCACCCTCTTCGGGCCGGACGGCGCCGAGCTGGCCACGACGACGTCGGACGATAGCGGCCAGTACGCCTTTCCCGGGTACACGGCCGCGTCCGGCTACGGCGTGGAGCTGACCACCCTGCCGGAGGCGGACGACGAGCACCCGTTCGGGCTCGTGCCGTACGGCGAGCGGCTGGTCACGGACGTGGACCTCACCGACGCCGACGCCACGGGCGTCGACCTCGCGGCGCGCGACGTCGTACCCGTGGCCGTGAGCGGCACGGTGCTGACCGACGACGGCACGCCCGTGCCCGGCGCGACGGTCACCCTCACGCCGGTCGGCGGCGGGGCGCCGCTCACGGCCGTGACGAGCTCGTCCGGCGTGTACGTCATCGACCACGTCGGCTGGGACGCCGAGAACGACCAGCCGCAGCAGTACACGTTCGCGCTGAGCGACCTGCCCGAGGGGTTCACGGTCGCGACCACGCCGGGCGACATCACGGTGGAGGTGGGCCAGGAGGAGGCCAGCACCGGCAACGACTTCGTGCTGCGGGCGCCGGCGTCGGTCTCCGGCGCGGTGACCGCGGGCGGCGAACCCGTCGCGGGGGTCGTCGTCACGCGGGAGGGCCCGGACGGCACGGTCAGCACGACGACGGGCGCCGACGGCACCTACGTCTTCGAGGGCGTGCCGGCGGGCGACCACACCGTGAGCGTCACCGTGCCCGACGGCTACCGGGCCGACGGTCCGGACACGCGGGACGTCTCGGTCGGCGCGGACGACGTGACCGGCGTCGACTTCGGCCTGTCCCACCCCGGGGCGATCGGCGGCACCGTGACCGACGACGCCGGGGAGCCCGTGGCCGGGGCGACCGTCACGGTGACGGGCCCGGACGGCCCGGTCACGCTGGTCACGGACGACGTGGGCGGGTACTTCGTGGGCGACCTGCCGCCGGGCGACTACACGATCACCCTCACCGTGCCGGACGGCTACACCGCCGACGTCACCGAGCGGTCCGTCACCGTGACCAGCGCCGGCGAGGACCTGCTCCAGGAGGACTTCGCGCTGGTCGACGAGTCCGTCGAGCCGCAGGAGCTGCCCGTCGGCGGCACGGTCACCCACACCGAGGGCGCGCCCGTGCCGGACACCACGGTGACCGTGGCCGACGCCGGCGGCGCGCGGGCCGGCACCGCGACCACGGACGCCGACGGCACCTGGACGACGGAGCTGCCGCCGGGGACGTACACCGCCGTCGTGCACCCCGGCCAGGGGTACGTGGTGGACGGCGAGGGCAGCGTCACCTTCGAGGTGGTGGACACCGAGGTCACCGGGCTCGACTTCGTGCTCACGAACGCCACGCAGGCGCCGAGCCCGGCGCCGGGCACCGACCCGTCGGCCGGGCCCGAACCGGACCCGGCAGAGCCGGGCGACCTGGCCGCCACCGGCGCGACCGTCGGCTCGGTGGCGCTGGCCGCCGGGGTGCTGGTGGCCGTGGGCGTCGCGATGGTCCGGGGGTCACGCCGCCGGAGCTGAGGCTTGCGGGGTCGGCAGCCCTCCCTTTACTGTGCACATGTCATACATGTTCTCTGCATGGCACACGACGAGGGAGTCTCTCGATGACGAGAAGGATCCATCCGGGCACGCGGCTGCGCACGGTCGCCGCCGGCCTGGTGCTCACGACGGTCGCGGCGCTCGGCGCCGGCGCCCCGGCGTCGGCGCTGCCGCCGCCGTCCGCCCACGAGCGGCTGGTCGTGTACGTCGCCCCCACGGGCGACGACGCGAACCCGGGCACCAAGCGGGCCCCGTTCCGCACGATCGCCGCCGCGCGCGACGCGTTGGCGGGCCGCACCTCGGAGCGGGCGCGCGGCACCGTCTACGTCCGGGGCGGCGAGTACGTGCTGGACGACACGGTCGCGCTGAGCGGCGCCGCGAACTCGTGGGTCACCTACACCGCGTACCGCGGCGAGGAGGTGACGATCACGGGCACGCACGAGCTGCCCGCCGACGGGTGGCAGCGGCTCGCCGACCTCGGCGCGGACGAGCTGGCGCAGCCGCGGTACACGGCGAACGCGCGCCTCGACAGCGATGCGCTGCGGGACGGCGTCTGGGTCTACGACCTGGGCGCGCAGGGGATCGACCCCGGCACGCTCTACAAGAACGGCTTCAACTGGGTGCAGCAGCCGTTCGCGCCCGAGCTGGTGGTCGACGGATCCACGCAGACGCTCGCGGAGTACCCGAACGGGAACGCCTGCGAGACCAAGGACACCGCGTGCCACCTGTGGGGCACCGGGAGCAAGTGGGGTGCCGCCGGGCCGCAGGACCTGATGAACGTCGACCTGCTCGGCCGGTTCGGCGCCCAGGGCGCCTGGGAGCGCAGCGGGACCACGCCGCGCGGGCAGTTCGAGGACAAGAAGCAGACCCTGGCCGACCCCGACGAGCGCGGCTCGTGGACGCCCGAGCGGATGCGGACCATGACGCCGTCGATCTTCACGGTGGGCGGACGGGCGGCCGAGGGCGACCGCTACCAGCGCTGGGCGCCGCAGGCCGAGCCCGTGGTGGACGACCTGGGCGGCCGCGGCCTCGGCGAGTACTCCGGCGTGCCGGTGCAGCTCGACCCGCGGTGGATCGAGGACGTCGACAGCTCGCGGTACGAGACCGAGGCGTGGCTGTCCGGCTACCTCGGCAACAACTACGCCAACGACATGGTCCGCCTGCTCTCGTGGAACGAGGACCGGCTCTACGCCAAGTACCCCTCGATGTACATCCCGCAGGACGAGTGGACCAAGGTCAAGGTGGTCAACGTGCTGTCCGAGATGGACGTGGCCGGGGAGTACTACGTCGACCGGTACGACGGCCATGACGTGCTCTACTACCGGCCTGCGGACGGGACGGTCGAGGGCAAGGACGTCTCCCTGATGTCCTTCGACAAGAACTTCTTCCACCTGGACGGCACCACCGGCGTCACGCTGCGCGGGCTCGGCATGACCGGGTCGCTCGTCAGCGGGGTGCAGCTCCTGGACGCCGTCGACACGCTGATCGACGACGTCGAGATCTCGAACGTGAGCATGGACGCCGTCCGGATCGGCCGGCCCGCCGACACCATCACCGCGATGCCCGACTACCAGACCTTCCAGGGCGGCCACGGCAACGTGGTGCGGAACTCGTACCTGCACGACCTGGGCGGGGGCGGCGTGCTGCTCGGGGGCGGCGACCGCAGCACCCTGGAACGGGGCGACAACGTGGCGCGGTACAACGAGATCGCGCGGTTCTCCAAGCTCGCCACGTACACGCCGGCCGGGTACCTGTACGGCGTCGGCAACACGTTCGAGCACAACTACGTGCACGACGCCCCGCACATGGCGGTCCAGATCATGGGCAACGACATGAAGGTGAACCACAACCACTTCTACGACCTGGTGAAGAACGCCGGCGACCAGGGCGTGGTCTACACGGGGCGCGACTACACGTTCCTCGGCAACGAGGTGGCGTACAACCACTTCGAGAAGATCGGCGGCTCGAACGACGCGTTCTACATGGACGACGGCGCGTCCGGCATGCGGTTCCACCACAACGTGGTGCAGGGCGCGCACTCCGGGGTGTTCTTCCAGTCGGGGCACAGCAACACGGCGAACGACAACGTCTACATCGACGTCGACCGCACCGGCCACGACATGCTCTACCACCAGAAGGGCGAGAAGTCCCTGCCGGTGTCCAACGCCTGGGTGGTGCACAGCCGGTTCAACACGTTCCTCGACGTGCGTCCCGGCGAGAAGTACAGCGCGACGCCGCAGACGGTCGCGACCTGGCACGAGCACTACACGAGCGGGGAGCACACCTACTCGGACGGCACCCCGATCGTCTACCCGGAGATCGCCGACTGGTACGTGCCCCGGGTCACCGCGACCGGGCTGGCCTGCACGGCGGCCGACTACGCGACCGACGCCACCAACGGGTGCGACCGCGCCACGGTGTGGAACAGCGCGAACTCGCTCTACGCGCCGTCGCGCATCGAGCTCGACCACTCGGTCGTGATCGGCGGCGGGGAGTACGCGGCGGGCTCGGCCACGTTCTCGGCCCCGGCCGAGACGTACGGTCTGTCCCGCTGGAGCGACAGGGTGGGCACGAACGTCGTCCGCCCGACGTCGCTCGAGGACGCGGGCCTGGACGAGGAGACCCTCCGCTTCTCGACCACGGGAGCAGTGGCCAAGGCCTTCGGCCAGACCTGGATAGCCGAGTGGAACCGCCTCCACCCCACCCCGTGACCCGCTGAGTGCTGGATATTCGCCCTTTTTCGTGTGCCAGGAGGGCGAATATCCAGCACTCAACGAGCGGGTGGGGTCAGTCCGTCGGGCGGCGGCGGGCCCAGCTGCCCGTGATGTGGTCGTGCATCGCGGCCGACGCCGCCTCCGCGTCGCCCGCCAGCAGCGCGTCCAGGATGTGTGTGTGCTGCCGGTGCGTCAGCTCGATGTCCTCGCGCGTCGGGTGCCCGCTGTACTGGGGCGTGTGCAGGGCCTTGCCCTGGATGTTCGACACGATCGCCCGGCCGAACGCGTCCTGCGAGGCGCGGTGGATCAGCTCGTGGAACTCGACGTCGGCCGCCGCGTAGGCGGTCGGGTCGTCCATCAGGCCCGCGAGCTCCTCGGCCTTGGCCGTCAGCGCGGCACGCTGCGCGGCGTCCAGCCGGCCGGCCGCCCGCGCGGCCATGGCGCACTCCAGGGTCGCGCGCACCTCGACGAGGTTGTCGAGGTAGACCAGCCGGTCCTCGCGCTGGAAGAGCGCGTCGAGCACCATCGGGTCCAGCAGGTTCCACTGCTCCTGGTCGAGCACCACCGTGCCCCAGCCCTGGCGGGTGGCGACGAGGCCCTTCTCGGCCAGGGTGGTGGTCGCCTCGCGGATCACCGTGCGGCTGACCTCGTACTGCTCGCACAGCACTCCGGCCGGCGGCAGCGCCGAGCCAGGGGCGTAGTCGCCGACGACGATCGCCGTGACCAGGCTCTTGACGACAGCCGCGGCGAGCGGGGGCCGGTGCCGTTGGGGGCGGGGTACGGCTGCGCCGGCCGCGGGTGTCGAGTTCACCAGAGAGAGCGTAGTCGAGTGTTGTACTATCGTCACTCGTATCATAAGTTATGAATGACATGCTGGCGCAGGGTCGCGAGCGTGCTGTCTCGACGACGATGTGGAGCACGATGCGAATCACCGGGTACCGGAGCCTGACCACGATCCATCGCTGGGGTCGACCTGTGGGCGACGTCAACGGCGTGGTGGCCAGCGGCGTGACCGAGGTGCCGATCGTGCTGGTCGAGACCGACGGCGGCCTGACCGGCGTCGGCCTCGGTGCCCACGCCGACATCGAGCGGGTGTTTCCCGCCCTGGAGGGGCAGGACCCGCGGGCCGTCACCGCGCTGTACGACCGGATGCTCGCGTTCGTGTTCAAGTCGGGGCACCACGGCGGCACCTTCGGCACCATCGGCGCGCTCGACATGGCCCTGTGGGACCTCAAGGCGAAGATGGCGGGCGAGCCGCTGTGGCAGACCCTCGGCGCCACCGACCGGTTCGTGCCCGGCTACGCCTCGGGCCTGGAGTACGCGCTCGACGACGACGAGCTGGTCGGCCTCTACGAGCGATGGGCCGAACGCGGCTACACCGGCGCGAAGGTCAAGGGCGGCCTGGACATCAACCGCGACGTGAAGCGCCTGGCGGCCGTCCGCGACGTGCTGCGCGTCAACAGCGACCAGCCCGCGATCATGTACGACGTGAACGAGTCCTGGGGCCGGCACCAGGCGGTCCGGCTCGCCCGCCGCGTCGAGGAGCAGGTCGACCTCACCTGGATCGAGGAGCCCGTGCGCCGCTGGGACGTCGCGGGGCACCGCGCCGTCGTGTCCGGTGTGCAGGCCGCGGTCGCGACCGGGGAGAACCTCACCGGCCTGGAGCAGTACCGCCAGCTCCTCGACGCCGACGCCGTGGGCGTGGTGCAGGCCGGGAGCGTCTGGGGCATCACCCACTTCCTCCGGGTCTCGGTGCTGGCCCTCGGCCGGGACCTCCCCGTGAGCCCGGTGGCGTACGACGCCAACCCGGTGGCGCACGCGGCGGCGGCCGTGCCCAACCACCTCGTCACCGAGGTGCAGGACCTGGAGGCCCCGGTGGGGCTGAACGTGGACCAGGAGTTCACCGACGGCGGGATACTTCTCGGCAGGTCGCCCGGTCTGGGCATCGAGGTGGACGAGGCGCTCATCGCCGCGCAGCGTGAGTCGGGGGCGTGGTCGGCCCCCGCCGGGCCCCACGTCCGCCCCGCCGACGCCGGCCTGCGGCTCGCCCCGCGCCGGCCGTGACCCGGCCCAGCCCACCCACCAGCCCACCCAGCACAGAGAGATGACCACCATGTCCCAGCGCCCCCGCGCCGTCCTGGCGTTCGGGCCCCCGTCCCTCGTGGGCCAGGTCTTCACGCCCGGCGCCCTCGACCGGATCGCGGCGGTGCTCGACGTCGACGTCGCCCACGTGGTCACCGGGACCGGCACCGACATGGCCCGCCGGGCGCTCGCCGACGCCGAGGTGCTGCTCGCGGGCTGGGGCGCACCCCGCATCACGGTCGACGACACCCCGCGGCTGCGCGCCGTGCTCTACGCCGGGGGAGTGGCGAGCACCTGCCTGGCCGACCCCGCGGCCCACGCCGCGCGCGGGGTGGTCGCCGCCAACGCGCGCGCCGTCAACGCCCTGCCCGTCGCTGAATACACGCTCGCCACCGTCCTGCTGGCCAACAAGCGCACGCGAGCCGCGGAGCGGGAGTACCGCGCCACGCGGCGTCTGCCCGACCGGGAGCGCGAGCCCGCGCACCTCGGCAACTACCGCCGGACCGTCGGCATCGTGGGCGCGTCGCAGGTGGGGCGCCGCGTCATCGAGCTGCTGCGGCCGTTCGACCTCGACGTCGTCGTCTGGAGCCCCGAGCTGGACCCGGAGAGCGCGGCCGCGCTCGGGGCGCGGTACGGCACCCTGGAGGAGGTCGCGGCGCAGAGCGACGTGCTGTCGCTCCACCAGCCGGCGATCCCGGAGACGATCGGCCAGATCGACGCCCGGATCCTGGCGCTGCTGCCCGACGGCGCGACGCTGGTCAACACCGCGCGGGGTGCCGTGGTCGACGAGGCGGCGCTGGTCGCGGAGCTGCGCACCGGCCGCATCGACGCCGTGCTCGACGTGACCGAGCAGGAGCCGCCGCCCGCCGACAGCGAGCTGTGGGACCTGCCGAACGTGGTGCTCACCCCGCACGTCGCCGGGTCGGCGGGCGGCGAGCTGCACCGCATCGGCGACCTGGTGGTGGCCGAGGCCGAGCGGTACGCCGCCGGCCTGCCGTTCGCCCACCCCGACGACCTGGGAGCACCGCATGCGTGAGCACACCCTGCGCACCGGCACCCGTCTGACCGAGCTCGGCCTCGGCGCCGCGCAGCTCGGCAACCTCTACCGTGAGACCACCGACCAGGAGGCGCGCGACGCCGTCGACGCCGCCTGGGACGCCGGGATCCGGTACTTCGACACCGCGCCGCACTACGGGCTCGGGCTGTCCGAGCGGCGGCTGGGCGCGGCGCTCGCGGGCCGCCCGCGCGCCGAGTACGTCGTCTCCACCAAGGTGGGGCGGGCCCTGGTGCCGACGCCGGAGCGCGCGCACCTGACCGACGACGGTGGATTCGCCGTCCCGGCCGCCCACCGGCGCGAGTGGGACTTCTCGCGCGACGGCGTGCTGCGGTCCCTGGAGGGCAGTCTCGGTCGGCTCGGGCTGGACCGCGTCGACGTGGTTTACCTGCACGATCCCGACGCGCACTGGGAGCAGGCGTCCACGAGCGGCGTCCAGGCCCTCGTGGAGCTGCGCGACCAGGGCGTCGTCTCCGCGATCGGCGCCGGGATGAACCAGTCGGCGATGCTCTCCCGGTTCGTCCGCGAGACCGACGTCGACGTCGTCATGTGTGCGGGGCGGTTCACGCTCGTGGACGCCGCCGCCGTCGAGGACCTGCTGCCCGCCGCCGTCGAGCGCGGGGTGTCGGTGGTCGCGGCCGCCGTCTACAACTCGGGGCTGCTCGCGAACCCGCGCCCGCGGCCCGGCGCCCGGTTCGACTACGCGGAGGCACCCGGCGACCTGGTCGCCCGGGTGCACCGCATCGCCGACGTCGCCGAGCCGTACGGCGTGACCGTCCCCGACCTGGCGGCCCGGTTCGCGCTGCGGCACCCCGCCGTGGCGTCGGTGGTCATGGGCATGCGTACCGCGGCGCACGTCACGACGTCGGCCGAGCGGATCGCGCGCGACGTGCCCGAAGCGCTCTGGGCCGAGCTGGACCGGCTCGGCCTGGTACCGGCCGACCGCCTCGCGCCGCACGAACCATCCACAGGACGGAGCACGTCATGACCACCCACCACGCCACCGGGCCCGCGACGTCGCCGAAGGTGACCGCGCTCGCCCGCTGGATGCGCACCTGGGTGGGTGCGGAAGGCCAGATCCGGGGCTTCCACAACCACAGCGTGTGGGGCACCAACCCCGCCACGTTCATCGACTTCACCAGCGGGCACCAGGCGTTCTCCGCCCCCGCCACGGCGGCGTTCGCCGAGGCGCTCGCCCGGCACCCCGACGACCGCGGGCTGGACCTGTGGCGCCGGATGATGCTGTTCCAGGCGCGCACCGTCCAGGACGACGGCCAGTTCAAGCACATCGGCTTCCAGGTGGGGGAGTCGGCCACGGCCGGCCTCATCCACAACATGGCGGGCTGCATCGGCCTGCTGGAGGGGCTGCGGCACGCCGGGCACCTGCTGGACCCCGCGGAGGTCGCGGAGGTGCTGGCCGCGGTCGCGGCGAACCTGGAGGCGTGCCGTGTGTACGGCGGCGGTCGGCCGACGCCCGAGGGCACCGTCAACCAGGAGTACGCGCGGGTCTGGGCCAAGCTCCGGTACACGGAGCTGTCCGGCGACGACCGGTACGCGGACGAGCTGGAGGACGACCTCGACACCCTCGTGCGGCTGAGCACGGCCCCGGGCGTACCCGACGAGGCGAGCGCCGGGGCCTACCGCCAGCCTACCGAGCGGGCCGGCGGGGGCATCCTGGAGCCGGCCGAGTACTACGGGCTGATGATGGTGCCGCTCGTGCTCGGCGCGCGCCGGTTCGGACGCCGCGACCTGCTCGACGAGGCGGTCCGCCTGGCCCTGCACGTCGCGCGCTCGGCCTGGGTGGACGAGCGGGGCTGCACCCGCTTCCACCGCTACTGGTACGTGAACGGCGAGACCGTGCTGCGCACCACGTCGCCCATGCTCGTCGCGGGCATGGGGCTGAGCCTCTACGGCATCGACGAGATCCTGGCCGAGGTGAGCAACCCCGAGCTCGGCCGGTTCGTCGACGCGTGCCTCGCCACCTACGCGCGCTACCAGACGCCGGCGGGGTACTTCGCGTCGGCCACGGGCTGGCACAACGAGGCGGACGTCGCCCCGAGCACCGCGTGGCACGCGCACGACCTCATGTTCCTGGTGCGGCACGTGAGCACGCTCGACTCGTTCTGGGCCGAGGTGTTCACGGACCCCGACCGGCAGTCCGTGCTGCTCTCCGACCGCGCGTACTGGGTCGAGGACGGCGTGCACTGGGCCGTCCTGAGCCCCGAGACGGCCGGCGACCTCAGCCTGTACGGCCGCAAGGACCGCGACACCTTCGGGCGCTCGTACTTCGCCTGGACCGACAAGGAGCCGCTGCCGCGGGAGCTGGAGTTCCCCGGGGCGCCGCACTTCTTCGTGGCCGACGACGGCATCTACCGCCTCGACGACTCGACCCGGGAGACCGACGTGTCGGTGCTCGGCGATCTGCCGTACCGGGGGCACCTGCGCGACGCGTAGCGCACCCTTGCATCGAACTTTGCACATGTAGTATGTATGACAACTAGCCGTGGCCCGCGACCGGGCCCGGCTCGGACCCCAAGGTAGGGAGACAAAGATGTCAACTACGTTCCTGCGCCGAGCGCGCGGAGCCGTGGTGCTCGGCATGGCCCCGGTCCTCGCGCTCGCGGCCTGCGGCTCGGAGGGCGGCAGCGGCGACGCGGCCGACGACGGCTCCGTGCGGATGCTCGTGAACATCACGGACAACCTGACCCAGGCCAAGTGGGAGGAGCTGGTCAAGCCCTTCGAGGACGAGACCGGGATCGACGTCAAGATCGAGGGGCCCAGCGGCCAGTCGGTCGCCGAGTCGTTCCCCGCGCTCCTCGCGGCGGGCACCGCCCCCGACGTCATCGAGTCGATCGTGCCGGGGCCCGACACCGCCCCGGAGGTGCTCGACCTGACGGAGTACGAGTGGGCCTCCGGCACCCCGATGGCCGACCTGTACTCGACGGACGGCACGATCAACGTCGTCGGCGTCGGCATGCAGGCGCAGTCGCTGATGTACTACAACGCGGACCTCTTCAAGGAGGCGGGCATCACCGAGCCGCCGACCACCTGGGACGAGCTGGACGACGCGCTCGCCGCCCTCGACGAGCAGGGCGTGGCCACCCCCATCGCCTTCGCCTCGGACTGGGCCACCGGCGTGCAGGTCCAGGAGATCTGGCACCCCCAGCAGAACGTCACCACGCCGGGCTGGCAGCAGAGCGTCGCGGACGGTTCCTCCACCCTGGGCGACCAGTTCCAGCCGGTGTTCGAGCACGTCGCCGACTGGATCGACGCGGGCTACACGACGGCCGACGACGTGGCGACCGACAGCGGCACGCAGGAGGCCAACTTCATCGCGGGCGACGTGGGCGTCTACCCGATGGGCTCCTGGTTCAGCACCACGCTCGCGGCATCCCCGCCGGAGTTCGAGGTGGGCGTGTTCGCCCCGCCGGTCGACGACGCCGCAGACGCCCCCGGACCCATGGGCGCCACCCTGGCCTTCCCGTACATGGTGTGGAAGGGCACGGCGAACCCGGACGGCGCCACGGCGCTGGTCGAGTACCTGACCACGGACGAGGCCGCCATCGCCGCCCAGGCGGACATGGACAGCTTCAGCCGCGAGGGCCTGGAGCCCAGCAGCAACGAGTACGCGGGGATGGTGCAGGAGCTGTCCGACGCCGCGCCGTCGTACGTGGTGCCCGGCAACCAGACCGTCGGCGACTACGCGCTGCCGGTCGCAGGGTTCAACCCGAAGTTCACCGAGCTCGTCCAGGGCCTGTGGCAGGGTCGCGCGCCGGCCGACGTCGCCGGCGACCTGACCGCCTGGTACGAGGCGGAGAAGCTCGGCTGACATGGCGCGCACCACGACCACCCGGCGGGGCGTCCTCTCCGGTCTCGCGAACGGGCTGATGACCCTCCCGGCCGCCGCCGTCTACACCGGGCTGACGGTGGTGCCGGTCGGGTACGCCGTCTACTACTCGTTCACGCAGTACAACGGGATCCCGAGCCAGGCGCCCACGTGGGTGGGCTGGGAGAACTACGCGCGGATCATCGCCGACCCGATCGGCGACCTGCGCCCGGCGGCCTGGGTGACGCTCGTGATCGCCGTGGTCGGCGCGTTCCTGGTGAACGGCGCCGCCCTCGGCCTCGCGCTGCTGCTGCGCCGCACCACGGCGCTCAACACGTTCGCGCGCGCCGTCATGTTCTACCCGCACGTGCTGTCGGCCCTGATCGTCGGATTCCTGTGGCAGGCGATCCTGGGGCCGCAGGGCGCGGTGAACAACCTGCTGGAGAACGCGGGTCAGTCCACCTGGCCCTTCCTGTCCGACCCGGACTGGGCGCTGGTCACCCTCATCGGCGTGATCGTGTGGGCGCAGTTCGGCGTGCAGCTCGTCCTGTACCTGGCGGGCCTGCAGGCGGTCTCGCCGGAGCTCCAGGAGGCCGCGCGGCTCGACGGCGCGGGCGGTCCCCAGGTGTTCCGGCACGTGACCTGGCCGGCGCTGGCGCCGACCGTGACGGTCACGATCGTCACGTCGATCCTGTCGCTGCTCAAGGTCTACGACGTGGTGCTGGGCCTGACCAACGGCGGGCCGGGGGACGCCACGCAGACCTGGGCGTACGAGATCCTCGCGGTCTCGTTCGCCAACAACAAGGTGGGCCTCGCGTGCGCGCAGGCGGTCCTGCTCGTCGTCGTGGCCGGGGTCCTGTCATTCACGATCATCGCGCTCCGCAGGCGGGCCGAAGAAGGAGCGGAGGCCGTCGGATGACGCGCACCAGCCCGATCCGCACGGCGGTCCGCGTCGCCGTCGTGGCCGTGCTCTCGGCCGCCATGCTCGTGCCGATGTACATCATGGTCGTCAACGCGTTCAAGCCGCAGCAGGAGATCCTGCTGTCGCCGCTCGGGTTCGACCTGGCCACCCTGACCACCGACCACATCGCGGCCGCGTGGCAGAACACGAGCTTCCCGGTGGTCGAGGGCTACGCCGTCACGCTGTTCCTGGTGGTGGCGTGCAACGTGGTGGCCATCGGGGCGTCGGTCCCGGCCGCGTACACGATCGCCCGCACGCCCACGCCGCTGTTCCGGTTCCTGCTGTTCTTCTTCGTCGCGGGGATGTTCGTGCCGGCGCAGATCATCCTGGTCCCGGCGATCTTCGTGCTCAAGACGCTCGGGCTCATGGGCACGCTGCCGGGCCTGGTGCTGTTCATGTCGTCCACGATGATCCCGTTCACGCTCTTCATCTTCAGCGGGTACATCCGGATGCTGCCGAGGTCGCTGGACGAGGCCGCGGCGATCGACGGCGCGGGGCGCCAGCGCATCCTCTGGACCATCGTGTTCCCGCTCATGCGGCCGATCGTCGCCACCGCGTTCATCCTCAACGCGCTGAGCGCCTGGAACGACTTCGTGAGCCCGCAGCTCATCCTCGGCCCCGGCTCGCAGTTCCGGACGATCACCACCGGCGTGTACGCCGCGGTGTCCACCTACACGACCAACTACGAGATCGTCTTCCCCACCCTGCTGCTCGCCGTGGTGCCGATCCTGCTGATCTTCGTGCTCATGCAGCGGCACATCATGGGCGGCCTCTCGGCGGGGGCCGTCAAGGGCTGAGCCCGCCTTGCCCGCATCCCACCCGTCTTCAAGGAGACCCCCGATGACCGTCGACTTCACCGACTCCAAGCAGGTCGCCCAGGCGATCCAGTACACCAACGTCAACCCGGACCTGACCCGGGCGGGCCTCGTCGCGCACGTCGAGACCTGCGTCGAGTACGGGTTCGACGCCGCGATGATCGCGCCCTACTGGGTGTCGCTCGCCAAGGACGTGCTGGCCGGCACGGGCGTGCGCGTGGCCTCGACCCTCAACTTCCCGATGGCCAACGACACCCTGTCGATGCGGCTGGCCGCGCTGCGGGCGCTGGTGGCCGAGGGCGTGGACGAGTTCGACTTCCCGCCGCACCCCGGGCTCCTGCTCGGCGGCGACGAGGACCTGTACGCCCAGGACATCACCGAGATCGTGCAGGTGGCCCATGCCGAGGGCGTCAAGGTCAAGGCGATGCTGGAGTTCGGGTTCCTGGAGACGGACGAGCTCAAGGTGAAGGCCACCCGGATCGCCTACGAGGCGGGCGTCGACTGGGTCAAGCAGTCCTCGGGCTGGGGCAAGGGCGGCCTCGCGGCCACGGAGCACGACGTGCGCCTGCTCGCCGAGAACATCGAGGCGCCGTGCCGGGTCAAGGTGTCCGGCAAGGTCAACTCGCTGGAGAAGATGCGGTCCCTGTTCGAGGCCGGCGCGGAGCTGGTCGGCACCAGCTCGGGTCCGGCGATCGTCGACGGCCTGGTGGGGGACCCGGATGCCTACTGAGACGGTCGCCGGGCGGGCCGCCGTCGCCGTCGTCGGCAGCTACGCCAAGGCCCTGGTCATGACGGCGGACCGGATCCCGGCCCCCGGCGAGACGCTCATCGGCCGGGACTTCCGCGGGACGTTCGGCGGCAAGGGCTCCGACATGGCCGTCCAGGCGGCCCGGCTCGGGGCGGGGGTGTCGTACCTCGGCGTGATCGGGGACGACGTCTACGGCGCGGAGTTCCGCGACCTCCTGGAGCAGGAGGGCGTCGACCCGGCCGGGCTGCGGGTTGCGGCGGGCGAGTCGACGGGCGTCGGGTTCATCGTCAAGGACACGGCGGGCGCCAACGTCATCGTGGTCGACCCCGGGGCGAACGGCAGCTTCTCGCCGGCCGACGTCGACGCGGCAGCCGGTACGCTGCGCGCCGCCGACGTCGCGCTGACCCAGCTCGAGATCCCGCTGGCCACCGCCCTGCACGCGCTCACCGTGGCGCACGCGGCGGGGGTCACCACGATCCTCAACCCCGCGCCCGCCGTCGACCTGCGCGGGACCGACCTGACCTGCGTGGACGTGCTCACCCCGAACGAGCACGAGGCCAAGGCGGCCCTCGGCCTCGGGCCCGACGACGTCACGCCGCCCGCGGTGCTGGGCCGGCGCCTGCTGGCCCTCGGCCCGCGTGCCGTGGTGATCACGCTCGGCGAGGCCGGCGCGCTGGTCGTCACGGCCGACGGCGCGGCCGAGGTGGCGCCGGTGCGCGTCGCCGTCGTCGACTCCAACGGCGCCGGCGACAGCTTCAACGCGGCCCTGGCGGTGGCCCTCGGCGAGGGCCGGGACCTGCCCGCCGCCGCGGGGTTCGCGGGCGCCGTCGCCGCACTGTGCTGCGAGCACTGGGAGACCGTCCCGTCCTACCAGGACCGGGCCACGGTCGAGGCGTTCCTGACCACGAGCACGACGACGAGCACGACCACGAGCACGACCACGAGCACGACGACGAGCACGGAGGCGCGACGATGAGAGCCGGACGGATCCTGCACCCCGGGCTGGCCGGGAGCCTGGCCACGCTGGGGCACACCGACGTGGTGCTGGTCACCGACGCGGGCTTCCCCATCCCGGACGGCGCGAACCGGGTGGACCTCGCCCTGACGCGCGGGCAGCTCGACGTGCAGTCGGTGCTGCGGGCGCTCCTGGACTCGACCTACTTCGAGGAGGCGCACTTCGCCTCCGAGCTCAAGTCCCACCACCCGCGCCTGTACGGCGAGGTGCAGGACATCTTCACCGGCTCCGGGGCGACGTTCCACGGGACCACGCACGAGGCGCTCATCGCCGAGTGGGCGCCGCGCGCCAAGGTCGTGGTGCGGTCCGGCTCGTTCGAGCCCTGGGCCAACTTCGCCCTGGTGGCCTCGACGGCGCCGTTCGAGTGGTTCGACGACGACGAGGTGACGATCCTGCCCGCGTACGTGGAGCGGCGTCGGCTGATCAGCGAGTCCGTCCGCCCGGACCTCGCCTGAACCGGGCTGGGCCGTTCAGGTTCCCGCAGGAAGGATCAGGGCAGGAAGGATGACGCCATGACGCACAAGGCCGTGCCCCGGAAGATCGACGCCCACCACCACCTCTGGGTCCGCTCGCGGACGCCGCAGCCCTGGATCGACCCCGGCACGATGGGCGCCATCGACGCCGACTTCACGCCGGACGACCTGGACCGCGCGCTGGCGGGCCAGGGCGTGACGGGGACGGTCGTGGTGCAGTCCGTGCCGGTCGAGACCGAGACGACGGACCTCCTGGACCTCGCGGCGCGCACCCCGGTGGTCCTGGGCGTGGTCGGCTGGGTGGACCTCGCCGACCCCGGCGTCGCGGACGCCGTCGCGCGGCTGCGGTCGGGTCCCGGGGGAGCGCACCTGGTCGGCGTCCGGTCGATGGTCCAGGCGGAGCAGGACCCCGGGTACCTCGACCGCGCAGACCTGCGGCGGGGCCTGCGGACCGTGGCCGGGGAGGGCCTGGCCGTCGACCTGGTGACCCGGCACGAGCAGCTCCCCGCCGTCGCCCGCCTGGTGCGTGAGGAGCCCGAGGTGTCGTTCGTGCTGGACCACCTGGGCAAACCGCCGCTCGCCGGCGACGACCCCACCACCGCGGGCGACCTCGCGGACTGGGCCGCGGCGATCGACGCCATCGCCGCAGCGCCGAACGTGACGGCCAAGCTCTCGGGCCTGGTCACCGAGGCGTCGTGGGACCACTGGTCGACCGAGGGCTTGCGGCCCGCCGTCGACCATGCGGTCGAGGCCTTCGGGCCCGGGAGGCTGATGTTCGGCTCCGACTGGCCCGTCAGCCTCCTGGCCACCCGCTACGACCGGTGGGTCGACACGCTGACGGACCTCCTGGCCGGGCTGTCGCCCACCGAGCAGGACGCGATCTGGCACGGCACGGCGCGGCGCGCGTACGGCCTGCCCGCACCAACCATCGAAGAGGAGCAAGGATGAAGCTCGCCCGGATCGGAACCCCCGGCCAGGAGCGTCCCGTGGTGCACGACGGCGAGGTCTGGCACGACCTGAGCCCGCTGACGGCCGACATCGACGGGGCGTTCCTCGCGGCCGACGGCGTCGCGCGCGCCCGCGCGGCGCTCGCGGCGGGGACGCTGGAGCCGGTGGACGTCGAGGGCGTGCGGTTCGGCGCCCCGGTCGCGCGGCCGTCGGCGGTCGTCTGCGTGGGCATGAACTACGCCGCGCACGCCGCGGAGTCGGGCTCCGCCCCGCCGGAGCGTCCGGTGATCTTCCTCAAGACGCCGAACACCGTGGCCGGGCCGGACGACGTCGTCACCATTCCCCGGGGCAGCCGCAAGACGGACTGGGAGGTGGAGCTCGCGGTGGTGATCGGCCGCCGCGCCAGCTACCTCGACTCGCCCGAGGAGGCCCGCGACGTGATCGCCGGCTACACCGTGGCCAACGACCTGTCCGAGCGGGCGTGGCAGATCGAGGAGTCCGGCGGCCAGTGGTCCAAGGGCAAGAACGCCCCGGGATTCACGCCGCTGGGCCCGTGGCTGGTCACGCCCGACGAGGCCGACGCGACGGACGGCGCGGACGGTGCCTTCGGGGCCGGGCTGCGCCTGCGGTCCTGGGTCAACGGCGAGCCGCGCCAGGACTCGACCACGTCGGACCTGATCTTCGGCGTGGACGTGCTGGTGCACACCCTCAGCCAGTACCTCGCGCTCGAACCGGGCGACGTGCTCCTGACGGGCACACCCGAGGGCGTGGCGCTGTCGGGCCGGTTCCCGTACCTCGCCCCGGGCGACGTCGTGGAGGTCGAGATCGACGGGCTGGGCCGCCAGCGGCAGGAGTACGTGGCGTGGGCGCGCTCCACGGAGGACGCCCGTTCCACGGGGAACGCCGGGGTGGCGGAGAACGCCGAGGTGCGCGCATGACCGCCTTCGACGGCCTCGTCGCCGTCGTCACGGGCGGGTCCTCCGGGATCGGCGCCGCGATCGTGCGCCGGCTGCGTGCGGGCGGCGCACGGGTGGCGGTCTTCGACGTGGACCCGGACGCGGCCGACGCCGACCTCGCCCTGCCGGTCGACGTGACCGACGCCGCCTCGGTCGAGGCCGCCGTGGCCGCCGTCGAGGCGCAGCTCGGCCGGCTCGACGTGCTCGTGAACAACGCGGGCATCGGCGCGCAGGGCACCGTGGCCGACAACCCGGACGAGGAGTGGCTGCGGGTGCTCGACCTGAACGTCGTCGGCATCGCCCGCACCACGCGGGCCGCGCTGCCGCTGCTGCGGCGCTCGCCCGCCGCCGCGATCGTCAACACGTGCTCCATCGCGGCGACCGCGGGCCTGCCCCAGCGCGCGCTGTACAGCGCCAGCAAGGGTGCGGTCCTGGCGCTGACGCAGGCCATGGCCGCGGACCACGTGCGCGAGGGCATCCGGGTCAACGCCGTGAACCCCGGGACGGTCGACACCCCCTGGGTGGGGCGGCTCCTGGCGAGCGCGGCCGACCCGGCGGGCGAGCGCGCCGCCCTGGAGGCCCGGCAGCCGCACGGCCGGCTGGTCTCCGCGGACGAGGTCGCCGAGGCGGTCGCCTACCTGGCGAGCCCCCTGGCGGCGTCGACCACGGGAACGACCATCGCGGTGGACGGCGGCATGCACGCGCTCCGCGTCCGCCCGGCGTCCTGATCTCGACGGCCGGGCGGGCGGTCCCGCCCGGCCCGGCCGCGGGTTAGCGTGCGGAGGTGAACACCATTACCTCCGACGTCGTCGTGGTCGGGCTCGGCGGGTTCGGCAGCGCCGCGCTGTGGCGCCTCGCGGAGCGCGGCGTCTCCGTGGCCGGCATCGACCGCTTCGACGTGGGCCACAACCTCGGCTCCTCGCACGGCGTGACCCGGCTGTTCCGGGTCGCCTGCATGGAGCACCCCGGGCTCGCCGCGGTGGCGCGCCGGTCGCTCGCGCTGTGGACCGAGCTGGGGGAGCGGTACGGCGAGTCCTACGTGGAGCAGACCGGCTGCCTGAACGTGGGCGGCCCGGCCTCGCGGGTGGTCCAGGGCACGACGGCGGCGGCCGCCGCGGCCGGCGTCGAGCTGGACCACCTGTCGCACGACGAGCTGGTGCGCCGGTACCCGCAGTACGCCGGGTACGACGAGGAGACCGTCGGGGTGTTCGACCCCGAGGGCGGCCTGTGCTTTCCCGAGCGCAACGTCCGGGCGCAGGTCCGGGCGGCCGTCGAGGCGGGCGCCCAGGTGTACCCCGGCACGCGCGTGACGGCGGTGGAGCTCGTGGACGGCGGCGTGCGCGTGACCACGCCGACCGCCGTGTTCGAGGCCGGGCAGGCCGTGGTGGCCGCCGGGGCTTGGAACGCGAAGCTCCTGCCCGGCCTGCCGCTGCGGCCGCGCCGCACGCCGCTGTTCTGGTTCGCGCCCCGGACGGGCGCCGACCAGGCGTTCGACCTGTCGGCCTTCCCCTCGTTCATCTACGAGCTCGCCGACGGGCGCGGCCTCTGGGGGCACGGCAGCGGCGACGGCTTCCACATCAAGATCGGGCTGAGCGACCACGGCCACGACGACACCGACCCCGACGAGCTGGACCGCTACATCCACCCGCGCACCGACGTCGACCGCCTGGCCGAGACCGTGGCGGCCGCGTTCCCGCAGGTGGACCCGGTCCCGGTCAAGGCGATCCCCTGCATGATCACCAACTCGCCGGACGAGCAGTTCCTCGTGGGCCGGCCCGGCGGCGACCCGCGCCTGGTGATGGCGGGCGGCGACAGCGGGCACGGGTTCAAGCACGTCGCGGGCGTGGGCGAGCTGCTGGCGCAGATCGCGGTCGGGGAGCCCACCTACGGCGACGTGAGCTTCATGAACCCGGACCGGTTCGCGTGAAGAATGGCACCGAGCACCCCCTGACATGCGGAAAGATGCGCGCATGAGGTTCGAGTATTTCGCAGCCCCGGACGACGAGACGGCTGCCCTGACGATCGACGGCGGCGAGATCGACGGAGCCGTGGCATCCCACGTGGTCGATCCCGCTTCCGTGCTGGGCCAGCTGGAGCGGCTGCTCGGTGGTCCCACCGGCGACGACGGCCTGCGCAGCGCGCAGCTCGTCGCCGAGAGCCCGGACGGCGCCCGGCTGCTGATCCGGCTGTCCAACCATCTGGTCACGCTGTTCGGCATGGTGCGACCCACCACGCTGGACGACGTCGTCAAGCACTGGTCGCTCTCGCGGCGGTTCCGCCGCGCCGAGCCCGAGGACCTGCACGCCTTCGCCGCCGGCCTGCACGAGCTGTGCAAGGGCACCGGCAAGCGGGTCTACTGCCGCGCGACGGCCGACGAGAGCGAGCTGGCCGCCGCCCTGGCCCCGGCCGCGGCGGTCCCGGCGGGCGGGGAGGGCGCGGACCCGGCCGAGCCCAAGCCCCTGCCTCGGCGGCGCTGATACGGGGTTTTACCTACTGACAGGTTAGTAAGTGGATCGGTAGGGTGAGGTGCCGCCGCGACGATGCGGCGCCAGACCCTGCCGGAGGCTGCCATGTCCCCTGTTCGGAAGGTGGTCGGCGCACTGAGCGCCGTCCTGCTCGCTGGCCTGCTGGGGGTGGTCGCGTCCCCCGGCGCGGTCGCCGCCTCCACCGGCACCATCGTCGGTTCGGGCAGCGGCCGGTGCCTCGACGTGACCGACGGGTCCACGGCGAACGGCAACCGGCCCCAGGTCTGGGACTGCACGGCGAACAACGCCAACCAGTCCTGGACCTTCGCCGACGACGGCTCCGTCCGCGGGCGCGGCAAGTGCCTCGACGTCGCGGACGGTTCGACGGCGAACGGCGCCGTCGTCCACCTGTGGGACTGCTACGCCTCCCTGGCGAGCCAGAAGTGGACCCTGACCGGGGCCGGCGACCTGGTGAACCAGGCCGCGAACAAGTGCCTGGACGTCACGGGCGGCGCCACGGCCAACGGGACCAAGGTGCAGCTCTGGACCTGCACCGGCGCCGCCAACCAGAAGTGGACGCACAACGGAGGCTCGGTGCCGCAGCCCAACCCCGACCCGGTCCTGCCGGACCCGGCCAACCCGGACCTCGGCCCGAACGTGGCGGTCTTCGACACCTCCATGTCCGACTCCGCGGTCCAGGCCAAGCTCAACAGCGTCTTCGACGCCCAGGAGACCAACCAGTTCGGACCCCAGCGCCAGGCGCTCCTGTTCTACCCGGGCTCCTACGACGTCGACGCGAACGTCGGCTTCTTCACGCAGGTGGCGGGCCTCGGCCTGGTGCCCGACGACGTGAACATCAACGGCCACGTGCACGTCGAGGCCGACTGGTGGCCGGACGGCTCGCAGAACGCCACGCAGAACTTCTGGCGCTCCGCCGAGGGCCTGTCCGTGACGCCCGCCGACGGCAACGACCGCTGGTCGGTGTCCCAGGCGGCGCCCTACCGGCGCATGCACCTGCGCGGCGGGCTCGCCCTGTCCGACGGCGGCTGGTCGTCCGGCGGCTTCATCGCCGACTCGAAGATCGACGGTCAGATCAACTCCGGCACCCAGCAGCAGTTCCTCACCCGGAACTCCGCCATGGGCAGCTGGACCGGGTCGAACTGGAACCAGGTGTTCGTGGGCAGCACGGGGACGCCGTCGAACAGCTTCCCCAACCCGCCCTACACGACCATCGCGACCACCCCGAAGGTCGCCGAGAAGCCGTACCTCTACGTCGACGACAACGGCTCCTACCGGGTCTTCGTCCCGGCCGTCCGGTCCGGCTCCACCGGGACGACCTGGGCCAACGGCGACCCCGCCGGCCGGTCCCTGCCGATCGGCGACTTCCATGTGGTGCGGCCGGGCGACACCGCCGCCAGCATGAACACGGCGCTCGCCGCCGGCAAGCACCTGCTGGTCACGCCGGGCACCTACCAGATCAACCAGACGCTCCAGGTCAACCGTGCGGACACGGTGGTGCTGGGGCTGGGCCTCGCCACGTTCGTCCCGCAGGGCGGCATCGACGCCATGCGCGTGGCCGACGTCGACGGCGTGCGCCTGGCCGGGATCATGTTCGACGCCGGGACCGGCGGCTCGAACGTGCTGCTGCAGGTGGGCCCGGCCGGCTCGTCGGCCGACCACGCGGCCAACCCGACGGTGCTGTCCGACGTGTTCATCCGGGTGGGCGGCTCGGTCGCCGGCAAGGCCGTGGTGAGCATGGAGGTCAACAGTGACGACGTGATCGGCGACCACGCCTGGATCTGGCGGGCCGACCACGGCAACAACGGGACGGTGGGCTGGAACATCAACACCGGCCGTAACGGCCTGATCGTCAACGGCGACGACGTGACCATGTACGGCCTGTTCGTCGAGCACTACCAGCAGTACCAGACCATCTGGAACGGCGAGCGCGGGCGCACGTACTTCTACCAGAACGAGATGCCGTACGACCCGCCGAACCAGGCCGCGTACATGAACGGCTCCACGGAGGGCTGGGCGGCGTACAAGGTCGGCGACGCCGTGACCGACCACCAGGCCTGGGGGCTGGGCAGCTACGCGTTCTTCAACGTCAACCCGGCGGTGGCGAACGCGCGGGCCTTCGAGGTGCCCGTCCGGTCGGGCGTGCGCTTCCACAACATGGTCACCGTGTCGCTGGGCGGCGTGGGCACGATCCGGCGCGTCATCAACAACACGGGGGAGACGGTGAACTCGTCGCGTCAGGTGACGTACCTGACGACGGGGCCGTGACCGGGGGCTGCTGACCCTCCCCTTCGAGGCCCGGGTTTCTTCGCTTTGAGCAGGCTCAAAGCGAAGAAACCCGGGCCTCGAACGTGTCTGGGGCGGGCGTGTCGGCGGAGTGGCCGCGGGCGTAGCAAGGATTGGACTTGCTAGTCCAATTTATGGGGCTCACAGTGGACCGCACAGTCCAGTCGAGGAGAGAAGCCCCATGTCCAGCAGCACCAGCACCAGCACCGAGCGTGAGGCGCGCAACGACGCCCTCGTGCGCGAGTTCGTCGACGCCTTCGCGAAGAAGGACGCCGCCCTGCTCGGGTCCTACTTCGCCGACGACATCGTCTTCGAGAACTACGGCGACCCCGAGGTCCGCGGCCGGGCCGACCTCGTCGCGATGTGGGCGGGCGTGTTCCGCACCTTCGTCGGCGTCCGGTTCGAGACCCTCCACCAGGCCGTCGACGGCGACGTCGTGATCGCCGAGCAGGTGCACGGCCTCGGTCTCGCCGGCAAGCCCCTCGCCCCGATCAGGAACCTCGCGGTCTACGAGATCCGCGACGGGAAGATCGCCGCCTGGCGTGACTGCACCAACCCGCTGGAGGCCAAGCGCCTCCTGGGTCTCTGAGCCGGCGCGCGGAAGGAAAGAGCCATGAGAGACCTGGAGACCCTGAACGCGATCGAGGACATCCGCCGCCTCGAGGCGCGCTACGCCCGCTACGCCGACGAGAAGCGCTGGCAGGACCTGGCCGGGCTGTTCGCCGAGGACGGCTGGTTCCGCTCCCTCGACGTCGACGGCAAGGAGATCGTCAGCATGACGGGTCCCGCCGACATCGCGGAGCAGCTCGGCTCGCGCAACTCCGGCGACGTGCAGCCGCTGCACCAGCTGCTCACCCACGAGATCGACCTGGAGACCCCGGACACCGCCTCGGCGGTCTGGGCGATGGCCGATCTCATCTTCCGGGGTGACAGCGCGATCCCCGAGCCCGCACCCGGGGACACCCTGCCGCCGTTCCGCACCATGCGCGGCTGGGGTCACTACCACGTCACCTACCGCAGGGTCGCCGGCGAGTGGCGCATCGCCACCCGCACCCAGACCCGCACCCGGCTGGAGTTCGCATGACGAGCGCGCCGGTACCCGACCCCCGAAGGAGCACCACCATGCCCGCCACCGAGAACACCGACCTGGAGCGCCACCGGTTCACCGTCGCGATCCCCCAGGAGGCGATCGACGACCTCAAGGACCGCCTGCGCAACACGCGCTGGCCCGCCGACATCGACGAGTCCGACGCCTACTACGGCACCAGCCAGGCCTACATGAAGGAGCTCGTGGCCTACTGGCTGGACGAGTTCGACTGGCGGGCGGCCGAGCGCGCGCTGAACGAGGCGAACCAGTACCGGGTCACGGTCGACGGCACGCCGATCCACTTCGTGAAGGAGGCGGGCAAGGGGCCGGCGCCGATCCCGTTGATCATGAGCCACGGCTGGCCGTGGAGCTACCGCGAGTGGTCCAAGGTGATCGGGCCGCTGACCGACCCCGCCGCGCACGGCGGCGATCCGGCCGACGCGTTCGACGTCATCGTGCCGTCGCTGGCGGGCTTCGGTTTCTCGACGCCGACCGGCCGCCCGGACATGAACTTCTGGAAGATGGCCGAGCTCTGGCACGCGCTCATGACCGACCACCTCGGCTACGAGCGGTACGCCGCCGCCGGAGCGGACTACGGTGCCCTGGTCACGAGCCAGCTCGGCCACAAGTACGCGAAGGACCTGTACGGCATCTGGCTGGGCCACGCCATCCACCTCGACCTCTTCCAGGGCGAGCGGCCGTGGGACCTGACCGGCGGCGCGATGGTGCCGCCCGGGGCGTCCGACGAGGTCCGGGACGGCGTGCTCGCCTTCCAGGACCGGTACGCGTCGCACGTGGCCGTGCACATCCTCGACAACCAGAACCTCGCCTACGGGCTCGCCGACTCGCCGGTGGGGATGCTCGCCTGGATCCTGCGCCGGTGGACCAAGTGGAGCGAGTCGCACGGCGACGTCGAGAGCGTCTTCCCGCGGGAGCACCTGATCACCAACGCCACGATCTGGTGGGTCACCCGCTCCATCACCAGCTCGATCCGTTCGTACGTCAACGCGAACCGCTACCCGTGGACGCCGGCGCACGACCGCACCCCGATCATCGAGGCGCCCACCGGGCTCACGTTCCTCGGCAACGAGAACCCGCCCGGCGTGAGCACCGAGCAGCGGGTCCAGTTCTTCCTCGACGACCCCGCCCAGAAGCCCTGGTACAACCCGACCTACCTCAAGGCGCACGAGCACGGCGGGCACTTCACGCCGTGGGAGAACCCCGAGGCGGTCGTCGAGGACATCCGCGCGACCTTCCGTCCGCTCCGCTGAGCACTGGACCGTGGCGTCCAGTCCCGCGCCGTCGTGGCTAGCCTGAGGAGATGAGCATGCGGATGACGGCGCGGGGCGCCGCGACCAGGCTGCGGCTGGTGTCGGGCGCCGCCCTGCTGATGCGCGAGCAGGGCGCGGCGGAGACCAACCTGGACCAGGTGCTGCGGGCGACAGCCACGAGCAAGAGCCAGCTCTTCCACTACTTCCCGGACGGCCGGTCGGGCCTGCTCGTGGCGGTGTCGGCCTACGAGGCGGAGCAGGTCATGGAGGCGCAGCGCCCGTACGTCGACGACCTGTCGACGCCGGAGAGCTGGCGGGCCTGGCGCCGGGCCGTGCTGCGGCACTACGCCGAGCTCGGCGAACGGTGTCCCCTCGGGGCGCTCACCTCCGAGCTCGGCAGCTCGTCGCCCGAGGCCCGCCAGATCGTCAGCGACCTCTACGATCGGTGGGAGGGCGCGCTGATCGCCGGCGTCCAGGCGCTGATCGTCCACGGGACGGCCCGGTCCGACCTGCCCGTGCGCGACACGGCCCGCAGCATCCTCACCGCCGTCCAGGGCGGTGTGGTGATGTTGCGGGCCACGGGGCGCCTGTCCTACCTGGAGACCACGCTCGACACGACGCTGGAGCCGCTGCTCGGCACGCCGTGACGGCACGCGGTCAGCGCTGGGCCGCCGGGCGCACGATGATCTCGTTCACGTCGACGTCGGCGGGCTGGTCCAGGGCGAACGAGATCGCGCGGGCGATCGCGTCCGCCGGGATCAGGTTGCGGCGGAACGACTTCATGTAGGTCTGCGCGTCCGGGTCGGAGATGTGCTCGGCGAGCTCGCTCTCGACCGTCCCCGGCGTGATGGTGGAGACCCGGATGCTCGGGTCGGACTCCATGCGCAGCCCCTCGGTGATGGCCCAGGCCGCGAACTTCGTCGCCGAGTACACCGCCGACGTCGGGTACACCTCGTGCGCGCCGATCGAGGCGACCGTCACGACGTGCCCGCCGCCCTGCCGGCGGAAGTGGGGCAGCACCGCGGCGATGCCGTGCAGCAGGCCGCGGACGTTGACGTCGATCATCTGGTCCCACTCGTCGACCAGGAGGGCGTCGAGCCGGGACAGCGGCATGATCCCGGCGTTGTTCACGATGACGTCGATCCGGCCGTGGTCCCGGACCACGGCGTCGACCGCGGTTCGGACGGCGTCGGCGTCGGTCACGTCGAGGCTCAGGGTGGCGGCCCGGCCGCCGTCGGCCCGGATCCTCTCCGCGACGGCGTCGAGGCGTTCCGTGCGCCGGGCGGCGAGGACGACGTCGTGACCCTCGGCCGCGAGGCGGACGGCCGTGGCCTCGCCGATGCCGCTGCTGGCGCCGGTGACGAGGACGACCTTGGGGTTGCTCGTTGATGTGGTCATGGCTCCAGGCTCGTTCGCCGTCCAGCGGCCCGGAAGGACGCCGTCCTCCTGGGTGCAGCGCACCCTGGATGGACGACGGCGGCCGTCGTACCGTCGGGGCATGACCTCCTCCCCGCTCGGCGACTACCTGCGCGGCCGGCGCGACCGGCTGACCCCGGAGGCGCTGGGGCTGCCCGTCTACGGCCGCCGCCGCGTCGTCGGCCTGCGCCGCGAGGAGGTGGCCATGCTCACCGGCGTGAGCGTGGACTACTACGTGCGGCTGGAGCAGGGCCGCGAGGTGAGCCCGTCGCCGCAGGTGCTCGACTCGCTCGGGGAGGTGCTGCGCCTGGACGACGACGGCCGGCAGCACCTGTACCGTCTCGCCGGGCTCAGCCCTCGGCCGACGCCGCCCGCGCCGGTCGAGGAGGTGGATCCCGCGCTGCTGGAGCTGATGCTCTCCTGGACCGGGAGCCCGGCGCTCGTGTTCGGGCGGGCCTTCGACGTGCTGGCCGCGAACCCGCTGGGCGAGGCGCTCTTCGGCGGCTTCCCGTTCTCGCGGAACCTGACGCGCACCGTGTTCCTCGACCTGGGCGCGCGCACCCTCTACCCGGACTGGCACCTGGTCGCGGAGAACGCGGTGGCGGGTCTCCGGCTCGCGGACGGGCTCATGCCGGGTGATCCCCGGATCCGGGCCGTGGTGGACGAGCTGCGCGTGAAGAGCCCGGACTTCGTGGAACTGTGGGGGCGGAACGACGCGCGGGGCAAGCGGCTGGACTCCAAGCGGTTCCGGCACCCCGAGGTGGGGCCGTTGGAGCTGCGGGTGCACGTGTTCGAGGTGCGGGGCGCGCCGGGGCAGGAGCTGGTGGTGTATCACGCGCACGCGGGGTCGCCGTCGGCGGAGGGACTGGCGTTGCTGGGGACGCTGGCGGCGACGCGGCGGATCGGCTGACGCCGTCGGCGTCTTCTATCCTTGACCCGTGGCAGACCGGATCCCTACGGGAGTACCCACCCGACCAGGGCCGAGGCCCAGGGTCGTCATCCCGTATCCCCGCCTCTCGCCGGGACTGCGCAGCTACTTCGCGACCGAGGGCGGGGGCGCGACGCTGCTGCTCGCGGCGTCGGCCGTCGCGCTGGTGTGGGCGAACGTGGCGGGCGGCTCGTACGAGGCCGTGTGGGACACGCCGATCAACCTCACGGTCGGCACGTGGGAGCTGCACCTCTCGCTGCACCACTGGGTCAACGACTTCCTCATGGCCGTGTTCTTCCTCGTGGTCGGCGTCGAGGTCAACCGCGAGCTGACGGTGGGCGAGCTGCGCAGCTTCCGCGCCGCGTCGGTGCCGCTGTTCGGGGCCATCGGCGGGCTGGCCGTGCCGATCGGCATCTACCTGCTGATCAACCCGTCCGGGCCGGACGCCGCCGGCTGGGGCCTGCCGATGTCCACGGACACGGCGTTCGTCATCGGCGTGCTGGCGCTGGTGGGGCCACGCTGCCCGGACCAGCTCCGCATCTTCCTGCTCACCCTGGCGATCTTCGACGACATCGGCGCGATCGCCCTGCTCGGCATCTTCTACTCCGACGCGCTCATGATGGGCGCGCTCGTGCTCGCGGCGGTCCTGGCCGTCGTCCTGTTCGCGATGCGCTGGATCGGCATCTGGCAGATCGCGCCGTACCTGATCGTGGGCGCCGTCCTGTGGGTGGTCGTCCTGGAGTCGGGGCTGCACCCCACGCTCGCGGGTGTGGTCGTGGGCCTCGCCGTGCCCACGGCGCGGCACGGCAACGACGACGAGGCGCGCCTCCACTTCGGCTTCTACGGTCGCGCGCTCATGGAGGAGCTGGACCCCGCCCGGTCACGGCTCGCCGTCCGCGCCGCGCAGTCCGCCGTGCCGACCAGCGACCGCCTGCTCGACGCGCTGCACCCGCTGAGCTCGTACGTCGTGGTACCGGTGTTCGGCCTGGCCAACGCCGGCGTCATGCTCTCCGGCGAGTCCATCGACGCGGCGATGTCCAGTCCCGTCACGCTCGGCGTGCTGGTCGGACTGGTGCTCGGCAAGGGGATAGGTGTGTTCCTCGGCGCGATGATCGCGCTCGTGACGGGACTGGGCACGCTCCCGGGCCGGGTGCGTTACGGGCATCTCGCCGGGGGCGCGTTCCTGTGCGGTATCGGCTTCACCATCGCGCTGTTCGTCAGCGAGCTCGCCTTCGACGACGAGGCCCTGATCAACGAGGCCAAGGTGGGCATCCTCGTGGGGTCGATCCTGTCGGGCGTCATCGGCGCCGTGATCCTGCGGTACTTCGGCGACCGGCTGCCGCTGTGCTCGCCCCACGAGGCCTCCGGCCCGCCGCCGCTGCCCGAGGGGGCGTGGCGCCCGCCGGCGTGAGCCGTCAGGGCACCGTCGGCCTCGGGTGGTGCCCCGGCCCTTGTGCCGGGGTGGCGTCGCCGCCGCCGGCCGGTGCTCTCTCCGCCGCGGCCGCCTCTTCGCGGGCCAGGAAGGTGCCGAGCTCGCCGATGGTGCTCATCAGCGGCGCAGGGAACACGACCGTGGTGTTCCTGTCGACGCCGAGCTCGACCAACGTCTGCAGGTTGCGCAGCTGCAAGGCCAGCGGATGCACCATCATGATGTCGGAGGCGTCGCCCAGCCTCGAGGCGGCGAGCTGCTCGCCCTCGGCGTTGATGATCTTCGCGCGCTTCTCCCGCTCGGCCTCGGCCTGACGCGCCATGGCGCGTTTCATGGTCTCGGGCAGCTGGATGTCCCTGAGCTCGACCAACGTGATCTGGAGGCCCCACTCGGTGGTCGTGCGATCAAGGATCAGACGGATGGCGTCGTTGATCCGGTCGGTCTCCGCCAGGATCTCGTCCAGCGCGTGCTGCCCGACGACGTTCCGCAGTGTGGTCTGGGCGATCTGGTTGATGGCCGCGGTGACGTTCTCGATCTCGATCACGGACCTCACGGCGTCGACCACCCGGAAGTAGGCGACGGCGGCCACGTCGACGCTGACGTTGTCCTTGGTGATGATGCCCTGGGACTGGATCGGCATCGTGACGATCCGCAAGGAGATCCGGTGCAGCACGTCGACCACCGGGATGATGACTCGAAGGCCCGGCTCGCGGGTGCCCTTGAGCCGGCCGAACCGGAAGAGCACACCCTTCTCGTACTGCTTGACGATCTTGACGGCCATCGCGAGGCCGATCAGGACGAGAGCAAGGATCAGGATCAGGATCCAGGCCGAGGTGCTCATCGGAACGCTCCGCGGGGTCCGCGCAAGGAGCTGTCAGCTGGCGGGCCGGCGATCGACGTCTTCATGACGCCTACCTCTCAAGAAGGTTCAGGACCAGTCCCAGGCCGAGGCGTCCCGGACTCGTCCACGTCTCACGATACTCCGGCGACGACGCGGTGCGGCCGGCGGTGGTGGCTCCGGCCAGGTGCGCTACGGGCACCTCGTGGGGCTGATGATCGGTAGGTTCGTCCGCGGGTCAGCCGGCGAGGAAGGCGGTCAGCGCGTCCAGGTGGTCCTGGACCGGGCCTGCCGTCAGGACGCCGCTGCCCGCCGCGATCTCCCCGGCGGCCGGGGCCAGGGCCGCGCGGGCGCGCTCGGCCATCCGGCGGTCGCCCACCGCGACGGCGGCGCGCCCGGCCAGGACCCAGAGGACCTCGGCCAGGAGGCCCGGCGGCGGGTCCGGGATCCGGCGCACGGCCTGGGCGGCCGCCGCGATCGCCGCCGCGTCGCCGTGGGCACCGCGGGCCAGCAGCAGGTGCGGGCGGGCCCAGGGCTCGTAGGGGCCCCAGTCGGTGTCGTCCAGGGTCGGTACGGCCCCGGTCTCCCTGGGGGACGCCGGGCCACCGTCCGCCGGGAGCTCGTGCCAGACCCGCAGCGCGAGGATCGCCAGCGGCAGCAGGCCCTCGGTGAGCCCCGGCATGCCCGCGTCGTCGAGCGTCGCGGCGGCCGCACGGTATCCGCGCTCGACGCCGGCACGGGCCGCCGGATCCTTCCCGTCCGGCGCGCCCGAGGCCGCCGCCCGCAGCGCCCCGAACCATGCGGTGAACACGCCCACCAGCGGGCGCTCGTGCCGCAACCCGAGCGCACCGGCGTCGTCCGCGTGCCGCTGCGCGTCGGACCACCGTCCGAGGGCGGACAGGGCCTGCACCCGCACCAGGTGCCCCAGGATCTCGAACGTCGCCAGCCCGTGCCGGGCGGCGAGCGACACCAGCTCGGCGCCGGTCGCGTCGCGCTCCAGGGCCAGGCCCGTGTGCTCGAACCGGGTCAGGTACCGCCCGGCCAGTGCGAACGCGAGGACCGCCGGGTCGCCGGACCGTCGGGCGAGCGCCTCGGCCTGGTGCGCCGCCTGCGGGCCGCGGGCCCCGGCCAGGCCCCGTGACTCGACGGCCACCGTCGCCAGGAGCTTGGCCCGGACGGCGCCGGGCGTGTCGTCGGGCAGCGCGGCGAGCGTCCGCTCGGCGGCGGCGACCACCTGGGCGGCCAGGCCGGCGTCGTCGGACCGGGTCCAGGCACCCGGCACGTCGAACGCGCCGATCACGCGCGCCGTGAGGTCCGGGTCGCCGAGCTGCTCCGCGGCGCCGACGGCGGCCACGCGCTGCGTGCGGGCGGCGGTCAGGCCATCGCCGCCGGTCATCGCGAGCGTGCGCAGCAGCGTCGTCGTCGACTCCAGCCGGGCGCGGGCCCCGGCGGCCACCACGCGCTCGTACGCGGACGTCGTGTCCCGCCAGACGTCGTCGGCGCCCGGCGTGCCACCTGCGCCCGGGTCGTGCCGCAGCACCTGCGCCTCCAGCTCCGCGAGCCGCGGCCCCGGGTCCATGCCGAGCTCGCCGGTCAGCATGGCGCGGGCCCGGCGGAGCACCTCCAGCGCGTCGGCCTGCCGGCCCGACCGGTACAGTGCCAGCGCGAGCAGCCGCCAGCCCTCCTCGCGCCAGGGGTGCTCGATCACGTGCGCGTCCAGGTCGGGCACGACGTCGGCGGCCTCGCCGAGGTTGGTGCGCGCCTCGGCGACGCGCTCGACCGCGACCAGCCGGAGCTCGGCGAGGCGGCCCCGCTCGGCCACGGCCCAGGGCTGCTCCAGGCCCGCGTACGCCGCGCCGCGCCAGGTGCCCAGCGCCCGGTCCAGCGCGGCGCGGGCCGCGGCGGGCGCCTGGTCCCGCGCGCCCGAGACCGCCGCCTCGAACGCCCAGGCGTCCACGTCGACGTGGCGCAGCGCGTACCCCGGGCCGTCGGTGACGAGCACCCGCGCCGGGGTGCGGGCCGCACGCCCGGGCTCGATCGCCCGGCGCAGGGCCGCGACGAAGGTGCGCAGCGCCACGAGCGCGCCCTGCGGCGGCTCGTCCCAGAGGTCCTCGACCAGCCGGCCGGCGGTTACCACCCGGCCCCGGGCTGCCACCAGGCGCGCGAGCACCGCCCGCTGACGCGGGCCGCCGAGCGCCGCCTCGGCGTCGTCGGCCCAGGCCGTGACCGGGCCGAGCACGCCCACCCGGACCGGCGCCGTCGCCGCGGCGGGCCCACCTGATCGGTCACTCATCGGCTGCTCATCCACGTGGCGGAGATTGGGGGCATGACAACGACAATCCCTGAGTTCGAGTACCAGCGCGTCGCCGTGGGCGACGTCCACCTCAACGTAGCGGTCGGCGGCGCCGGCAGCCCAGTGGTGCTGCTGCACGGGTTTCCGCAGACGCACCTCATGTGGCGGCACGTCGCGGCGGACCTCGCTCGCGAGCACACCGTGATCGTCCCCGACCTGCGTGGTTACGGGGCCAGCGACAAGCCGGCCGAGCACGACCGCGACACCTACTCCAAGCGGACCATGGCGCAGGACGTGGTGGGGCTGGCCCAGGCTCTCGGGCACGAGACGTTCGCACTGGCCGGCCACGACCGCGGCGCCCTGGTCGCGATCCGTGCGGGACTGGACCACCCCGACCGTGTGACGCACCTGGCGATCCTGGACGTGCTGCCCACCCTCGACATGTGGGGCGTGCTGCACGGCGCCGACGCGGCCGTCGCCTTCCACCTCTACCTAATGGCGCAGCCCCCGGGCCTGCCCGAGCGCATGATCGAGGCCTCCGCCGACGAGTTCTTCGGGTTCTTCCTCGACGCCTGGGGCACGAGCGCCGAGGCGATCCCGGCCGACGTCCGGGCCGAGTACCTGCGGGCCTCGCGCGAGGCCGTCCCGTCGATCGTGGCGGACTACCGGGCGTCGGCGGGCATCGACGTCGAGCACGACCGGGCCGACCAGGCGGCCGGCCGCCGCCTGACCATGCCGGTCACGGTGGTCCAGCAGGACTGGGGCAGCGCGCTCGGCTACGACGCGGCGGGGCTGTGGTCCGCCTGGGCCGCCGACCTCGACCACCGCACCCTGGACGCCGGACACTTCATGGCCGAGCAGTCGCCGGCCGAGGTGGTCGCCCTCCTGCGTGGACTCCTGAAGCGGTAGGGCCTACCGGCCCCACCGCGAGGTGCGCTTGCGCGACAGCCCCATCGTGTCGCGCAGGTCGGTCACGGTGACGTCGCCCAGGTAGGGCTCGTCGTTGATGAACAGCGTGGGCGTGCCGTGCACGCCGGCGTCGATCCCGTCCTGGTAGTCCGTGCGGACGGCGTCGGAGAACTTCTGGGCGGGATCGCCCACCAGGGTGCTGGTGTCCAGCCCGAGCTGGTCGCCGTACCGGACGATCGACGCGTCGTCCAGGCTGTCCTGGTTCTTGAAGAGCAGGCCGGCCATCGGCCAGAACGCGCCCTGGTGGCCGGCGGCCTCGGCCGCCAGGGCCGCCGTCAGCGCGTACGGGTGCGGCTCGAACAGCGGGAAGTGGCGCCAGACCAGGCGCACCTGGCCGTCCGAGTTCTTGATGAGCTCGTGCAGCACGGGCTTGGCCGCGCCGCAGTACGGGCACTCGAAGTCGCCGAACTCCACGATCGTGAACGGCGCCTCCGGGTTGCCGTAGGCCCAGCGGAACGCGAAGTCGGCGTCGTGGGGGGCGATCTGCGCGGCGTGGGGCGTGGCCTCCCGCGCGCTGCCGTCGGACTCGTCGATCGTCATGGTGTCATCCTTTCACCGGCGGGGGCCGGTCGCGGCGTCGAGCAGGGTCTCGGCGGCCGCCCGCGCGTGGTGCGCGGCCTCCGGGGTCCCCGCGATGGCGGCGGTGGTCTGCGCGCCCTCGGCCAGGATGGCGAGCTGCGGGGCCAGGGCGGCCGGCGCCCCGGCGTCGGCCACGAGGCGGGCGACGTACTCGCCGAAGGTGCGCTTCTGCTCGCGGACGGCGTCCGCGACGGCGGTCGACGACGCCCCCAGCTCGCCGTGGGTGTTGATGAACGCGCAGCCGCGGAAGTCCGGCTCGCGGAACCACGCGTCGAGGAAGTCGAAGATCGCCAGGATGCGCTCGCGGGCCGTCGTCGCCGGCTCGGACGCCGTGGCGAGCCCGCTGTCCCAGACCTGCGTGCGGTGGCGCAGCACGGCGACGATCAGCTCGTCCTTCGAGGCGAAGAGCGAGTAGATCCGCTTGAGGGACACGCCCGCCGCCGTCCGCACCGCGTCCATGCCCACGGCCTGGACGCCGCGCGCGTAGAACAGCTCGTCCGCGGCCCGGACGACGTCCTCGCGTGCCGTCTTCTCGTCGATCATGCGATCTCACCCCGTCTTGTGTCCCGCACGAGTTGCGCGGAGAACGTTCGTTCTCTACTGTAACGGATGTGGGCGGAGAACGAACGTTCTCCGCTGGGTCGAGAAGGAGACGGATCATGGGTTTCATCACGGTCGGCACCGAGAACAGCACAACCACGGAGCTCTACTACGAGGACCACGGCTCGGGTCAGCCCGTCGTGCTCATCCACGGCTACCCGCTGGACGGCAACAGCTGGGAGCGTCAGTCGCGTGAGCTGATCGCCGCCGGCTACCGCGTCATCACCTACGACCGCCGAGGCTTCGGAAAGTCGACCAAGGTCGGCACCGGGTACGACTACGACACGTTCGCCGCCGACCTGGACGCCGTGCTGACCACCCTCGACCTGCGCGACGTCATCCTGGTCGGCTTCTCGATGGGTACCGGCGAGCTGGCCCGCTACGTCAAGAACCACGGCCACGAGCGGGTCGCCAAGCTCGCGTTCCTCGCCTCGCTCGAGCCGTTCCTCGTGGCGGCCGACGACAACCCGGACGGCGTGCCGCAGTCCGTCTTCGACGGCATCGCGGAGGCGGCCCGCTCGGACCGCTTCGCCTGGTTCACCGACTTCTACAAGGACTTCTACAACCTGGACGAGAACCTCGGCTCGCGGATCAGCCCGGAGGTCGTCACGGCCAGCTGGAACACTGCCACGGGCAGCGCCCCGGTCGCGGCGTACGCGGTGGTCCCGACCTGGATCGAGGACTTCCGGGCCGACGTCGCCGCCGTCCGCGCCGCAGGCAAGCCGTCCCTGATCCTGCACGGGACCAAGGACAACATCCTGCCGATCGACGCCACCGGCCGCCGGTTCCACGACGCGTTCCCGGAGGCGGAGTACGTCGAGATCGAGGGCGCGCCGCACGGCCTGCTCTGGACGCACGCGGCCGAGGTCAACGAGGTGCTCCTCCGCTTCGTGCAGGCCTGATCCCTTGCCACAGGCCCCCGGCGTCCCGCCGGGGGCCCGTGGTCTCAGCGGGGGAGCGGGCCCGTGTAGTCGGCGCGGGAGCGCTCGACGTCGGCCATGTGCGCGTCGCCCCACTCGCCCAGTGCGGCGAAGACGGCCTGCAGGCTGCTGCCCAGCTCCGTGATCTCGTACTCCACCCGCGGTGGCACCTCCGCGTAGATCCTGCGCTGCACCAGGCCGTCCCGTTCGAGCTGGCGCAGGCGCTGGGTCAGCACCTTCGGCGTCACTCCGATGCGCCGCTCCAGCTCGACGAAGCGCTGGGTCCCGTGCGCCTGCAGCACCCACAGGATGGGCGTGGTCCACCGGCTGAACACCAGGTCGACGACCGGCGAGATGGGGCACGCGGTGGCCGGGTCGTCGTCGGGCTGCGGGCACCAGGTGCTCGTGCCTGGCTTCGTGGCGGGCGTCGCGTTCGGCATGGCAGGCTCCAATACTTTCCTGAGGGAACCTACTGTACTGACGCTCGTAACGTCGGTGGCACGGCGGCCTCGGAGGCCGTCCGGCCCTGGTTCAGGGCCGTGTCCTACCGACAAGGAGCACCCATGATCGTCGTCACCGGAGCCACCGGGAACATCGGCCGTCCGCTGGTCGCCGAGCTCGTCCGACGGGGCCATGACGTCACCGCCGTCTCCCGCGCGGGTTCCGCCCCGTTCGACAGCCCGTTGGTTCGCGGGGTGAGCGCCGACCTGGCCGAACCGGAGGGCCTGCGCGCCGCCGTCGACGGCGCGGACGCCCTGTTCCTGCTGGTACCGGGCTCGGGCGGGCACCTGGACACCGAGCGGATCATCGGCATCGCCGCCGAGGCCGGCGTGCGGCGGCTCGTCCTGCTGTCCTCGCTGGGTGCCGTCACCCGGGCCGGGTCGGCCTCGCACGGTCCGCTCGCCGAGCTGGAGAAGCGGGTGCAGGGCTCGGGTCTGGAGTGGACGCTGCTGCGGCCCGCCGACTTCGCCAGCAACGCGCTCGCCTGGGTCCCGACGGTCCGGTCGGAGCGCGCCGTCCACGCGCCGTTCGGCGACGTCGCGCTGCCCGCCGTCGACCCGCTGGACATCGCCGAGGTCGCGGCCGCCGCCCTGGCTGAAGACGGGCATGCGGGCCGCGCCTATGTGCTGACGGGTCCCGCGGCCGTCTCGCCGCGCGAGCGGACCGAGGTGCTCGCGCGGGCGCTCGGTGTGCCGATCGCCTTCGTCGAGCAGACCCGGGACGAGGCGCGTGCCGACATGCTCGCGTACATGCCGGAGCCGGTCGTCGACGGCACGCTCGGGATCCTGGGTGAGCCGACGCCGCAGGAGCAGCAGGTCAGCCTCGACATCGAGAAGGTGCTGGGGCGGCCGGCGCGCACGTTCGGGGACTGGGTGCGTCGGAACGTGGCGGCCTTCGGGGGCTGATCTGAGGTTCGCGGGCACAGACACGGGGCGAGCACGGGGCGCATCGGCCGGGCTGTTCACCCTTCCTGCAGGTGGTCCGTTTGTCGGATGAGCCCGTTGGTGCCGGTGCCGGTCCTCCTGGCGGAGCGGCCTCCCGGTCGGATTGGCCGAGCATGTCACGGGTCCTCCTGGCCGGATCCTGATCCGGATCTGGTCAGAACGTCGGTTCCGCTGGGAGTGAGGGTGTGCGTGGGCCGTGCGGTTGGCTGCTCCTGGGAGTCGGTGGGGACGCGGAGCTCGCGGCCGAGCCCGGGGTCGGGTGCTGTCCGAGGAGATGCCGGATGTCGTCGGTGAGGCTGGTGATGTCATTGCTGACGTGGCCCACCTGGGTGGGTGGTCGGGTGTGGGTGTGGCCGGTGGGTGCGGTCCAGGTCGTGTTCCCGGTGTCGGGGTGGCGGGTGACGTTCCAGCCGCCGTGTGTCTTGGCGAGGTGGTGGGCGCGGCACAGGGGTTGGAGGTTGGTGGCGCGGGTTTGTCCGGGTGCGTCTGGTGGTTGTGTGGTGGGGTCGAGCGTGTGGTCGTAGGGGTGGATGTGGTCGAGGTCTGCCCATTGGGCGGGTCGGTCGCACTGGGGGAAGCAGCA